>CAYUSL010000050.1:15964-21374 GCA_964447125.1 uncultured bacterium | reverse complement strand
TCGCTCAAGAGGATCGGGCGCCCGTCGCGAATGGCGTAGACCTCGCCATCCACGAGGTCGGCGGGGATCCGCGTCGCCATACGCGCGGGATCGTCGATCCAGCGGGTGCCGTTCGGGATCTCGCGGCCTGCGGCGATCGTCACGCCGGCGCCTAGGAAGCCGCGATGGCCGACGGCGATGCCCAGCAAGAGCTGGTGGCTCGCCACGACGCGCTCGCCGTCGCGCACCGGCACCGGTCCGGTGAAGCTGGTGTCGAGGTGCCAGACACCGGAGCCGAGATACGCGTCGCGTCCCACGACCGACATCTGCACGCCGGGAAAGCTGGTCTCGGCTCCGCGCATGAGCACCGAGAAGTTCGCGATCCCGTTCCACGCCACCCGCGCGCCGGGTCCGATCACGCTCCACAGCACGCGGGCGTGCTGGCCGATCTTGGCACCGTCGCCGACGATCGAGCCGCGCACCACCGCGCCCGCATCGATCACCACGCCGCGGCCGATCACGCAGCCCTCGACGCTGGCCGTGGGGTGGATGAAGCTGCGGCGCCCGCGGTGATTGAAACCGCCGAGTAGCCGGCGGAGTGTCCACGGGAACGCCCGCAGCACGCGCCAGGCCAGCCATGCCCAGGTCCGTGGGCGTGTGGCGCGCGCGAACGCCTCGCAGATCCCGCCCACGATGTTCGCCTGGTGGAGGTGCGACCAGTGGCGGATCTGGAACACGTACTGGGGCGTGATCCCCATCGGCATACGTTCGCCGGGTACGAACGGAGGTGCGCTGGTGGGTAGCTCGCGCTCGCGCGGCTCGATCACCAAGGCTTCGAAGCTCGCGGCTGCTTCACGGCTGAAGCGGCCGTCGTGGCACCAGAAGACGTCGTAGCGATGGACGCGCTTGCCGGCCCTCTGCTCCGTGGGAAGCGCCGCCAACGGGGTGGTGAAGCGCGTGAAGGCACAGTCGGGAAGGGCGAGGGCGCGGCTCGTGCTACCCGACTCGCATGCGCGCTTGAAGGCGCGGATCGCCGCCGAGCCAGCGACCACGTGGCTCGCGACCACCAGGCACGGGCCTGCCGCCGCGATCTGGCTCTCGCTCGCCACTCGCGTCACCGTGAATCCCTCGGATTCGAGCACGCCGCGCATCCACTCGCCGAGCGGCCGCGCGAAGACCTCGAGCTCGTGGGCCGGCTCGTTCCACGGCGCCACCGGCTCGGTGTGGTCGAGGAGATAGGCGTTCACGGGCTTCTCGAAGATCTCGGAGGGATCGCGGTGCGACACCGCGCCGCGGGATTTAGCAGGACGCTGAAACTCTGGCCAAGGCAGCCCGCAGGACGCGCGCGCGGTATCGTGCTCTCGCGTCGCTTTGACGGGCGATACCGTGCGCTGTAGCTTCGCGCGCCGCTCGATCCTCGCGTTTCGCGACCTCGCCGTCGTCGAGGAGTGCTGCCGTGGTGGCTACGCCCGCCTACGTTCTTTCGAGTGAGCGCACGATCGCCCCGTTCGGCGATCCCGTCTCTCGTTGCTGGATCGGCGACCGTCGCCTCGCCGAGCACCAGGATCGAGCGCTCGCCGATCTCGGGCTCGAGGTGCGCCGGGTGCGCGATCTCGCCCAGATCCGCGAGCCCGAGTACCTGCTCGTCCTCGACTACGTGTTCGTGTCGACGGGAGTGTTGCGCCGGTTCCTGGAGGGCGCGCGCGTGGCCACGGGAAGCTCGGTGCTGGGCATTCCGCGGGGTCCGATGGTCGAGTTCACGCATCCGATCCAGGAGCTTCGCTTCGAGAAGGATTTCCGCTACGCGACCGGCGAGCGCGCGCTCTACGACGTCTTCTACGTTCGCCAGCCGGTTGCGGATCTCGCGACGCTTCGCGCAGCGGCGCGTGCCGAGGTCGTGGAGCTCAAGGAGCGCACCTTCCCCGTGGATCTGGGGGCCATGGGTGCTCGCGGCCGTTCCATGGCGGTGCCGCTCTCGAACGGCGTGGTCATGCACCTCGGTCATTGGGTCCACGTGTGGCAGGCAAATGTTTTCGCCATCGGCCTCGGGTGGGCGCGCGAGGCGTCGCGGCGCAAGCTCTGGCTGGCGTGGATCCTGATTCGGTCCTTGTTCGCGACCACTCGCGGCAAGATCGCCTACGGTTTTCTGAGCCGCCTCAACGTCGTCGGCAAGGGTTGCCTGATCCATCCGAGCGCCACGGTGGAAGGCTGCATCCTGGGGCCGGGAGTGCACATCGGTGCCGGCGCCCAGGTGCGGTTCTCGATGTTGGGCGCCGGGGCGTCGATCGGCGAGCAGGCGATCGTCAACGGCTCGGTGGTGGGCGACAAGAGCATCATCGCCCAGCAGGCCATCCTCAATCTCTCGGCGATCTATCCCGAGAGCTTCGTGAAGACGATCCAGGGCGGGCTCGTGGGCAGCGAGTCGTTCGTGGGCGGGCGCGTGCGCTTCTACGATCTGAAGCTCGAAGGCACCATCGAGGTGGAGCACGACGGTGCATTCGCGGACACCAAGCTCAACTTCCTCGCGGGCTGCGTGGGGCACAAGGTCTCGATCTCGGGGCCGGTGTGGTTCTACCCGGGTCGTTCGATTCCCAACGGCTACAGGATCATCCAGCACCCCAAGCAGGTCGTCGGTCGCATCGCGCCGGGGCTGCCAACCAACGAGTTCCTCGTGAATCAGGGCGGGCGGCTCATCCCGGTATCGGAGACGCGCCGCCCTGCCGCATCCAAGGGCGAAACCAAGGGCTGATTCGGTCCTCGCGCGGCCACGCAGGGCCGCAGCGCGCGCGAATCAGGGTGGCGGAGGCGTGCGATCGCGGGGCGCGAGGATGCGGGTGGTGCGGTGCGGCGAGAAGCGCCGCGGGAACGACTCGCGGGATTCCGGGGCCGATCGGGAGTCGACGTTGAGCAGCGCCGCCAGCACGGCGAGGCAATAGAGTGCCCCCAGGAAGCCGGTGACGAAGGGGCTGCGCGTCACCTCCAGCAACGCCGCGCCGGCCATGCCGCTGCCGACGAGGAAGAGCAGCGCCCCGAGAACGCGCGTCGCACGCTTGTAGCGCGCCCACACCACCAGCAGTCCGCCGGCGGCGCCGAGCGCGACGCCGACGAGCAGCAGCCCGACGGGGATCCAAGGATTCGGCACGGTGTTCATGGGCGAGCGGTCGAGGCGCCGGAACCGTGCGTGGGCGCTGTAGCGGCGCGGGGAGCGGGGCGCAACGTGGTTCTGCGAACCGCGGGGAGGCGCGGCGGTAGGGGCGACGTGTATCCTCGAAGGATGCGTTCGCGCGGCACGCCTGCGTCCCGGCTCGCGACGGCGCGAGGAGACTTCGAATGAAGCGACGGCAACACGCGTGGATGGTACTGGTTTTCTTGGCGGCGCTCGCCCTTTCTGCCGGCCGAGCCGCGGCAGGTTACATCGACCACATGAGCGATGCGAACGACATCGGGCGCAACAAGGTGCCGCGCTCCGGGACCCGTCCGGTGCTGGTGCTGCGGGTCGAGATCGGCACCGCGCCCGACTGGAGCTCCGTCGCGAGCTTCTACGATCCCGCCAACGTGACCGATGGCTTTTCCCGCTATTGGGAGGTGCAGTCGATCGGTACCTACCGGCCGGAGGCGGTGCTGCCGCCGCCGGTCCACTTCGATACCTGTCCGATGCCGCCGCCGCACGACGACTGCGTGATCGACCGCGGCGACGTCACTGCGCTGGTGCCTGCGCTCGGCATGCTGCGCGACGTGCTACGCAAGGCCCACGACGAGCTCGGTGTGGACTTCAGCCAATTCGACTCGAACGCCGACGGCTGGACCGACGGTATAGCCGCCATCATCAACACCGACGTGGGTGGCATCGCGCTGCCGGTGGCGGAGCTCTCCGAGACGCTCACGGGATTCACACCTCAGGACTTCACGTTCGATGGTGTGCGCGTGAATGCCGTGGCGGTGGCCAAGCTCAGTGACACCCGCAACTACCTACACGAGTTCGGCCACCTGATCGGCTTCGACGACATGTACAACGAGGACGCGCTCGACGGCACGAACCCCTCGCTCGGCCTCGAGCCCAACCCGGGAAGTGCGTGGTCGCGGATGGGCAGTGGTTACAGCCGCTACACGAGCCTGAACGCCGTGGATCGTGTGAAGGCGGGATGGGCCACGGTGGTGCCGGTCACCAGCACGCTCTCGGCAGCGGTGGTGCCGCCGGTGCTCGAAGGTGGCGTCGTCTATCAGCTCGGCAGCGGCAACGAGTACTTCCTGATCGAGAACCGCCGACCGTCCACGCCGGGGGACGCGTGGTACCCCTGGGACTCGGACGTCGCCGGCAACGGAGGCCTCGCGGTCTACCGCGTTCTCGAACTGCACAAGCCCAATCCGACTTTCACGATCATTCCGCGCCTTCTCGAATGCCCGAATTGCAACGAGTTCAGCCCCTTCATCTTCTTCGAGCAGGCGGACGGTCTCTTCGAATACCAAAGCGAGGCCGGGTTCGATCACGAGAAGGACGCTGCCGATTTCTTCGCGACCGGTGACGAGCTGTTGCCGCGCCCCGACAACACGGCACCGCTCTCGCGCAGCAACTTGGTGTTGCGGTCGAACTATCTGTCCGGCGCATCCAACGGCGCGGCGATCCGCGACGTGGACGCGGATGCGTCGTATCCGGACGTGGTGGCGCGCTTCGAGCCCACGACACCGCCCGTGTGCGGGCGGCTTGCCACCGGCGGTTCCGGCGCATCGGCGCTCGCCAGCCTGGTGCCGCTCGCCGCGACGTGGCTGGCGGCGACGCGCCTCCGTCGTCGATCGACGGGGACGGTGCAACCGAGCTGATACGAGCGTCTTCGCACGTGGCGACTCCCGTCGCGGTCGGTGCTCGACACCGCCCTGCGACGGCTGTGTCACGGGCCGGATAGTCTTCCGGACCTCCGTCGCCCGTCGTGTCGCACCGCGTGGAATCGCCGCCTGCTACCAACGCGCCTGCGCAGGCTGCGGTCCTCGAGCAGCGCCCGCTCGCGAGCCTGTCGGTGGTGCTGCCGGCGCGGAACGAAGAAGGCAACATCGAGCCCGCTGTCGACGAGGTCTGGCGCGCGGCACGCGCGGTGGCCGCGCGGGTCGAGATCATCGTGGTGGACGACGGCTCGCAGGATCGCACCGCCGCGCTCGTGGAAGCGCTGCGCACGCAGGTGCCGGAGCTACGCTTGGTCCGGCACCCGGCGAGCCGCGGTTACGGGGCTGCGCTGCGCAACGGCTTTGCGGTCGCCACTGGCGAGTGGCTCTTCTTCACCGATGCCGATCGCCAGTTCGACGTGAGCGAGCTCGCGCGCCTGGCGGCGTTCGCCGACGACCACGACGTGGTCGCGGGAGTGCGTACGCTGCGCCGCGATCCGCCCCATCGGCGGGCGATGGCGGCGGCCTGGAATCGGTTCGTGTCGCTCACGCTCGG
>CAYUSL010000050.1:0-15864 GCA_964447125.1 uncultured bacterium | reverse complement strand
GAGGAGCCCATGAAAGAACGCACGCTCTCCATCATCAAGCCGGACGCCGTGGCCAAGAACAAGATCGGCGCGATCCTGTCCAAGTTCGAGGACGCGGGGCTCACCATCGCCGCCACCAAACGCATCCAGCTCACGCTCGATCAAGCGCGGGCGTTCTACGCGGTGCACAAGGAGCGGCCATTCTACGGCAGCCTGTGTGCGTTCATGACCTCGGGCCCCGTGGTGGTGAGCGTGCTCGAAGGAGAGAATGCGATCGCACGGAACCGCGAGCTCATGGGCGCCACGGATCCAGCGAAGGCCGCCGAAGGCACCATTCGCAAGCTCTACGCGACCAACATCGAGCAGAACGCCGTGCACGGCTCGGACGCGCCGGAGACCGCCGCAGTCGAGGTGGGTTTCTTCTTCAATGGCCTCGAGCTGCCGGCGATGGGATGAGTGATTTGCACGCCGATGGGACCATCAAGTCGATCACTTGATGGTCCTTTCGATCGATGGTACCGTGCCGACCGTGACCCCGACCCACCCCGGAGCAGGCGGATGACGACGCAGAAGCGCAGGCGTTTGGCAGCGTGGTGGTTGCTTCTCTCGCTGGCTGGTTGCGGGCCGGAGGTCAAGATCGTTTCGCCCGCGGACGGCGAAACCGTCACCGAATCGAGCTTCGTGACGCGCGTGACCTTCAGCGCGCCGGCGCGCACTTTCGAGGTGGTGCTCGACGGCTCGGACGTCTCGCGCGGATTCTTCGTGACCAACGATCAGGCGGCGGGAGTCGTCTCCGGCGTCACCACCGGTGATCACGTATTGTCGGTCTACTATCTCTCGGATTCCGGCTTCGAAGACACCGATCAGGTGATCTTCTCGGTGTCGGTGCCTGTGACCCTGGACTCGATCGCGGCCAGCCCACTGACGTTGAGCCTGACGGCCGGTGGAACCGCCAACCTCACCGTCACGGCGCAGCTCTCGGACGGCAGCAGCCAGGACATCACCGACGATGCCAGCACGCTCTACGCGTCGAGCGACACCTCGATCGCGACGGTGAGCGCAGGTGGCGCGATCACGGCCGTCGCAGCGGGAAGCGCCACCATCGGCATCGCCCACGACGGCCTGTCGACCACCGTTCCCGTGACGGTGGCCGCCGCCGCAGGCTGATCGCGGTCTGCGCTCTCGTCCGCGGCGCTCGAGCGCATGAACGAGGGTGTTTGCCGCCACACGCTGGTGTGTGCGGCGGGGAAGTCGGTCGCAGTCACGGTCGCGCGCGATGCACACGTGGGCGGCGCGTTCGCTGCGCAGCGGATCGCGGACGTGCTTCACGCCGTACGCGGGCGAGCGCCCGTCTTGGGCCTCGCAACGGGACGCTCGGTCGCGCCGATCTACGCGGCTCTGGTCGAGGTCTTCCGCCGCCACGAGCTCGATGCGCGCCAGCTCGTGACGTTCAATCTCGACGAGTACCTGGGCATCGCGGCCGATCACCCTGCGAGCTTCCGGCGTTTCATGCGCGAGCATCTCTTCGAACCGGCGGGCATTCCGGCGGCGTCGTGCCATTTCCCGGACGCGTCGACGCGCGACGGCACCGCGTGCTTCGAGCGCTTCGAGGATGCCATCCGCGGCGCCGGTGGCATCGATCTGCAGTTGTTGGGCATCGGCGTCAACGGTCACGTCGCGTTCAACGAGCCCGGTTCGTCCGCGTCGAGCCGCACGCGGCGTGTGCAGCTCGCGTCGGCGACGTTGCAGGAGAACGCGCCGGCCTTTGCCGGGCTCGGACCGATGCCGCGTGAGGCGGTGACGATGGGGATCGCGACCATCCTGGAAACGCGCCACGTGCTTCTGGTCGCGTGGGGTACCTCCAAGGCCGCGCCGCTCGCGCGGGCGTTTCACGGCGAGGTGTCATCGGACTGCCCGGCGTCGTTTCTTCAGGTGCACCCTGGGCGCGTCGAGCTGGTGGTCGATCGCGCTGCCGCCCATGCGCTCGAGCTCGACGCTGCGTCACCCACCTGAGGTTGCGCCGATCTCGGCACGGAACACACGCTACACTTCGGCCGCCATGAGCAGCTCGACGGGCACGCTCTTTCGCGTCACCACCTTCGGCGAGAGCCACGGCCCCGCGCTGGGCGTGATCGTCGACGGCTGTCCGCCCCGGCTACCGATCGCCGCCGCCGAGATCCAGCGCGATCTCGACCGCCGCCGCCCAGGCCAGAGCCGACTCACCACGCCGCGCGGCGAGCCCGATGAGGTGGAAATTCTCTCCGGCCTGTCGCGCGACGGGCTCACCCTCGGCACGCCCATCGGCATGTCGATCCGCAACTTGGACGCGCGCGGCCGTGACTACGAGGAGATGGAGGAGATCTATCGCCCGTCTCACGCCGATTACACGTACGACGCCAAGTACGGAATCCGCGAGCCGCGAGGTGGTGGTCGCGCCAGCGCCCGCGAGACCGCCGCGCGCGTGGCCGCGGGTGCGGTGGCGCGCAAGCTCCTCCACGTCGACGCCGGCATCGAGGTGGTGGCGTACGTGACTCAGGTGGGGACGATTCGTGCCGCCATCGACCCCGTTCGCGTGCGACTCGCGCAGGTGGAGCGCACGCCCGTCCGCTGTCCCGACCCAGCCGCGGCGGCGCGCATGATCGAGCTCATCGACGAGGTCCGTCGCGACGGCGACTCGATCGGCGGCGTGGTCGAGGTGATCGCGCGGGGTGTCCCCGCGGGATTGGGCGAGCCGGTCTTCGACAAGCTGGAAGCGGATCTGGCGAAGGCGTTGCTTTCGCTTCCAGCGTCGAAGGGATTCGAGATCGGTAGCGGATTCGGCTCGCTGGGCATGAAAGGCAGCGAGCACAACGATCCCTTCCTGATGCGCAAGGGACGCGTGCGGACCAAGACCAACCTCTCGGGCGGGATCCAGGGCGGCATCTCGAACGGCGAGCCCATCGTGTGCCGCGTCGTCTTCAAGCCCACCGCCACGATCCGCAAGCCGCAGCAAAGCGTCGACGTTCACGGACGGCGCCGCACCCTCGCGGCGCGCGGCCGTCACGATCCTTGCGTGCTGCCGCGTGCGGTGCCGCTGGTGGAAGCCGCCGTGCTATTGGTGCTCGCCGATCACCACCTGCGTCAGCGCGCTCTCACGCGCTGAATCCGTCCCGCTCGCGCTGGGCGGGTGACGAGCGGGTGCGCGAAGGCGGTCGGCTCGCGCGTCAGGATGCGAGCTTCTTGATCCGGTCCAAGACCACGCTCTGCAGCAGCTTGGCGACGGGACCCTTGGTCGCGAGCGCCAGCGTGCGATCGAGCAGGCGTGCGATGGGCGTCTTCGGGAAGATCTCGAGGGGCTGGGTGGAGAGTAGCGGCTCGAGCGCGGTGAGCCCGGTGTCCGCCACCGTCCTGCCGGCGAGTGCCAGCACCATGACGCTGCTCGCTGCGTTGGCGTAACCGCCAGGCGGGATGTACGACGCCTCGGTCTCGAGCTGTCGTGCGAGCTCCGGGTGCTCGGCCAAGACCTGAGACAGGGCTTGCGTCTCGCCCACTTGGGTCACCGCGCGATCGGGATCGCGGACGGCCGCCATGAGACGGTCGTAACAGTCCGGCGCGACGACGCAGTCGAGGACGAACTCCGGCTTGATCTGCGCAACCACGGGGCCGGTGGCGGTCGGTACGGTGAACGGCACCGCGGCATGATCCTCGAGCACCGCCCGCGCGCCGCTGATGTCGACGCGAATCAAGCGGAACGAACCCTTCGCGGCCTCGGTCCAGCCGTGCTCGCGAATTCGATCCGCGAGGCGCTTGAGGGCTGGTGGATCGAACGACTCCAGGCCTGATGCGACCAGTCGATGAACCAGAACCGGGGGCGGCGGTCCGTCGACTTTCTGCTCCACGAGATCGGGCGCGAAGCGCTGGACCATCGTGTCCCGAGCCTTCATGCGGATCGCAGGGTCTTTGCTACCGAGCTGGGTCATGAGCTCGGTGGTCGCACGCATCTCGCGCAGCTTGACCCACAGGCCGGCGACGGCGGTCGATCCGTCGCTGAACACCACCAGCACCGGCGCCTTGGGCTCGGCGGCATAGTCGAGGATCGAGCCCAGGTCCGAGCCGATCTGGACCACCACGGCCGAGAGCACCAGCACGGCCAGCGCGACGCCGCCCGCGAGCGCCGCGATCACGCTGCGCGTGATCCAGCCCACGGCCGTCACGACGCCGATGACCAGCACGAACCCGATCAGGTTTCCGATCACGTGCGCTCCCGAACTCGTTCAGATGCGGCGCGGCGATTCTAGCCGACGTCGTGGCGCGGGCGGCAGCGTTTTGGTGGTGCAGCCGTCATCACACCAGGCGCGCGAGATTGAGCGCGGCGCCGACGTGGGGTGCAAACGCTTGGTTGATCTCGACGTGATTCGCGCACGGGCAGGTGCCGCAGCGCAGCACGTCGAGGGCGCGGAACGCGGCGCCGAACGCCGCGGCGCCGTCGCGCAGCACGTTGCCGCCCGGCGGGCTCTGCTTGTTCTCGGCGCAGATCACCACGTCTCCGTCGACCTGCACGCGGCAAAAGAGAAACCCGCCTGCGCACCGCGACCACGCGAGATCCGGCCAGTCGCGCAGGTAGCGCAGCCCTTCGATCGAGTTGGCGACCACGTGCCGGGCGCCATCGCGCTTGGCGGACAGCAACCTGTCGATCGCCCCGCGATAGGCCTCGACGTCGGGATAGACGTCGCTACGATCCTCGGGTGGATCGAAGACCGGCTGGAACGTGATGGGTACGTCCTCGCGCGCGCCGATCGCGAGCAGCTCGTCGAGCGACGCGAGGCTGTCGCGGTGCAGCACCACCGTCACGCGGCGCTTGAGCCCGTGCGCGCGCGCCAACCGCAGGCTGGCGATGACCTTGTCGAACGAGCCGTTGCCGCGCACGGCGTCGTGGACCTCGCGTCCGCCGTCGAGGCTGGTGGTGAGGTCGGTGATCCAGCGCAGAATTCCGGCGTGGCGCTCGAGGAACGTGCCGTTGGTGTTGAGGCTGACCGAGAGCCCGAGCCCGTGGCCGAGCTCCGCCAACGCTTCGACTCCCGGGTAGAGGAGCGGCTCGCCGCCGGTGAAGACGACCTTGCGACCGCCCAGGCGTGTGATCTCGTGGAGCAGCTCGCGGACCAGCTCCAGCGGTAGCTCGATGCGTTGGTCGCTGGTGCGGGTGCAGTAGTCGCAGCGGAAGTTGCAGCGCAGCGTGAGCTGGATGCCCACCACCAGCGGGGTGCGCGTCTTGAGGTATCGGGCGCCGGCGAAGGGCAGCGCCAGCGCGGCGGCGGTACGGACGTTCATGAAGCCAGTGACTCGGGTGCAACCGCGAGGGCGGGCGAGGGATCAGTATCGAGGCTCGGCACGTACCCTCGCAAACCGCGTGACGCGACCCCGCTCAGCGGGCGAGCGCGGCGTCGAGATCGGCGAGAAGTGTGGGGTCCTCGCAGAAGAGGCCGTGCGCGGGCAGCTCGAGGGAGGCGACCTCTCGCAGCTCGGCCTGAAGCGTCTCGACCTCGTCTGCGGCGATCACCGAGCGCTTCGCCAGAAGCCCGAGCCAGGCGGGAAACGCCATGATCAGCGCCGTTGCGGCGTGCAGCGAACCCGTGACGGGATCGGCGCTCACCTCCAGATAGCGCTCCATGCTGCTCTTGTCGGGGATCAGATAGCCGGCGCGCTTGGGGACACCGCGTAGCGCGTGCTTGGCGCCGCGGGATCGCGCGCCAGCCAGCTCCAGCATCCGTTCGGTCAGGTAAGCGGTGATCTCCGCACGGGCCATCTCGGCGCGCGCTCGCGTCCAGCCGTGGCTGCGCACCAGCTCGCCGCAGAACTCGAGAGAGAGGAGGAAGGTGGCCTGTTCGGCTTCGTCGACGTTGGTCACGGCGAGGAGATCGTCGACGGTGAGTGGCTCGATGCCGCGGCCCGTGCGCCGGCGGATCAGCTCGGCGAGGAATTCCGTGTCGACGTCGCCGAATTGGGCGAGGCGGGCCGCCAGCTCCGGCCCACAGGCGTCGAGCTCGGGGTTGGCGTCGAGGGCTGCGGCGATCGCCACCTGCGCGGCGATCTCGCGCAGCTCGAGCACCAGCGGCGAGTCGGGATCGTCCGCCACCGCCTGCTCGAGTGCAGTGGCGAGGGCGCGCTCGACCAGCGCCAGACGACCGTGATAGCGGAAACCGTCGAGAAGCCGGATGAGCTCGTCGGCATCCTCGGTGGCATGAGCGGCGGCGTCGAGGAGCGGGGCCTCGTCGCTCTCGCGTTGCAGCGAAGCCCACGCACGCAACGTGCGATCGAAGGTCCCCAGCTCCTCGGCGAGGGCGGGCTGGTGCTCGCGGGCGGCATCGAGCAGGCGATCGAGGTCGGCGGGGCGTCGCTCGCGCAAGAGCTCGATGCCGAGCACTTCGAGAAGCTCGAGCCAGTCGTCGGGGTGAAGGGGCGCTGGCGCTTTCACGCGCTCGACGACCAGCTCGACCTGGCGATCCAGCGGCTGGTCCTCCATCGCCTCCCAGACGGGATCCGGGTCGCGGTCTTCGTCGGGCTCGCCTGCGTCGTAGCCGTCGTCGTCCGAGTGGTCGTGATCGTGGTCGCAGAACTCGTCGTGCTCGTGAGCGTGGTCCCCGTGGTGATGGCTCGGGTCGTTGCAGACGTGGTCGTGCTCGTGCGCCTTCATCGCCAGTCGCCGCGCCTCGTCGTCACGGCTCATGCAGCACTTCTTGTACTTCTTGCCCGAGCCGCAGCGGCACGGATCGTTTCGTCCCACGTTCACATCGCTCATGGTGTTCCTCTCGCCTTCTCGTGTCGGCACCGCGCACTTGCATGGATGGCTCGGTGCGCGAGCGGGCGCAAGCTAGCGGCGACGTCATCGGGAAGAAAGGTCCACCGGCGGTGAGCTGGGCGGCCGCGTTCACGATCTCGTTCGCACGCGGCGCCGCTGTACGGCGTCCGCCAGCGCGAGCAGTGTCGTGACGGTCGTGATTCCCACGCCCACCTGGAACGGACGCGGCACGTAGCGCAGCCGAACCCGGTGGCGACCGGCGGGAACCGGCACTCCGCGAAACATGAGCTGCGTCGGGTAAAGCGGAGCCGGCGAGCCGTCGATCGTCGCCTCCCAGCGCGGATCGTAAGGATCGAGGACCACGAGGAGCGCGGGACGCACGGCATCGACGGCGATGGAGAGGTCTTGGGTGCCGAGGGTGAGCAAGCGCGCCGCACCGGGAGAACCGAGCTCACGCGGGTGCTCGACTGCCGGGAGCGGCGCTGCGCTCTCGACGATGGCGAGCTGGCGCGGGTCGAGCGAGCCACCGGGCGACTCGTCGAGTCTTCGTTCGGCATCGCGAGGGCTCGCGACACGCTCCACCTGCGCCGCGAGGAAGGCCAAGGGCAATGCGCTCGTGCGCTCCTCTACGGCGAGCGCTCGTGGCTCCCGATCGGTGACGATGCGGTTGACGCCGAGCAGATCGAGACGCGAGACGGGCTCGACGTCGGCAAGCCGATAGCGCCCCGCGTTCCCCGTGAAGAGCATGGTTCGCGCCGGAATCAGCCCGATCTCGCCGGTGACGGTGCGCACGTCGTGTGCCGCGAGCCAGTTCGGAACGATTTCGCCGGTCTCGTTGCCCACGCCGTAGCTCGCGAGAAAGGACGCGGGGATCGGCTGGCTGCCCAGGGACACGCGCGCCAGGACGCGGGCACCGGAGCCCGCCTCGGTGGCACTGGCCGCAGACGCCGCCAGGGGCTCGACGACCGCGGCCATCCGCGCAACCTCCGGCGAGATGTCGCGGATCCACGGGCGCGCATGGATGGCGAGATCGAACGCGGTTAGCGCCAGCGCGGCCACGGTAGCAGCCCGCTTCGACGCGTCGCTGAGCGCTCGGCAGAGCCAGCGGCCGACCGCTGCACTCGCCACGACGAGCAGGCAAGCCCACATGGCACTCACGCGAGCCGCCGCGCGTGCGCCAGCCGACACCTCTGGCGATCGACTCGACCCCGCATCCGGCACCCATGCCTGCCACAGCGAATCGCCCAGGGTGCCCGCGCTCGCGAAGGCGGCGAGGCAGGTGACCATTCCAACCACGATGGCCGCGAGGAGCGTGGCCACGAGCCGACGGCGTGGGTCGTCTGTCGGGCGCTCCAGCACTGCATCGACGCCGAGGCCGGCGAGCACGGCCATCGGCAGCGCCGCCACCACCAGCATGCGGCTGGGAATGCGAAACCCGGTGAGCGGCGGCAGCAGCCATCCGAGGAGCGGCGCGAGTGGCAGTCGCGATCCGAACGCGAAGGCCACGCCCGCCGCCGCGAGGATCCCCAATCGCCACGCGTGGCGCGTGCGGAGCGCGAGGGCGGTCGCAGCGAGGAAGAGTGGCAAGACTCCGACGTAGAGCGGAACCTGCCCGGCGACGGTGTCGCCGACGTATCCGCCGCGATACTCGTTGCCGAGCAGGTCGGGTGCAATCCAACGGCCCAAGCTGCGGGGTGTCAGCAAGATGCCGGAATCCAGTTGGGCAGCGAGCCCCCAGGCACGATGCGAGCCGGCGAGGGCGTCGAGCGTGGGCAACACCTGGTGCGCGGCGAGGGCGAGACCGACAAGCCAAGCCGCGGCGAGAGCGAGCCAGAGCCGCGGCTCACGGCGGCGCTCGCGATCGCCCGCCAGTCGTGTGAACGCATACCCGCCGGCGAGCAGCGAGCCGTACGCGACATACTGAAGGTGTCCCGCGAGCAGCATCAGCGCGATCGGCACCGCTCCCGCGAGCACCGTACGCGGGCGATCGTCGCGGATTCCCGTTTCCAGCGCCCACAAGAGCGCTGGAAACCACGTGACCACGGCGAGCTGTGGCAGCTCGCCTGCGGCGATGCGGCTCACGAGCGCCTCGGACGCGCCGAACGTGATGCCGGCGAGGGCGGAGGCGCCGGGGCTCAGCCCGAGCGCGCGGCCGAAGCGCTGGGTCCAAACGCCGGCCAGCGCCAGGTGCACGAGCCACCACGCGGTGATCACGCGCGGCGGATCGAGCGCCAGGTTTGCGAGCGAGAGCGGATACGCGAGCGACACCACCGCCAGCCCGTGAAACGGCAGACCGCACATCACGAAGGGATTCCAGTGCGGCCACACACCGTGGGCCATCTCACGCCACGCCCAGGTCCACCACGGATAGAGCTCGCCGAGGGTGTCGAAGCCGTAGATCAGCTCGCCGCGCACCAGCGCGGGGCCGAGCAAGAGCACCGGCAGCAATCCCGGTGCGAGCGTCGCCGAGATGCGGATCGACAACGGTGTGGGCGAAGGGCGCGACACGCGAATCGATTGCGGAAGCGAGAACGCGACGCAGTGCCGCGCTGCGGGTGCTTCTTAACGTGATCGGGTGGGAGAACGCACGCGGCTCGCGACCTCGTGGCAACGCGCGAGGGTCGCAAGCGAACCGCCGTCAGCTTCCCCGCGACTTGCCGCGAGCAACGTCGCTTTCCTACCGTTGCGCCGGCGGGCCACGTCGTGAGCCCACCAGCCATCACCATGCAACGCGAGACCCTCGCCGTGCCGCCGCTCTCGCGCGGGGCGTGGCTCGTTCACCTCGGGTTCCTGACGCTCCTCGCGGGTGCGCGGGCGGCGCTCCCGTACGCGGGCCACCTGACGTCGCCGGCCACGAGCTGGACGGTCGAGCACGCCGTTTCTGCGGAGCTGATCGAGGCGGGTCGCCGCATCCACGCGACCACGGGACGCGCCTGGGGCTACGAACCGCATTTCGCCGCCGGATATCCGTACGCGTTCCTGGAGCACAACCTGGTTTCGCATCTCTACGCCGCGCGCTGGCTGACCACCGTGACCGCCGGGCAATGGGTGCGCTTCGGTGTGGTGGGTTGCTGGGCGTCGATCCCGCTGCTCTTGGGTGCGTCGTTGCGTGCGTTCGGGCTGGAACGAGGTTCGTCGCTGCTCGGTACGTGCGTGGGTATGGCTTTGCTCGCCACCTCGGAGCTCGAGCTCTTCCGCGCCGCCGGCCCGATCGTGGGCGGGTACGTGAGCGTTTGGCTGCTGGCCGCCTTGGCGGCGGCGTACGCATACCTGACGCGGGGGCGAGTGCTCGCGGTGGTGGCGTTCGCGGCGGCAGCGGCGCTCGCGTTGCTCGTCCACAAGGGCGCGGTACTGTTGCTGCCGGTGCCGATCGCCGGGATGCTCTTGGCATTCGGTCGCAGCCACAGGCGCCGCGCCGTGACGCTGCTGGTCGCCGGGCTGGCGAGCACGCTGGTCGTCGATGGCGCGTGGTTGCTGCCGATGTTGCGGTTTTCCCATTGGCGCAGCCCGGTGCCGTGGCCGCTCTGGCTGCAGCACGATTGGCTGCTGCCGATCCGCGAGATCGTGACGCCGGTTGCGGGGTTCGATGGTTTCGACGCGGGTCTCGAGCTGGGGCGGCCGCTGTGGGGAAGTTGGATCGCCCGGAACACGGTGCTGTTCGCCGGTGCGATGGGTCTGGCGCGCTCCTCCGACCGCCGTCTGACCCTGGGGCTCGCGGCGAGCCTCGCGTGGTGCGGATTCGTGGCGTTTTACGGCTCCTGGATTCGGGCGATGGCTGCGTTCGAGCCGTTTCGCTACGTGGTGGCGTACCGGCTCCTCTGGTTGGTGCCGGCGACGCTGGCGTTCGCCGAGTGGCGCGAGCACGTGTGGCGTGCATCCCGACGCCGCTGGAGGTGGGCGGCGATCGTGGCCGTCCTGGCCGTGCTCGCCGTGGCCCGCTTGCCGAGCTTCGCGACCTTCGTGGCGCGTGCGCGGCCCAGCGACGTGCCGCCGGCGAGCTTCCAAGTGCTCCTCGCGTGGGTGAAGAACGACGCTCCCGCACGCGGCCGGCTCATGATCGAGGACGCGTGGCTCGGCAGCGCGGACCCCGGTCCGTACGACGGCAGTTATGCCCTCGGCCCAGTCGCACTGGACACGGGCCGCGAGCTGATCGGCGGTCCCACGCCGTGGCTGCGCTTGCCACATCGCTTCGCGAGCTTCACGGCTGGCGAAGCGTTCGGCAGCCGGCTCGCGGAGCTCGCGCCTGCGCAACTATTGCGTGATCTGGAGCTCTACGACGTCACGGGCATCGCCGCGTGGCATCCCGAGAGCCGCGCGGCGCTCGACGCGCTCGCACCCACCGTGCGCGCGGTCGGTGAGCGCGGCCGCTTCCGCCTCTACGAGGTGAGGCGCGAAGCATCGAGCTTCGAGGAGGGGCACGGCCGAGTGACGGCGCGTTGGGGCGAGCTCGCGGTCTCGGACGTCGCGGCGCCACGAGGCGAGGTCGTGTTGCGCTACCACTGGGCGGACGGAATGGTCGCCGCTCCCGGCGGCACCGTGGAGCCGGTGTGGATCGGCGACGACCCCGTGCCGTTCGTGCGCGTGGTGGCGCCGCCGCCGGCGTTCACGCTCAGGCTCGAACCGTGAGCGCGAACGAGACGCCCGGGACTCGGTTCGCGCGGACGGCGCCGCACGTGCACTTCGTCGTCACGGCGGCGGCGCTCCTGGGGATCGTGCTCGTATTCCTGGCGCCGGCGCTCGAGCGCGGCGGGATGATCTTCGGCTGGGATACAGCAGGAGAGCATTATTTCTGGGAATCGTGGGTGTGGGAGCGCTACGCCGCGGGGCGCTCGGCGCTCTGGAACAGCCACGTCGGCGCGGGTTTCCCGTTTCCTGCCCAGGGCACCACCGGGGTCTTCTATCCGCTCGCCTTTCCCCATCTTTGGCTTCCGCACGGTGTGGCGATGGACGTGGTGCTGATCGCGCACCTGTGGCTCTTGACCGTTGGTGCGGCGGCGTTCGTGCGGTGCCTGGGTGCAGGATTCGGAGCGCAACTCTTCGCCGGCAGCGCGGCGTTGCTGTCGGGGCCAATCGTGGGTTCGTTGCTGTTGGGAGGCCGCGCGCAGACCTTTGCGTGGGCGTGGATCCCGTGGCTCTGGCTCGCGAGCGAAGGGATCGCCACGCGCGGCCGTGCTCGTGCGGTGCTCGGTGGCGCTACCGTCGTGGGCCTCTCGATTCTGGCGGGACAGCCGTTCGCGACCGCGCAAGCATTGGTGGCCGCGTTCGTGTACGCGGTGATGCGTCGCGCTCGGGTTGCCGGCGGTTCGCCGAGCCCAGGTTCGTGGCCGACGTTCGCCGTCCACTGGCTCGCGCTGGTCGTGCTCGGCGTGGCACTGGGCGCTCCCCAGGTGGCCTCGTGGTTCGAATATCGCAGCCACGTCGGCGGCGCAGGTGAGCTGCCGCCGGCGCTCGCAACGCTCGGTGCGTTGCCGCCGCGACAGCTCGCGGCGGGCCTCTTTCCTGGATTCTTCGGCGACGAAGCGACGGCCTACTACTGGGGACATTTTCTGCAGTCGTTCTTGAATCCGTATCTCGGTTGGACGGTGCTGATCGCCGTTCCCGTGGCCGTGGGTGGCTCGCGTCGCGTGCCGGCACGCGCGCTCACGCTGGTGGCGCTGGGCTCCGTGGCACTGGCGCTGGGAGAGCACCTGTCGGGCGTGGCGCGGCTCTGGAAGCTCTTGCCGGGAGTGGGGGCGTTTCATTTTCCGGCGCGTTGGTTGGGATTGGCGGCGCTCGCGGCTGCGTGCGTGGCCGCGCTCGGTGTGGGCGAGCTGATCGAGGCCGAGCGCGAGTCCCGTGCGTGGCGCACGGCGCGACGTGCAGCGTGGCCGCTGGTTCTCGCCGGCGTCGGTTTCGCTGCGTGGGCGATGCACGGTGAGAACGGTGCGTTCCCCGCAGGCTGGAGGTGGATCTTCGACCGGGCCGCGGCCGATCCGTTGCGGGCCGTCGCTGCCCAGGCAGAGCCCCTCGAGCGCTGGATGGGAGTCGCATTGGCCCACAGCCAGGCCGCGCTCGCACGTGGCTTGGTGGCGGGGATCGCCGTCGCGATCGCCCTCGGCGTGCTACCGCGATTTCGCTCGGGCGTGCGCGCGCTCGGGCTGTTGGCGTTGCTCTTCGTCGACGCCGGTGCGTTCGAGCGGCGCTTTCTCGCATCGGTGCGTCCCGACGCGCTACGGCTGCCCGATCCGCTGGTGGCGGCGATGCGCGACGTGGACGGGCCCTGGCGCTACGCGAGCACCCTCGAGCCGACCACCACGCCGGCACCGCCGAGGATTCGCGAGCACTACGCCGGCATCGACCTCTACGGGCAATGGCTCATGCACGCGGGTTGCCTCGCCGGCCTCGATTCCTTGCAGTGGGGAAGCTACGGGCTCGAGGCCACCAATCGCTTCGCCAACGACGGGATGATCTTCGCGCAGGCATTTCCCCGCGATCGTCGACGCCTCGATCGCCTCGGCGTGCGCTGGATCCTGGCACCGCCCGAGGCCGGGCTGGCACCCAGCCCGGAGACGCTGCGCATCGCTGACGATGCGGAGGGCTTCGATGCGCTGCTTCCCGTGGCGCACACGGCCGAGCTCACGCTCCTCGAGAATCCGCACGCGCTGCCGCGGGCGCAACTGCTCGATCACGTGTTGTACGTGGAGCGTGGCGAGGATGTGTGGAAGCGATTGGCTGCGGCGGACTTCGATCCCGGGCGTGACGTCGTGCTGGTCGGTCACGACGGCCCGCTCGCGCGCAGCGTGACTCCGGGAGCGGCGCGCGCCGATCGCAGCGTCGAATGGCTGTCGCGTGACGATGGCGATCTCCGTCTGCGGGTGGGCGGAGATGCGCCCGGCTTCCTCGTCGTCGCCGAGAGCGATTACCCGGGCTGGCGTGCGCATCTCGACGGCCAGCCCGTGACCATCCAACGAGCCGACGGCGCGCTACTCGGGCTCTTCGTGCCGGCTGGTCGTCACGAGATCCACCTGCGCTACCGCCCGTTCTGGCTGGGACCGACGCTCGCAGCGAGCGCGCTCGCGGCGCTGATCGTGGTTCTCGGTTCGGCTTGGCCGGTACGCGCGCGCCCACGGTGAGCCGCTGCGTTGGTCGCGAAACGGCGGGCCGACGTTTCCTTGCCGTCGCGAACGACGCGTGGGTAGCCTCGACTCGACCAAGGCATTTGGATCACCGCCTGCAGCGATTCCCCCCGCTTGCTCGGACGGTGTGGGCAACGTGGTGGACGATCGACGAGTCGAGCGGGGGCAGCCATCGGTCCGAGTTGCGAAGCCGGCGCTGAGTCCGGGGTGACGCTGCGGGGCGGCCCGTTGCCGGCTCCGCCACTCGCCGCCCACGACCTCGACGAGCTGGCGCGCCGTTTCGCGGCGGCGGCACCGTTTCCTCATCTGGTGCTGTCGAGCTTTCTCGATCCGGCGCAGGCCGCAGCCGCTGCCGCTGCGTTTCCCCGCGCGGACGCGAGCTGGATCCACTTCACGCATCTCAACGAGCGCAAGTACGGGAACTCGCACAGCGAGCGCTTCCCGCCGGTGTTGCGCGAGCTCGTCGCCGAGCTCACCGGCCCGGCGTTTCTCGCGCGGCTACGCTACGTGACTGGGATCCCGGGCCTCTGTGCTGATCCAGAGCTCGCGGGCGGCGGCCTGCACCAGACGCCGCGCGGCGGGTTCCTCAACATCCACAGCGATTTCGGAACCCATCCTCGGCGCCGCAACTGGCGCCGTCGGGTGAATCTGGTGCTCTTCCTGAACGACGGCTGGAGCTCGTCCTACGGCGGCGATCTCGAGCTCTGGTCCGCGGACATGCGGAAGTGTTGCGTGCGTGTGCCGCCGCTGCTCAACACCTGTGTGTTGTTTCGGACCGGGCGTGACGCTTGCCACGGCCACCCCGAGCCGCTCGCGTGTCCGCCCGAGCGTTCGCGGAACTCGCTGGCGCTCTACTACTTCACGGAGGAGCCGCGTCCAGAGCCGTCGCGGCCGACGGTCTATCGACCGCGTCCAGGTGACGGGTTCAGGGCCCTCGGCATCCGTGCCGAGAACGTGGCACTCGACGTTTTCGATCGGCTGCGCGGCGCCGGGATCGTGAGCGACGAGAGCGCGAGCCGCTGGTTGCGCGCCGTGCGCCGCAACGGCATCCGCTAGGAGCCCGTTGTTCGTTGGCCGCGGACGGGCAGTGGTTCGGGGCCAGACGTGAGGCGCTGCACGTCGATCCTCACCACTCCCACGGCCGTTCCCACCCACACGGCGCTTCCCGCATCGTCGAGCCACGCGCGACGTGGCCGGTCGCCCACGAACCATTCACCGGCGACGGTGAGGTCCGGCAGGTGCACGAGATACACCCTGCCGCGCAGGTAGTCGCTGGCGACGAGGAACGGTAGGCGTGGGTGCGCTGCGAGGTAGCGCTGCCAGGCGCCGAGGCCACGTTCCGCCACGGTCTGGTGGGTGGTGGCGTCGCGCAGCACCAGTCGCGACAGCGTGGCGCTCGCGTCGCCCCAGGGTGTGGCCACCGCCGCCGGTGCTGGCCATCGGCCGATGCGATAGACGCTGGCGAGCGTGGGTTCCTCGTCACGGGCGCTGAACTGGGCTGCGTACGCCCCGGTGGCGTCGAGACCGACGAATCCGGTCGCGGTGGCGCGGGTGTCGAAGGCGGGGAAGGGCAGCGCGCCGGCAATCGCGAGGCTGTCGCGGCGGGCGAGCACGGTGGAGCCGCAAGACACGGTCCACAGGTCGAGCGACGGGAGTTCGGTCACGGCCGTGACCTCAGCGTCGACGCATGGCAACTCGGCCTGCGCCGTGCGCTCGAGGGTCACGGGATCGACCAACGAGAGCCGCGCCGCTCGAGCTTCACCGATCGCGAGCACTCCGCCGCTGCAATCCAGCACCGAGGTGTAGCCCGGCTCGATCACGTCGCCGCCCAGTGCCACGGTCCGCCCGTGCCGATCGATGCGTCGCAGCCGAGGGAGGATTCTGTCGGGGCCACCGCCCACCCAGCGCGAGGTCGAGAGCGAGCCCACGATGGCGCCGTCGCCATCGCAAGCGGGCGCCACCAGCGTGATGTGCTCGCCGAGCGTCGAATCGCGC
>CAYUSL010000049.1:0-21518 GCA_964447125.1 uncultured bacterium | reverse complement strand
GGCTGGGGGACGAGGATTCGAACCTCGGTTACTGGGGCCAGAACCCAGCGTCCTGCCGCTAGACGATCCCCCACAGAAATCGCGCGAGCCGGATCTAGATACCGAATGCGTCGCGTCGTCGTCAACCGCCAACGATCGCGAGAGTCGCACGCGTGCGGCGCTCCAGTGCCGCGGACTTGCAGCACCCTGCGCTCACGCAGCGTGCGCGAGCGAAGGTGCAAACAAGACTTTCTCCCGCTCGATTTCCTTGGAGGCCAGAAGGTCGAAATCGGTCCACTCCTCACCGGTCCAGATGAGTGCCCCTGGGACGAACTCGAGCAGCCGCCGATAGAAACGCGCCCGATGCCGCTTGGGAATCGTGTCGATGAAGGTCATGCGGTTGTCGAACCGGAGGCGCTCGACCTCGCGTCGATGGGTGGGCGCGTGTCCGCCGCTGCCGTTTCCGAGCATCCACCCCAACCGCGCCAACCGGACCCGTACTTCATCGACCACTTCCGGGTCGCTTTCGGCCGGCCCGAGCCCATCACGGAGCAAGGCCTTCAACGCATCGGTACCCAGCCCGACGCGAGCGGGATCGATCTCGATGCTCAAGAGCTGCGCCGCCGCGCGGCGGCATGCGTCGCATTCGCCGCACGCGCTCACCTTGCGTGTGGTGACCTTCGGCGTGGGACACGGCATCCAGTGGCCGAGCCATTCGGGAAAGCCCCGCGCCAGCACGCGAAGCACGGCCATCTCTCCGAGCGGAGCCAGCGGACTGAAGACGTCGACGCTCGGCCCGCGCTCCAGCAGGTAGCGAGTCAGCAGATCGTGGAAGTATCGCGTGTGCTCGTAGCGCCCGCCGTAATGCGACGCGCCGTGGAACGGCTCGGGCAAGCGACCAGGATATCGATCGGGTAAGGCGAGCAGCCCGATCCCACGGGCGCGAAGCAGCGGGAGCAATGCGAAGATCGAGGCCCCCCGAACGTAGCAAGCAAAACGTCCGCGGTGGCGCTTGGCGACTGGACCGTTGTGAAGCGCGCGGACGTGCTCGGCGAGGGCAAGCAACACGGCGTCGAGGTTCGACGACACCTGAAACACAGGGAACGCTGGGCCGTTCAGGCGTGCCGCGACGTCCTCGGCGGCGCGCTGATCTGCACCGCCGGTCGCCACGAGCAGGCCTGCGACCGGAGCGCCGATGTCGTGGAACACGGCGGCGTTGAGCAATGCCTCGGGTGCCGCGGTGACCAGGACGCCCACGGAATCGGGCGCGCTGCGGCTGCCGATCCGCCCGGGGAGCTGGGTCGGTGCGGCGAGCTCCACGTCGGCGTAGGTCTTGCGCTTGCGAAAAACCGGGCGATCGCGCTCGGCGACCACCGCGTGGTCGGGGTCGAGGACGCGATTGATCAGGATCTCTTTGCTGATGGCGCGGATGAGCTGCTCGAGGAAGGCGACGTCGAGCGGATCCAGCGGGAACTCGGTCTCGATCCGTTCGGCAAAGAGCCCCATGTTGACCAAGGGCTGCAGGCCGACCATCCGCGCGAGCGCCGCATCGACCTCGGAATCCGTGCTCAGGACGTCCTGATCGAAGCGCAGGTCGTAAGTCAGAGTCTCCGTCTTGGTACCGCGCCGCACCAGGCTGTAGCCGATGCGAATGCGGTTCGCAGACACCTTGGGTTCGTGAACCACGATGCGATGGATGCCGATGAGACCTTCCACGCGGCTCACTCCTTCCCTTTCTCCGGAGCCGAGCCCCAACCTCGGCCCCCACCGGGAATCCTCAAAGAAGACGCCCCTTATCAGGGATTCTTCCCCGCGGCACAAATATTGTAGCGGCGTGGACGCCATCAAGCAACGAAAAGCGTCACCGGAGCTAAGAAGCAACGGCTAGAAAGGCCCACAAAACTTCGAAATCATTGCGATTATTCAACTAGACGCAGGTGAGCAGTCGCGCCGAAACGACGCGCGATCCGAACGAGAATCGCAGCGCGCGTCGGCGAAGCGCGGCGCGCGGGATGCGGCCTGCTCGGTCAGTGACCGATTGCGACTTTGCGAAGCAGATCGAGCTCGTCCAGGGCCTTGCCTGAGCCGAGCACGACGGCCGAGAGTGGATCTTCGGCAACCATCACGGGCAAACCGGTCTCGTCACGGATGAGCTGATCGAGTCCACGCAAGAGCGCACCGCCGCCAGCGAGAACGATGCCCTTGTCCATGATGTCTGCGGCGAGCTCGGGCGGCGTCCGCTCCAGCGTGAGGCGGATGGCCTCGATGATCGCGTTGAGCGGCTCCTGCAACGATTCCTGAATCTCGAGCGCGGACACGGTGACGGTCTTGGGGATTCCTGCGACGAGGTCGCGCCCCTTCACGTCCATGTACGCATCCTCGCCCTCGGGGACGGCACGGCCGATCGAGATCTTGATCGACTCGGCGGTGCGCTCGCCGATGAGCAAGTTGTACTTGCGCTTGATGGCCTGGATGATCGCCTCGTCCATCTTGTCGCCAGCGATCCGAATCGACTTCGAAAAGACGATTCCCGAGAGCGAGATCACGGCAACCTCGGTGGTACCGCCACCGATGTCCACGATCATGTTGCCCGACGCCTCGGTGATGGGGAGCCCGGCACCGATGGCGGACGCCATGGGCTCCTCGATCATGTAGACCTCGCGTGCGCCCGCGGCTTCCGCCGACTCCTTGACCGCGCGCTTCTCGACTTCCGTCACACCAAACGGAACGCAGATGATGATGCGTGGGCGAACCAGCGTCTTGCGATTGTGCACCTTCCAGATGAAGTGCTTGAGCATCTGCTCGGTGACGTCGAAGTCGGCGATCACGCCGTCTTTGATGGGTCGGATGGCGACGATGTCGCCGGGGGTCCGCCCCAACATCTTCTTCGCTTCTTTCCCGACTGCGAGCACCTTGCCGGGGCCGCGGCCGTTGCGATGCACGGCGACCACGGATGGCTCCGACAACACGATGCCTTGGCCCTTGAGGTAGACGAGGGTGTTGGCCGTGCCGAGGTCGATCGCGAGATCGTTGGAGAACAAGCCGAGAATCGCATCGATGATCATGACACGCTCCCGTCGCCGAGCCGTGCCTTCCCGGTCGTGGATACGTGGTGGGGCGAGTGGCTCGGTCCCAAACGCAGTGCGATCACGGTCATGCGCAATCTCCGCGCGACCCGCCCATAACGCACTGCATCAAGCATCGAGCACTCACGAGCATGGGAACGTGATTCCGCGTGACCACTACCGACGGCGGTCGGGCGGGAAGTGGAGCGAGGGGTGATCGCGACCTCGTGGTCTTCGCGAGACCTGGCTAGCCGCGGATCGAACCGGTTCAGCTCACTTCCAGTTGCGGCTCTCGTACCAGAAAAGAGCCATGATGAGCAGAAAGCACACCGCGTCGAAAACCAGATACCACCTGAGGATCGACCACCAAGTCATACGCTCGAGCACCGAAGTCGCCGGCGAGTCTAGTGCTGCACCGGACAAAGTTCAATCACAACGTCGCGCACCGAAGCCGCCCCCTCAACCTGCCCCAACCTCCCGTAATGCCTCGCGAATCCATTCCTGGACGGGTGCATCGGCATTCAGTCGCTGGGCCAGCTCGCGTACCGCTCGCTCCGCCCTCGGACGGGGCAGACCGAGACGCAGCAATGCGTCGAGCGTCTCGCGCGCCTGGACGCCGGCCACCGGTGCACCCGTGTTCGGTGCCGTGCCGGCCTCGCTCGCGAATGCGGCAACGCGGTCCCGCAGCTCGAGCACCAGCCGCTCGGCAGTCTTCCGCCCCACGCCGGGAAGCCGAACTAGGCGCTCGACGTCGCCACCGGCGATCGCTCGCACCAGCGTATCGAGCGGCATACCCGAGAGGATGTGCATGGCGTTTTTCGGCCCGATGCCGCTCAGCTTGAGCAGCGTTCGGAAGAGCTCGCGCTCGGTGGTGGTGCTGAATCCGTGGAGCTGAATCGCATCCTCGCGCACCAACGTGTGCACGTGGACGGCAGCCTGCTCGCCACATTCGGGCAACGCGGCGAGGGTGGCCATCGAGACGAACACCTGAAACCCCACTCCACCCACGTCCAACACGACCGCGTCCTGAGCGCGCTCGACCAGCGTACCCGAGAGCCGGGCGATCATCTCTCGAGCTTTCCGCGACGCGTGCGCATCACGCCGAGCCGAACCGAGTGTGCGTGACAGATCGCGAGCGCGAGCGCATCCGCCGCATCGGAAGGCGGCGCAACCGGAAGAGCGAGCAAGCGCTGAACCATTCTTCCCACCTGATGTTTCGTGGCGCGCCCGTAGCCAACCAGTCCTCGCTTCATCTCCATCGGAGAATACTCGACCACGGGCAACCCGAGGGTTGCTGCCACCTCGAGCGCCACCCCTCGGGCGTGGGCGAGCGTGAGCGCGCTCTTGACGTTCCGGGCATAAAAGAGGCCCTCCACCGCCACAACGTTGGGCGCGTGCGCTTCGAGCGCGCCCACCAAACCGCCGCGAATCAGCGCCAGACGCTCGTGCAGCGGCGCGGATTCGGGCGCGCGAACGGTACCGTGAGCGACGTGGCGCGCGACGCCGCCACGCACTTCGATCACGCCGAATCCCAGCGCGCGCGTGCCTGGATCGATTCCGAAGATGCGCAACGACGCTCTCTTCGCCCCAACCCGCTACCGCCCACCGAACAATGCTCGTCACGCGCCCGCGACGCTCAGGCGGATTCTGCGGCCAAGCGCTCCATCTCTTCGTCGGCGATCTCGAAGTTCGCGTGCACCTTCTGCACATCGTCGTGATCTTCCAGCGCTTCGAACAAGCGGAGCACCTGCGCTGCTTGCGCACCACTCAGCTTGATCGTGTCCTTGGGGATACGCGTCAGCTCGACGGTCGACAGCGTGATGCCGGCAGCTTCGAAGGCTTGCCGAACCGAATCCAGATCCGTGGGCGCGGTGATCACCTGCCACTCACCTCCCTCGCTGGTCCTGCGCACGTCCTCCGCTCCAGCGTCGAGGGCCACCTCGGTGACGCGGTCCTCGTCCACATTCGCGTCCACGAGCAACTGACCACGACGTTCGAACATCCACGCCACCGACCCGGATTCACCCACGTTTCCCGAGTTCTTCGTGAACATGTTCCGGATCTCAGCCACGGTGCGATTCCGGTTGTCCGTCACGACGTCGACGATGAAAGCCGTGCCGCCCGCGCCATATCCCTCGTAGGAGATCTCGTCGTACGAAACTCCTTCGAGCTCTCCGGTGCCCTTCTTGATCGCCCGCGCGATGGTGTCCTGCGGCATGTTCACGCCGCGGGCATTGGCCAGCGCCAGCCGAAGGCGCGGGTTGCCGCCGGCGTCACCTCCGCCGATGCGTGCCGCCACCGTGATCTCCTTGATGATCTTGGTGAAGACCTTGCCGCGCTTGGCATCGATCGAGGCCTTCTTGCGACGAATCGTCGCCCATCTGGAGTGACCGGACACGAGAGACCTCCCTTCAGCGCGGCGCAGAAATGCAATCGGTGCGCGCCGGCATCACGTCAGACGAAAGCCGGCGAGCCGTTTCCGGCTCGCCGCGGCTGTGAATCGCGAGAACGATCGAGGTACATCCAAACTCGATCCGCCGAGGGATCGACGCGTGCAGGGCGAAAGCAGGTTCGATCGCCCGGATCGACGAAGAACGACGGGCTCAGGTGCCCATGTCGTGAGACGACAGGTACTTGCGCTGCTCCGCCGTGAGCCTGTCGATGCGAACACCCATGGCGCGGAGCTTGATTCGCGCGATGTCGCGGTCGATCTCGGCCGGCACCGAGTAAACGTTGGTGGCCAAGCTCTTACCCTTCTTCACCATGAACTCCGCGGACAGCGCCTGGTTCGCGAAGCTCATGTCCATCACGCTGGAAGGATGCCCCTCGGCGCTGGCGAGGTTCACGAGGCGGCCATCCGCGAGCACGTTGATGCGCCGGCCGTCCTTGAGCGTGTACTCCTCGACGAACTCGCGGATCATGCGGCGCTTCTTGGCCATCGAGGCGAGTGCTTCGAGATCGAGCTCGACGTTGAAGTGACCCGAGTTGGCGACGATCGCGCCGTCCTTCATTCGCTCGAAATGCTCTTTGCGGATGACGTGGATGTCGCCCGTCACGGTGCAGAACCAGTCGCCGACGCGTGCCGCGTCGTTCATCGACATCACGCGATAGCCATCCATCACCGCTTCGAGCGCGCGCATCGGGTCGATCTCGGTGACGATGACGTTGGCTCCCATGCCGTGGGCACGGGCTGCCAGGCCGCGACCGCACCAACCGTACCCGGCGACCACGAACGTCGAGCCGGCGAGCAGCCGGTTCGTGGCGCGCACCATGCCGTCGACCGTCGACTGACCGGTACCGTAGCGGTTGTCGAACATGTGCTTGGTCATCGCGTCGTTGACGGCGATCACCGGATACTTCAGCACCCCCTTCTCGGCCATGCTGCGCAGGCGGATCACCCCGGTGGTGGTCTCTTCGGTGCCACCGATCATCGAGGCGACGATGTCCTTGCGCTTGGTGTGGATCTCGAACACCAGATCCGCGCCGTCGTCCATCGACATGTGCGGCTTGATGTCGAGCGCCTGATTGAGGTGGCGATAGTAGGTGTCCTTGTCTTCGCCCTTGATGGCGAAGACCGAGATGCCGGAATCCTTCACCAGCGAAGCCGCCACGTCGTCCTGGGTGCTGAGAGGGTTCGACGCGCACAACGCGACCTGCGCCCCGCCGACCTGCAGCGTCTGCATCAGGCTCGCGGTTTCGGTGGTCACGTGGAGACACGCCGCGACGCGGGTGCCCTTGAGCGGCTTTTCCTTGGCAAAACGCTCGCGAATCGAGTTCAGCACCGGCATGCTCTGGTTCGCCCACTCGATCCGCAGCTTGCCCTGCTGAGCCAAGTTCAGGTCTTTCACGTCGTATTCCACGGGACCTCCCTCATCCAGAAACCGATCGGGTGCGGCGCTCGACGCCGCACCCGACGTGATTCGGATCGATGTGTTTCGGTGTTGGGCCAGCGACGATCGCCGGTATCACGAACATTCGGAGACGAAGCGACGCCGGTGGCGGGGCTGCCTCAGCCGCAGGCCTTGCGCAGCGCCTCGGCGCGATCGGTGCGCTCCCACGTGAACTCCTTCTCACGCCGACCGAAGTGACCGAACGCAGCCGTCTTGCGGTAGATCGGTCGCAACAGATCGAGCTCCTCGATGATGCCGCGCGGCCGCAGATCGAACACCTCCTGCACCGCTTTCTCGATCTTGGCCTCGTCCACGCGCCCCGTACCGAAGGTGTCCACCTTCACGGATACCGGACGGGCCACGCCGATCGCGTACGCGACCTGAACTTCCGCGCGCGTCGCGAGCTTGGCGGCAACGATGTTCTTGGCGATGTAGCGCATCATGTAGCAGGCGCTGCGGTCGACCTTCGAGGGGTCCTTGCCGCTGAACGCGCCGCCGCCGTGACGGCCCATGCCGCCGTAGGTGTCGACGATGATCTTGCGGCCGGTGAGACCGGTATCGCCCATCGGGCCACCAATGACGAAGCGGCCCGTGGGATTCACGTAGATCTTGGTCTTCTTGTCGATGAGGCGCGCCGGCAGGGTCTTGCGGATCACCAGCTCCTCGATGTCGGCCTTGAGCTGCTTGTGCTTGACCTTCTCGCTGTGCTGGCTCGAGATCACGACTGCATCGATCCGCGCGGGACGGCCATCGCGATACTCGACCGTCACCTGCGACTTCCCGTCCGCACGAAGGTAGGGAAGCTTGTTGCTGCGACGCGCCTTGGAGAGCGCCTGCACGAGCTGATGTGCGTACTCGATCGGCGCCGGCATGAGCTCCGGGGTCTCGTCGCACGCATATCCGAACATGAGGCCCTGGTCACCGGCGCCCTGCTCCTTGAAGAGCCCTTCGCCTTCGGTGACACCCTGCGAGATGTCGGGCGACTGCTTGCCGACGGTGACCATGACGGCGCACGTGTTGCCGTCGAACCCCTTGTCGGAGTGGTCGTAGCCGATGTCGTTCACCACCTCACGGGCGATCTCGCGGATGTCGACGTTTCCTTGCGACGTGATCTCGCCAGCGACCACCACCAAGCCGGTGGTGAGCAGCGACTCGCACGCGACGCGACTCGCCGGATCCTGGGCCAGGAACGCGTCGAGGACTGCATCTGAGATCTGATCCGCCATCTTGTCGGGATGGCCCTCGGTCACCGATTCGGAAGTGAACAGGAACGGCCGTGAATCCATGCGTTTTTCCTTCCTCTCACTGGGAATGCGCCGAGGCGCGGCGCGCGTGAAAAAGTCAAAGGTACAGATCTCGCGAGAAATGCGTCAAGGGCGCCGGGGACGTCGCGATGGTAAGATCGCGGGTCCGTTCAGGCCCCGGGAGCGCCGTGCGGACGGGGCCCGAACGGGCGCTGGGACGCTCGCAAGCGGAGCCCGAGCTCGCAAGATGCGGAGGATCGACGGGTGCTCGTGGGCGCGCTGCAACCAGGCTATCTCCCCTGGCTCGGGTTCTTCGATCAAGCGGACCGCGCCGACGTCTTCGTGCTCTACGACGACCTACCCTTCGATCGGCGCTCGTGGCGGCAGCGCAATCGAATCAAGACGCCCCAGGGCACGGCGTGGCTCTCGATCCCCATCGCCCACCGCCACGCGAACGTTGCCCCACCACCCACGATCCTCGACGCACCCATCGCCGCCGGACACCCGTGGTGCCGGCAACACTGGGCAGCGATTCGTCATTGCTACGCGGCAACCCCACACTTCGACGAGCACGCTTCGTTCTTCGAGGAGCTTTACGCCTACGAGTGGAGGCGTCTCGGTGAGCCCACCTTGCGGGTGATCGATTACCTCGTCGATCGCCTCGGGATTCGCTCACGCGTCGTGCGCTCCAGCGAGATCGGGCTCGAGCGCGCGTTTCGCACCCACGGGTTTCGTGCCGACCGGCGCACCGAGCGCATCGCGTTCCTGGTCCGAGAGCTGGGCGGCACGGCGTTCCTCGAGGGAGCCGCCGGGCGCAACTACATCGACGAGGCACTGCTCGCCGCGCAGCAGGTGGGTGTCGTGTATCAAGACTATCGACACCCCACCTATCCGCAGCGCTTCGGCGCGTTCGTGCCGTACCTGTCGACGATCGACTTGCTCTTCAACTGCGGCCCCGAGAGTCTCGCCGTCGTTCGCAGCGGACGGACCACCGATGCGTGATGCGTCGCCGTTTCCCGCACGTCTCCACGTCGAGACGACGAGTGCCTGCAACCAGCGCTGCCGCTTCTGCACCCATCCCACGATGGAGCGCACCAAGCGCCACATGCCGGTCGAGCTCTTCGAAAAGATCGCCCGCGAAGCAGGCGCTCATCGCGCGCGCATGTGGCTCCACTTCCTCGGCGAGCCGCTCTTGCATCCGCGAATCTTCGACCTGGTGGCGTTCGCCAAGCGTGCCGGCGCTCCCGAGGTGGGGTTCTCGACGAACGCCGTCCTGCTCACCCGCGATCGGCTGGACCCGCTCTTCGACTCGGGCCTGGATCGGCTCGAGATCTCGATCGACGCGTCGACGCGCGAGGGCTACCTCGCCATGCGAGGCACCGACGACTTCGAGATCGTGACGAACAACGTCCGCGAGCTGCTGGCAGCGAAGCGCGCCCGTCCCACCACCAGCCCCACGATCACGCTCGCCTTCCTCGATGCTGGCCACGAACCCGCGGATCGCCACCGATTCGTCGCCGAATGGGCGGCGCTGCTGGACGAGCCGGACTTTCTCATGGCGATTCCGGCCATCAGCTTCGGCGGAAGCGTTCCAGCCGTGATTCCCGACCGCGAGCGTGAGCCTTGCCACTGGCTTTCTCGCGCGGCACTGGTGCTCTCGAACGGCGACGTGGTGACGTGTGCGACCGACTACCGCGGCGAGCGCGTGTTGGGAAACCTGGTCCGCGAGAATCTCGCGGACATCTGGAATGGAGCCGAATATCGCGAGCTCCGCGCGCGCCACGACCGCGGAGCGTATGCTGGAGTCGCGCTCTGCGACACGTGCCGCGACTGGGTTCATTCGGACGGGCGGGGTTACGTGAACTTCTCGCGGGGCGAGGAGTCGAGGCGCTCGCGCCCCACGGATTGACTCGCCCCCCCCGCGCACGATGGCGATCCGCTCGAACAGGCTACGGAAATACTCGCTGGGGCGAGTTGTTCGAGCCTGCCGATGCTTCCTCGGGGGTCTGTTCCAGACCCCCGCCCAGCAAAACACGCGGCTTTTGCGGGGCCCCACCCCCAAGTCGACTCGCCGCGCTCGTCGGCGCGCCGCTGGCGCGTGCCCTTTTCAGCAGCCTGCCAGCTTCGCGATCCCGGTCCTGCGCATGCTGGGCGCGGCGATCCTCGTGGGCAGAGCCCTCGGCCCGCTGACGACGACGCAGGCGCACGCAGCCGTCGTCCTCCGTGAGGGCTTCGACGCGGGCACGCTCGCAAGCGCGAACGCCGTCGTCCTGGACGGCGCCAACACCGCCACGGCGCTGGAGAGCAGCGTGCGCCGCAAAGGGCTCCACGCGGCACGCGTCGACCGTGGCGCGGGCGCGTTGCGCTCCTACCTGCGCTACGACCTGGCACCGGCGCGGAGTCAGCTCAATCTCCGCTTTGCCGTGCGTATCGCGACCGGCGCCGCCGTCCCGATCGGGCTCGAGCTCGCCGGCCTGGTCGGCGCGGACCCCGCCAAGCCGCTCGCCTCCGTGGTGCTGGAGCCGGATGGGACACTCGCCGTGGTGGGTGACGACGGGAGCGGCGCCCTCGTGACCACTCAGCCGATCGTCGGGTTCGACGACGCGCTCGTCGCGGGGCGCTGGTACGAGCTCGAGATCCGCTACGCGAGCGGCTCGACGCCGCCAACGGCGGGTATCGAGCTCCATCGCGACGGGGTTCGGGTGCTGTCGCGAACCGGCCTGCCGACCGCCGGCGCCGTGAGCTGCTTCCACCTCGGTCAGCGGGCGGCGTGGGCGGCCTACGGCAACAGTGCTGCCACGGTGTACTACGACATCGTCGAGGCCGACGACGCGAATGCCGTAGGCCCGGAAAAGGACCATCCGGCGCTGGTGCTCGTCGATCGCTCGAACGCCGCGGCGTACGCCGCTTACGCGTCCGAAAGAGTCCAGCGCACGCTCGACTTCTGGGGGCTCGCTTACCGCGAGGTCGATCTCGCGAGTGAATCGGTCACCGCCAGCTTGCTCGCCTCGGCCGACCTCGTCTTGATCGGGCAAGAGCACGCGGCCTCGGCGCTCGGCAGCGCTGGCCAAGGGGCGATCGCGGCGGCGGTGCAAGCCGGCCTGGGCCTCGTGAGCCTCGATCCGTGGGCGAGCGAGTACGGCGCCGCCTTCCAGACTCTTCTCGGCTCGCCCAGCTACGGCGCCGCGACGACCACCCAGCAGCTCACCACCAACGATCCGCAGAGCCACTTCATCCTAGCGGAGCAACCCGCCGGCACCGACGATCCGTCGAATCCCAGCGATTCGAACATCCGGACGTACTTCACGCGGCCAGGGGGCAGCTTCGGTTTTCAGACGCTCGCGTCCGCAGGCAGCAGCACGGTGCTCGCCACGTCGCTCGGGGTTCCGGCGTTGGTGGCGCGCAGCCAAGGCAGCGGCAGAGTCGTGTGGTGGCTGGTCTCGCACCAGCTCTGGGACAACGAGGTAGACCTCACGACCGGCAGCGAGTTCCACCCACTGCTCCGCATCGGTCACTTGCACGGGCTCGACGACGTGCTGTGGCGAGGCGTCGTGTGGGCGCATCGCAAGCCGATGATCTGGTACCCGCTGCCGGCGAAGTATGCCGCGCTCAAGATCGACGACGCTCGTGGGCGCTCGCTGGGCGGAGGTACCGCTTTCGATTACGTCGACGCCGCAGCCACCACGTTGGGTGTGCCCATCCAGACGAGCCTCTTCCTCGACTCGATCGGCACAGGTTCCGCGCCAGCGCTGGCCCTGGCCTCGCTCCAGTCGTCACAGGGAATCGAGGTCTCGCCGCACGCCTTCGACGGGGGTGACCTGAATCCCCAGCAGCCGAGCTCCGACTTTCTGTTCTGGAAACGGCAGACCGGGGCATCGGGAGAAACGCTGCTGGACGAGCCGTGGGATGCGCCGACCCTGGCCGCCAACTGGAACGCCATCGACTCGTTCTTCTCGACACGCGGGCTCACCGCGAGCAAGTGGCTGGCGCCCCACGACGCCGTGGCCGGGCTCGACAACCTCCCGTATCTGAGCACGCGCGGCATCGAGTTCGCGCACACCACGCACGACCTGGCTGCAACCAGCGGCACCGGGCTCGCCGACTGGCTCGGCGCCGCGCCCTTCGGCAACGGCTGCCATGCCCTCGACTACCTGGGCACGACGCACTCGGTTTTCAGCGTGAGCACCTACGCCGACTGCGCGTTCTGGAACTTCGACTTCGGAGTGAAGCAGGGGGTGCTCGCGACGGTGAGCGACCGCGACGAGGCCGTCGCCAACGCGCTGCTGCAAGCGCGGCTCGCATTCGGGAGCCGCTTTCCGATGCTCTTCCTCACTCACGAGTACGTGATCGATGCGAACGGCTTCGATCTGGCCGACTGGCAGTACATCGTGAGCCACGTGAAGAGTGGGCTCGCGGCGGATGCCGAGGTGCGTTGGGTCTCGCCGAGCGAGCTGGCACGCGCGGCGCGCGAGCACGCCGGCAACCGGATCTTGTCGCTGGTGCGGACGGGCAATCAGTTCGAGCTTCTGATCGAGGGTAGCTCCGCCGCTGGCACGAACGTCGAGCTCTGGAAAGCCGGCGAGCAACGCCTGCACCTGCCGATTTCGGCCTTCACCGGGACCTCGCTCACGACTCCCATCGCGCAGTGCGGGCGCGTCTCCACCGACATCGACGGGCGCGCCGCGTGGATGACGCTCTTGCCCGTCGCGCTGGCGTGGCTCGGCATCCGGCGCGAGCGCGTCCGACGGATGGCTCGGTGATTCCGGCAGCGACCGCTTCGCGGTGCTATCTTGCCCCTCTCACCGGCTTCCTGCTGGTGACCGGTGCGGCGCGATCGGTGGTGCCGATTTCGCTCGCCTGAGACCTGCGCGCGAACACCCGCCGAAGCCGCCCGCCCGCGCCTGCCCCGATGTCCACAGAGCGTTCCAGCGACGAGGCACCGCTGCCCGAGCGCGACGCGACGGACGGCGAGCGCTCGGGCGAGACAAGCGAAAGCGAGATCGAGCTCCTGCCGGTGCCGGTGGCGAGCGGCGTGCCGACACTCGCCGGGGACGAGGCTGCCGAGCCCGAGACCCTCGTTCCCGAGCTGGTCGACGAGCCGATCGTGCCCGCCGACGGCGCGATCGTCCCGCACGACCCGCTGAGCCGATACCTCGCCGAAATCCGTCGCTACTCCGTGCTCGACCGCGACGAAGAGCACCGGCTCGCGGTGGCGTATCGCGAGCAGGGTGACGTGAACGCGGCCTACCGCCTACTCACGTCGAATCTACGCCTAGTGGTGATGATCGCGCGTGAATATCAGCGATCATTGCGCAACCTCCTCGACCTGATCCAGGAAGGCAACGTCGGCCTGATGGAAGCGCTCAAGCGTTACGACCCGTACCGGGGTGTGCGCTTCCCGAGCTACGCCGTGTGGTGGATCCGCGCCTACATGATCCGCTACATCCTCAACAACTTCCGATTGGTGAAGATCGGCACCACCCAAGCCCAGCGCAAGCTCTTCTTCAATCTCAATCAGGAAAAACAACGACTGGAGCGAATGGGAATCCATCCCGGCCCAGCGCTGCTCGCCGAGCGGCTCGACGTCGAGGAACGTGAAGTCACCGAGATGGAGCAGCGCCTCGCGACACCCGAGATCTCGACCGAGACTCCGATCGGGGACGATCACAGCACGACGCTGCTCGGTGTCCTCGCCGCAGAGGGCACCCCCGCCGACGAGCTCCTGGCCGACGAGGAGTACCGCGAAGCTGCCATGAGAGCGATCCAGGGCTTCGCCCAAGGGCTGACGGGCAAGGAGAAGATCATCTTCGAGGAGCGGCTGCTGAACGAGAACCCGGCTACCCTCGAAACGCTGGGCAAGCGATTCGGCGTGACCCGCGAGCGCGTTCGCCAGCTCGAAAAGCGGCTTCTCGAGCGAATGCGCGAGTCGCTCGAGAAAGATCTCGCCGGCTTTCGAAGCCTCGACTGAACGACTGCGCGCAGCGTCCGCCGACGAGCGTCGGCGGGTCGCTCGCCGGGTTTGCGGCGCCCTCGAAGCGCGTGCTAGCTTCCGATGGTCGAACTCGTCGTGCAACTTGGGCCGTCCAAAGCAGGGGGAAGCCGAGAGCCTTCCACGGACCCGACGTCGGACACCCGAACACACGGCGAGCGAGGCATTCGGTCGTCTCGCTTGGATGAGGCGACGACCCGCCTACCTACCTTGCCGTAGTACAGCGCGCGCCGTACTACCGGGGGGCCCCCAGCCCCCCTCTTCTTTTTTTGGGGCTCAGGTCACGGTCCGACCGGATCCGCCGAGAGCGGCCCGAGCACACCGCGCGCGGCTGCGCGTGGACGCATCGCACCCGCTGCCTCGAGCCAGCGCCGTACACGCCGCGCGACGTAGGTTCGGTAGCGGGCGAAGAATCGCACCTGGAAGAGCGACGGGGGTGCGCCGCGATCGCGCAGGTTGAAGATCAAGCCGGTGAGCAGGAACGGATCGATCACGGGCAGGAACCGGTATGCGCGTGTCGTCAATGCCCAATCGATCCAAGAACGCGGCAAAAAGAGCAAGAGCGACAGGAGCGTCTGAAACCGCCGTTGGGTCGGCGTGCCCTTGCCAGGGGCGTTCACGTGGATCGCCACCGGCGGCGGGTCCGCTCTGTAGCCGTGCGCTTCGGCCTCGGGAATCCAGCCCGCCTCTTCAGCCAGGTCGAGAATCCGGGCGCCTGCGAAGTACGTGAGCCAGTACATGTTGATGCGGCTCGGTCGCACGCGGTTGTAGAAGTCCGCGAGCCGTGCGAGCTCGTCCTCGCCCTGCCCCGGTAGCCCCAGGATGTTGTCGCAGGCCGCGCGGATCTTGGTCCCGCGCAGGAGCTCGATGGCGTTCTCCACGTCGGCGTTGGTCTCGGAGCGCGCGAGCAACCCGCGCCGGGTCTCCTCGGAATACGTCTGCACGCCCATCTGCAGCTCGTAACAGCCGGCGCGCTCCAGACAATCCACGGCTTCGCGAGTGAGCTTGTCTGGATTGCCGAGACACCAAAACGGCAGCGCGACCTCGCGCGAGTAGCGGTCCGCGAACTCGCGCAGCCAATCGAGGTTGTAGACGAAGTTGTCGTCGAAGAATCGCACGACCTTGGGATCGTAGCGTTGCTTCGCGAGCTTGAGCTCGGCCACCACGTTTGCGGGGCTGCGCCGCCGCACGTATCGGTCCCCGGCCCGCGACTCGCTGGGCAGGTTGGCGAAGAAGCTGTGGTAGCAGAACGTACAGCGCAAGTGGCAGCCGCGCCCGCTCTGGATCGTGTAACCGAAGGCGAAGTACGACGCCTCGTCGACGAACAGATCCTTGGCCGGAAACGGCAGGGTGTCGAGGTCTTGGATGAAGGGGCGCACCGGGTTCTGGACGACTGCCCCGTCGCGCCGGAATGCGATGTTGCGTGCGTCGGTGTCGCGCTGCCCGCGCGACAACGCACGGATCAGATCGACGCAGGCCTCGTCCGCTTCGCCCACCACCACGTAATCCACGTTCGGATCCGCGAGCACCTTTTCGGGCACCGCGCTCGCGTGGACACCGCCGAACACCACCGTCGCATCGGGCTTGGCACGCTTGAGGTCCGCCGCCATGCGCGCCGCCCAGCGTTGCACCGGGCTCACCACCGAGAAGAGGTAGGCGTCGGCGTCGAGGGCCACTGCACGTTCGATGGTCTCGCGCTCGTAGTTGAAGCGCGGCTCGAGCCAGCGGCTGTGGACGTAGGTATCCGAGAAGAGCCGGGGATCGAACACCATCCCCACCTCGAAGCCTGCACGCAGCAGCGAAGCCGCGACGGCCTCGACCCCCAGGAATTCGAAGCCTTGATGAACGAAGACGACGCGAAACGGCATGGATGCGCTGGCGAAGTGGGAGGGGATGCGGACCCGGTCGCGGCGGCTCAGCGGCAAGACACTCTTCGACTCGTCGCGGCACACCACGACGCTCGCCCTGCGCACGCGTCTGTGGGGAGGCCCGCGACCGACGCCAAGCGCCACCTGCCGCCGAACGAGCGAGTCACGCGTTCGACCCGAGTTGTGATTCCGGGGGAGGCCTCGAAGACGTCCAACCTATACTCCGCCGCTTTCGCCGTCGTCAACGCAGCACTCCAGGCCACCCTGCGCGCTGGCGACCTCCGCCAGTACGGCGCGCAGGGCACCCGCCGCGCGTACCCAGGTTCTGCCGGCCGCTGCGGCACGTCCGCGCGTCGACGACGTGCTGCGCAGGGTCTCGTCCTCGAGCAACTCGCGAATGGCAGCGCGCCAGCCGGCGACGTCGCCAGGCTCGACCCAGCGCGCTGCATCACCTCCGATCTCCCTCAGCACCGGGAGCGCGCTCGCCACTACCGGCGCGCCGTGGGCGAGCGCTTCGAGCAGCGGCAAGCCGAAGCCCTCGAAACGCGTCGGCAGCACGACCACGCGGGCGCGACGGTAGAGGCGCGCTAGCTCGTCGCGCTCCACCCAACCGAGATGGCGCACGTCCGCACTCGTGCCGAGCTCGCGAATGCGGGCGTTGAGGCGGCGATCGGCGAACCCACGCACCCCCGTGAGCACGAGCATCGGCGGGCGAGACGCTTCGTCGTCGCAGAGCTGCCGCCACGCCTCCAGCAGCACTTCGTGCCCCTTGTGTGGGTGGGTGGTACCGACACACAGGACGAAGGGCTCGCGCACGCCTGCTCGGACCATCCACGCGGGTAACACTCCGTCGCCGTCCGCCGCGAGCCACCTCGGATCCACGCCGAGCGGCACGCACCGGACCTTCGCCGCTGCGTCAGGCCGAAGGCGTGCCAGCTCGCCCGCCGCGGTCGCGCTGGCGCACAACACCCGTTCCGAGCGCGCCAGCGCCACATCGACCAGCGCCCGCCACGCGATGCGGTGCGAGGGCCGGAAGTACTCGGGGTGCACGAGGTGCTGGAGGTCGTAAATCGAGGTCACCTGCGGCACTGGCGACCGAGCAGGCGCCGTGAAGCCCGCGTTCCAGAGCACGTCGTGACCATCGCGGGCGAGCCGCCGCGCCAGGACGAGCTGCTCCCATGCGATCCGGGCCGCGCGCGGACGGGTCCGCGTGTCGCACGCGATCAGCTCCACGCCTTCGGGAAAGCGTCCCCGAGCCGCCTCGCTCGTCGCCACGTACACGCGAATGCGATCGCGTGGTGCGATCGTCGCGAGCCCGCCCAGCAAGCCGGTGAGCGCGATCTCGGATCCGCCCACCCGTCCCCAGCGCAGGAAGAGCGCGTTGACTGCGATCCTCACGGAGCGCCCGCACCCCAGGCGGGGACCGAAGCGGCGTCACGCAGGCGTTGCTCGCCGCGTCGCCCGCCGCGTTGCGACTCGGAGAAACCGTGTGCTAGCTTGCGCCGCGCTTTCCCGCCCTCTCCTCGCGAGCCGAATCCAGCGTCCCAGCCGCTCAAGGGCCGTTTCGTTACATGGCGCTCGCAAGCCCGAAGACGTACCGCGACTACGCCACCGACTTCCGGTTCTGGGCTTCGCGCACGTTCAATCGCGCGTGGGTCCGGCCCGACTGGGTGTCGGTGAACCTCACGCTGCGCTGCAACCTGACCTGCGAGATGTGTCGGGTCTGCTACGACGTGCCGAACGAGCTCAGCCTGGACGAGATCAAGTCGATCATGGATCAGGTCCACGAGTGGGGCGTGCCCATCTTCAACCCGCTCGGCGGCGAGCCGTTTCACCGCAAGGACATCCTGGACATCCTCGAGTACGCGGCGGACAAGCGCTTCCAGACCACCGTCACCAACAACGGCACCATGATCGGGCCCAAACGCGCCGAGGCGCTGGCGCGCTTGCAACGCGTGCACCTCAACTTTTCGCTCGATGGGCTCGAGGAAGCGAACGACCGCATCCGCGGCAAGGGCGTATTCCGCAAGGTCTGGAACACCATCGCCACCATCCGCGCCGAAGAGGCGAAGCTCGGCGACTATCGGAAATGGATCAGCATCAACTGCATCGTTTCCGAGTCGAGCTTTCGGGACCTGATCACGATCGGCGAGATGGCCCGGCGTGCCGGCTGCAACATGATCCAGTTCCTGAACCTCTTCGGCTACGAGTCGAAGGTCGGTCGCGAGACCACGGACCCACTCTGGATCCAGCCGGATAGCCTCGAAGTCTTCGACCGCGAGATGGACCGCGTCGCGGAGTGGGTGCGGCGTCTCGAAGGAACGGGCTTCCACTGCGCCAACGCGCCTGGCGATCTGCTTCTGCTCAAGGACTATTACCGTCATCGCGTCGAGCCGCACCGGGCCAAGTGCTACAACGGCTTCAAAGAGATGTACATCAACTCGGACGGCGAGACGTTGATCTGTGACGCACACCTGAACTTCACCAAGGAATCCTACGGGAACGTGCGCCAGCGATCGCTGCGGCAGCTCTGGGAGAGCCAGAAGGCCCGCGAGCTTCGCAAGAAAGTGATCGACTGTACCTCGCCCTGCATCCAAGACTGTTACCTGCGGCGCGATGCGGACGCGCTCACGCCCATCCTGGTCGGCCTCGGCAAGACTCGTTTCCTCGAATCTCCCATCGGCCGGCTGATCTTCGAAGGCCGGCTGCCCGGTGCGGTGCCAGCCGCGGCCACCGGCTGAGCGCGGCGAGAGCACCCCTCGTGCGCATCGGTATCGTCACCCGCGGCGACGTCTTCCCCGCCGTACACGGCGCCGCGGTCAAGATCGTGCGCACCGCGGAAGGGTTGGGGCGCCTGGCGCCGCCGTGCGTCCTCGTCACCGATCGCAAGGACGTCTACTGGCGTTTCCACGGCGATCGTGTCGAGGAAGTCCCCTTCCCGGCGTGGACGCGGCGCATCCGCGACCATCGAGCCGCACGCGAGAAGCTCCTGGAATGGATCGGGGTGCCGCCCCAGGACCGGCTGCTCTTCATCCCGCTTCTGGATCTCAACTTCCTGGCGCGCATCGTGAGCACGGTGCGGCGCGAGAAGCTCACGATCCTCCAGGCCGAGTTCCCGTTCTACGCCGTGCCGATGCTGGTGGCGCGCCTGGTCACGGGTGTCCGCACCTCGATCATGCAGCACAACATCGAGCACCTGCGCATGGCGGGCTCCTCCGGCCTGACCGGTGCGGCACAGGCCCGCGTGCGCCGCCTGGAGAGCTTCCTGTGCAAGAACGTGCAGGACGTGATCGCGCTCTCCGAGGTGGATCGGGCGCATTTGGTGGAGATGGGGGTCGACGCCCGCCGGATCACGATCATCCCCCACGGCGTGGACCTCGCGAGCTACGACCGCAAGCCGGGTCTGGATGTCCGCGTCCAGCACGGGATCGCCGCCGACCGGCCGTTGCTCGTGTTCCACGGCACGCTCCATTACGGTCCCAACACGGAGGCCGTGCGCATCCTCGCCGAGGAGATCCTGCCGCGCCTCGCCGCGCGAGGACGCGATGTGCAAGCGCTGGTGTGCGGGATGGGCCCACCGCGCCGCTATGCGAGCGAACGGCTGATCTTCACCGACGTCGTCGACGATCTCGCGTCGCACCTGCGTGCAGCGGACCTCGCCGTGGTGCCGCTCCTCGAAGGCGGCGGCACGCGCATGAAGATCCTCGAGTACATGGCCGCGCGGCTGCCGATCGTCTCGACGAAGAAGGGCGCAGAGGGCATTCCCGTCGAGCACGGCCGCGAGCTGCTGCTGGCCGACGACCACGACTGGGGCCGCTTCGTCGATCACGTCGACTACCTGCTGGGGGCACCCGCCGAGCGGCGGCGCCTCGGCGAAGCGGCGCGCGACTTCGTGCAGACCTTGGACTGGCTCGAGATCGCACGCGCTTACGTGCGCGCTTACCGTGTGCCGCGCGGCCCGATCGAGCGGCTGCGCGCCCGCTATCAGCGCCTCGCCCGCAAGGTTCTCACCGAGCCCGCCGGGCCGGTGGGCGAGTCGCTCGCGAAGGCCCATCAGCGTGCCGAGAACGAACGCGAGAAAGCCGCGTACCTGGGCTACCTGGACGGCCGGGCACCGGTGCCCACCCCCAAGATTCTGCTCTTCCTGCTCAACAAGAACTGCAACCTGAAATGCGTGTTCTGCGACTTGTGGCCGCATCACGACATGATGCCCCACGAGCGCGTGCGCAACGTGCTCGAGCAAGCGGCGGAGATGGGCACACGCCACGCGGTGCTCACCGGCGGCGAGCCGTTCGTGATTCCGTACCTCTTCGACGTGATCCGCTACGCCAAGGACCTACGCCTCGGCGTGAACGTGACCACCAACGGCACGCTGATCGAGAAGCGATTCGAGGAGCTGGCCGACGCCGAGCTCGATTCGCTGTCGGTGTCGATCGACGGCCTCGACGACTCGCACGACGACCTGCGCGGAAAGATCTCGCTCGACAAGATCCTGAACGGCATCGAGCGCCTGCGGCACGCGTCGCGGATGAAGATCTCCATCTACCACGTGGTCACGAACAAGAACCTTCACCAGCTCGAGCACACCTACGAGTTCGCGCGCTCGATCGGCGCCGAGTTCGGCTTCTGGCCGGTGAACGGCTACGAGTTCCTGCACGTTCGCGAGCCCGAGCAGGTGCGCGCGTATCTCGCGACCATCGACCGGCTCGCGGCCCGGGACGAAGAGGTGCGCGTCCGCCGCGAGTACTACCAGCGCGCGATGGCGTACCACAGCGCCAGCCAGCTCTCGGTGCGCTGCCTCGGCTTGGTGCAAAAATTCGGTGTCGACGTGAACGGCAACGTGCTGCCGTGTTGCGTGTGGGGAAACCAGAGCCTCACCGTGGGAAACCTCTTCGAGACGCCCCTGCGCACCCTGTGGGAAGCGAGCCAGACCCACGCCCTGCGCCGCAGGATCTTCGAGCAAGGCTGCAAAGGGCTCTGCTACAACCACGCGCTCTACGAGTTCCAGGAGATCACCGGCCTCGACTTCGTGGTACCCCGTGAAGAAGCCCCCGCGCGCCGCGCCGCCGCGGCCACGACGCCCGCGCTCGCAGCCGTCGCGGGCTGAACCGACGAAGCGCACGCATTCCGAAACCCGTGACGGCCAGCGACGAGCGACGCAGCGAAGCCCGCACCGCGGACGATCTGACCGTCGAGCTGGTCGTGGCGCGCACCGAGGCGTCGAGCGAACCCGAGACGCGCATTCCCGCACGTCTCGTCGACCGCTCGCGCTCGGGCTGTTGCTTGGCGCTCGAGCGGCTCCAGTACGGTTCGATCCACCTCCTCGACTGCATCGAGGATCCCGGGGATTTCCGCATCGAAGTCGCGCGGCCGGCAGCGCCGCGCGGGGTAGCGGTGCGTAGCGCGCGGGTGGGGTGGATCCACCCAGTCTTCGAGGGGGTCGGTCCGGCATGTAGGATCGGCCCCCCCCCCGGCGCCCCCCA
>CAYUSL010000048.1:0-21562 GCA_964447125.1 uncultured bacterium | reverse complement strand
GGTGGGCCCCGCTGCGGCTTTGCCGCAGCGGGCGGGGGGCTTGAAAAGCCCCCCGCAGAAACTCAGATGATCTGCACCAACTGGTTGAGCAGGTCGGAGTTGCTGGAGATGACGCGCGAATTGGCCTGGAACGCGCGTTGATTCGTGATCATGTTCACGAACTCGGTGGCGAGATCCACGTTCGATTGCTCGAGGGCGAAGTTGCGCACGGTGCCGAGCCCGGCGGTTCCTGCTTCGCCGACGAGCGCACTGCCCGACTGCGGCGTCTCGATGTAGAGGTTGTCGCCCACGCGCTGGAGGCCGGATGGGTTCGAGAAGTTCGCCAGGGCCAAACGGCCCAACACGATGGTGTCGCCGTTCGAGAGCTGGCCGTTGATGGTGCCGTCCGCGGACACGGTGAAACCGGTGGGCGCGCCCACCTTGGCGCCGTCTTGGGTGAGCTTGAGCAGCACGTTGCCGGTGGCGTACTGCGTGGTGCCGCCTAGACCGGTGCCGCCGTCGCCGGTGATCGACGACCCGAAGTCGATGGTGATGGAGCTGGCGCTGGCGCCATTCGACCAGTTGATGGCGAGCGGCGTGCCGCCGCTCGCGAACGACGGTTCGGCGTCGAGCGCGCCGGTGCCGTCGAACGAGATGGTGTCGGTCCCACCCGACACCTCGGTGTACTGGTCCGTGCCGCCGCCGGTGATTTCCGAGCTCGGCACCATCAGGTGCACTTCCCAGGTATTGGCGGTGGCGGTCTTCACGAAGAACATCTGCGCGGTGTGCGCCGTTCCCAACGAGTCGTAGATCGTCACGGCCGTGGCGTAGTCGGACGTCGCGAAGGGATCGGCAGGATCGAAGGTCTTGGTGGCCGTGGTCGTCGCGTTGAGATTCGCGGTGATCTCGACCGCGGTGGTGGCGGTGGGAGCTCCCAGGTCGCCGCTCAGCACCAGGGGACCGATGGTCGCGGTGATCTCGCCGGAATCTCCGACCTGGTAGCCCTGGATCACGTTGCCCGCCGGGTCCACGAGCCGTCCTTGGTTGTCCAGGGTGAACTGCCCAGCGCGCGTGTAGACCGTGCGGTTGGTCGAGTCCGTGGCCATGAAGTAACCGGAGCCGGTGATCGCCATGTCGGTATCGACCTGGCTTTGCACCAAGGCGCCTTGGCTTTGATTCGTGCCGATGGCGAGGAGCTGCGTTCCGTTGCCGACCACGCTCGACTGCGAGCCGGCGGAGCCGATCTCCTGGCCGAGCAACGTGCCGAACTGTGCTGCGCCGGCCTTGAAACCGGGAGTGCTCATGTTTGCGATGTTGTCGCCGATGACTCCCAGTGCCTCGCCGAAGCTGCGAAGGCCAGAGATGCCGGTGTAGAGCGCGTTGTAGGCCATGGGGGCTCCTTCCGTGGAATGGGTGCAGGCAACGAAGTCAGCCGGATGCCGCGGACGACGCGGGTGCGGCGATGCGCACCAGATCGTCCAGGCGGACCTCGCGGCCGTTCACCTCGACGTAGAGTTGACCATCGCGTTCCGATACGGCGCTGATGGTGCCGTGCGCTTCGACGGTGCTCGCGACGGGCTCGCCATCCGCGTCGAGCGCGGTGACCTTGACCGTGTAGCTGCCGTTGGCGAGCGCCGTGGACGACTCGGAATCGAACGACACGGGCGTGCGGCCGGCTGCCGTCGGTCCGAGCGACAGGCTGCGCGCGACGCTTCCGTCGGCCGCCACCAGCTCCACCTTGACGCTCGCGGCCGCCTCGTCGAGGCGCACGTCGACCGAGCCGGCGGTGCCGTCGCTCACCGTCACCTGGTTGGTCGCGAGCGTGACGTCGAGACCGATGAACGACGCCGCCTGCGCCAGCGACGTGCTGCCGCCGCTCGCGCCAGCGCCGCCCGTGGTATCGAGCGTGTTGGCGGCGATGGACGAAAGCTGCTCCAGGGACGCCAGCGACACGAGCTGCTGGGTGAACTGGAAATTGTCCATCGGCGCCAGCGGATCTTGGTAGGCAAGCTGGGTCACCAGCAGGGAAAGAAAGTTCGTGGCGCTGAACGTGGAGTTGCTCGACGCCGTGGGCAGCGAACCGTCGCCGGTGGCTCCATTCGTGGCGCTCGAGCCCGAGATCCCATTGGTTTCCACGCTTTGGCTCCTCCAGCAGGGGTGTCGAGCTAGACGCGCACGTCGAGGGTGCGGGTGCCGTCGCCGCTGGTTGCCGATCGAGTCGATGGGCTCAGCACGCCGCGTGCCGAGCGACCGACGTTCGTGACACTCGTGCGCGCGTCGTCACGCTGCGCATCACCGGGTTGCCGTCCGCCTTCGTCGTGTTGCGACGAGTGACCCGAGTGACCCGCGCCACTCGAGACGTCGAGATGAGCGAGATCGAGGTGCTGCTGGCGCAGGTGCTCGCGAAGATCGTCCCGGCCCGAGCTGAGCGAGGTACCGAGCCCCGCGTCGCTGGTGACGATGTGGGCGTGCACGGCTTCGCCGCGCACTTCCAGGCGCACCTCGACCGAGCCGCCTTCGGGAGGCTCGAGCGTCATGCGCAACGTCCGCGGAGGATCGGCGTCGGTGCGCGTGAGGTCCGGCGTGGCGTGCTCGGTGTTGGGCGCTGCGCGCTCGGGGTGAGCCGGCCGCTCGTGGCCCGTCGCCTCAGCGGCTGGCGCACCCGTTGTGTCGAGCTCGCTCGCGATGGGAGCGGCGGGGCGTCCGACGGAGACATCGGTTGCGTCGAGCTTTCGCCCGCCGGTGCGATGCGACGCGGGCGATGTTTCGGCCGGCGCTGGATCGTGCGGATGCGTGTCGCCGTCGCTCGTCGTCCCGTCTCGATTGGAGTCGAGCGCAGCGAGGCGCACGACACGGCCGCGGGCGGCTCCGGGACGCGTGTCGGCGACACCGAAGTCCCGATCGTTCTTCCGCCCGTCGCGCGCAGGCGCTGCGTTGGCTTCACGGGAGGCCGAAGGTGTGGGTGTGTCCGCGTCGCTCGCGATCGGGTCGGCCCGCTGCGCGTCCGCAGCCACCGCGTTCGCCGTTGTGGTCGCGTCGGCACTCGCCGGTAGCGGGGCCTCGTTCGTCACGGCATGGACCGATTTCTCCGCCATGGGTTGGCGGATGGCGTCGTCGTCGCGCGTCGTCGTGGCGAGGGCGTTCGCTGCGGCCTCGTGACGAGACGTGCTGCGTTCCGTCGGCGGCTCGTGGGCGACGCGATGGACGTCGAGAAGTTCCGAAGTCGTGAGCGCGACTGGGCCAAGGGACTCGACGTCGGTATCCGCGCTCGCCCCCGAATTGGCGTTCGCGCGCGTGCTCGTGAGGTTGTCCTCGTGCGCGTGGCTTCCGCCGACCTCCACCGTGAGGCGGTCGCTGCCTTCGAGGGTCCAGCTTCGGCGGCGCTCCACGATGAGCGCAGCTTCGGCGTTGGCCTGGCCGTCGATCGACGTGATGTCGTGCGGCAACAGCGTCGGCTGCGATTCGCTCCGATCCCCAGCCACCGCTGCTGCCCACGTCGCCTCGAGTGGAGCCGTGGCTTCGGACGGAATCTCGCTCGCGGGCGGCGAGTGCGCTGGGTCGCGGGGAAGCGCGCGCGGCTTTGGTGCGCTGGCTTTCGTGGTATCGGGTGCGACCGTGGTTGCGCCGCTGAGGGCGCTTGCATCCTCGTTGCCTGGTGCGATCGCACGCGCCGCGTCCCCCGATGCGGCGATCTCCGCGATCTCGTCGGCGGCGTTGGCATCGTCCTGGGCCTCGCCGTCTTCCGTGGGCACGAGCGCGGGCGCGTCGCTGGTGGGTGCCGCGCTCGCCATCGCGGCCGCCAGCACCGACCACTCGATTGCGAGCGCGTCCTGGAAGCGTCGGCCTCGCTCGCGCGGCTCGCTCGATGCCTCGCCGGTGAGCGGCGCATCGCCGCGTGCGGTGGAAGGCGCGCTGGCGTCAACGGGGATCGCGGGATCGAAGTCGAGCGCCGCGAGCCAGTCGCCACCGGCGAGGGCGGCGGCGGGCGCGGCGCCGGGCTGAGCGGCGAGGGGAAGCGAGCTCGCGCAGGCGGCCTCGAGTGCTCTCGTCATCGGTTGGTGCTCGCGGAAGGAGGATCGGGGGTCGCGTCGGGCTGCACGTAGCCCTGGGAGAGGTCGACGGCTTTGTCGTTGTCCAGGCTTGCGAGCACCTTGCCTGCGGCGGGCCCCTTCATGCTGCGCAGGATTTCCACCGCCACCTCGCGCTCCATCTGGGCGAGGCGCGCCGCCGCGTCGCTCGGGCTCATCGACTCGTAGATCTTCGCGAGCCCTTTCTGGCGCTCGCGGGCGTTCGCGAGCCGACGCTCGGCTTCGGCGCGCAGGCTGCTCTGCAGCTCCGTGTAGACCTGGATGCGCTTCTCGAGGCGCGATTCCAGATCCGCGAGGCGCTGCTCGCGCGCTTCGACCTCGCGGGACTTCTTCTCGAGCTCTTCGCTTCGATGCGCGAGCGAGCTCATGAGCGTGAGCTCTTCGTCGCTCAGACAGCGCGCCGCGCGACTGGGGGCACCGTCGACATCACCGGCAGCGCCGCCATCGGCTGTTCCGTGCTTGTCTCGGACGGCGCCCTTCGGTGCCTTGCCGTCACCCTCGGCACCAACCGCCAGCGCTGCGGCACCGAGTAGCGCGACGGCAGCCACGGCCGTCGCGAGCGCTCGGCGCCCCGTGCTCACGACATGCTCCGGGGCGAGAGCGCGGAATCCCGTAGCGACCCGAGCACCGCCAGCTCGGTCACCTGCGCGCGCTCGTCGCGGGCGCGCTCTTCGCGCTCGTTGGCGACCGTGCGGGTCATGAGGTTCTCGACGGCGCAGCGGTCGCGGTGGGCGCCGAGCAGGCGCTGATGTTCCGCTTCGCGCTCGCGCTCGAGCTCGGTGCGGATCGCCACGGCGAGCAAACGCTGATTCTGCAGCGCGGCAAGATGTTCCTCGCGCATGCGCAGCTCGGCCCCGTCGAGGCCGGAAGCCGTGCCATCCGCGATCGCTCCGACCAGCTCGTCGATCCGTCGGGCCATCGAGGCGATGAGGGCATCGTGGGCGCTGAGCCGCTCTTCTGCGCGCGCCGCATCGCGGCGGCGATCGTCCTCGCGCGCCTCGCGAAAACGCAAAAGGGGTTCGATTCGGCGGGATTTCACGCGCACGGCCCTCCGTGGCTGGCGGTGGGAACGACGAGCCCGAGCGGCTCGGGCCGTGACCGCGCAACGCGAGCGCGGGGGCGAGTCGGGTCAATTCGATCCGGTCGCGCCGACGGCCGTGGCCAGGTCATGCACGGCTCGTTCCATGTTCACCGGTTCGTTCGGGGCCTGTGCGAGGAACGCGTGGATCGCGTCGATGCGCTCGATCGCTTCGTCCACGCGCGGGTCGCTGCCCTTCACGTAGCCGCCGATCCGGATCAGATCCTCGGCTCGCTGGTAGGTGGCGAGGAGCTGGCGCAGCTTGCGGGTGAGCGCCAGATGGCCCGGTGGGATCAGATCGTTGATCGAGCGGCTCACGCTCGCGAGCACGTCCACCGCCGGGAAGCGGCCCTGGCCGGCGATCTCGCGGCTCAGCACCACGTGGCCGTCGAGAATGGAGCGCACCGTGTCGGCCACGGGGTCGTTGAGGTCGTCACCATCCACCAGCACCGTGTAGAGCCCGGTGATCGAGCCTTCGCCGCGGACACTGCCGGCGCGCTCGAGGAGCTGCGGAATCATCGCGAACACCGAAGGCGTGTAGCCACGCGCTGCGGGCGGCTCGCCAGCCGCCATGCCGATCTCGCGCTGCGCCGCCGCCAGACGGGTCACCGAGTCCATGAGCAGGAGCACGTCCGCGCCGCGGCGACGGAAGTACTCGGCGATCGCGGTCGCTGCGAAAGCACCGCGGCGGCGCAGGAGCGGCGACTCGTCGGAGGTCGCGGCCACCACTACCGAACGCGCCAGCCCGTCGGGCCCGAGGATCTTCTCGACGAAATCGCCGACCTCGCGTCCACGCTCGCCGATGAGACCGATCACGTTCACGTCGGCGCGCGCGTGGTGCGCAATCATGCCGAGCAGCGTGCTCTTGCCCACCCCCGAGCCCGCGAAGATGCCCATGCGCTGTCCGCGCCCACACGTGGTGAGGGCGTTGAGCGAGCGCACGCCGAGATCGAGCGGCTCGACGATGCGCGAGCGGCGCATGGGGTTCATGGGCTCGGGGCTCAGCGGGGCTTCGTCGGAGAGCAGGAGCGGCGGGCCGTCGTCCATCGGCCGTCCCAGCGCGTCCACCACTCGACCCAAGAGTGCTGCGCCCACGCTCACGCCGATCGAGCGCCGCTCCAAGCAGATGCGGCTGCCGGGACCCACTCCCAGCAAGCTGCCGAGCGGCATCAAGAGTGCGCGATCGTCGCGAAATCCCACGACCTCGGCGAACACGTCGGGTCCGGGCTGCTCGGGAATGATTCGGCACAGGCTGCCCACGGTGCTACCGGGAGCGCGCCCTTCGACGACCAGGCCCACCACGCGGGTGACGTGCCCCATGGGCCTGAGTGGCTCGATCTCGGCCACGTGCTTCAGGTAGCGATCGAGCCTGAGCGAAACCGATGCGTACGAGCTGGCGCGCGGAGTCACCGGCCCTCCGCCGGCGTCGGCTCGCTCGCGAGCTCGAGGCGCCAGGGCGTGTCGAGCACCGGGCTCTCCAGCGCTTCGCGGCGCTCGCTGCGCTCGGCGGTGGGCAGCTCCAGGCGCCGCGCGATCTCTTCCACTTGCTGGGCCACGTCGGCGCTCAAGTCGGCGTCGATGGCCACCACGCGGAAGCCGTCTTCCGCGAGCGTGGAGTCGGGACGGATCTGCACGTGGGCGAGCTCGAGCAAGCCATCGTAGGCATCGCGTCCGTCGCGCTCGATCCAGTGCAGCACCTTGGGGTGGACGTGCACTTCGATGGCCTCGTGGCTCTCGATCAGCGCGATGGCGTGGCGCACCATGTCGAGGATGGACTCGGGCCGCACCGAGATCTCGCGCCGCAGCACGGTCCGCGCGATCGCCAAGACGAGGTCCACGGCTTGGGTCTCGGCGCGACGCAAGAGCCGCATCGTGAGCCCGTCGAGATCGGCCAAGAGCCCCTGCAGCGCGCCGAGCTTGCCGCGCGCCTCGTCGCGACCCACCTCGATGCCGATCTCGCGACCGGCGCGGTAGCCCTCCTCGTAGGCGCGGCGGATCGCTTCCTCGTCGAAAGCGGGAGCGGCGGGTGCGTTGGCTTCCGCCGGCGGCAGCGACTCGCTGCCGAGCGTGCCGATCGGCCGGTAGCGGAACGAGTCGACGGTGGAGGTGCCCGTGCGACCTTTGAGGATGCGGGTGTTGTTCCCGGGGGGCAGTGGCATGGATCGCTCGCGTTTCGTCACACCAGCACGTCGCCGGTCTCACCCCGGGTGGGCATCGTGATCTGGCCAGCGGATTCGAGCTTGCGCACGATCTCGACGATCTCGCGCTGGGCCTTCTCGACCTCGCTCAGACGCATGGGGCCGAGGGCGTCGAGGTCTTCTTGGAGCATGCCGGCGGCGCGCTTCGAGATGTTGGCGAAGATCTTTTCCTTGAGCTCCGGGCTCACGGTCTTCATGGCGAGCACCAAGAGGTTGCGCGGCACGTCCTTCACGATGAGCTGCAGGTCCCGGTCGGAGAGCTGGACCAAGTCGTCGAACACGAACATCAGCTCGCGGATCTTCTCGACCATCTCGGGCTCGCGCTTCTCGATGTCCTCGAGGAGCGTGGTGCCCATGGTGCGGTCCATGCGGTTCAGCACCTCCGCCACCGCTTCCACGCCGCCGAGCTGGGTGGTGGTGGCGGAGGACGCCTGCTCCTGGAACTCGGCACCCAGGATCTCGCTCACCTCGAGCAGGGTGCTGGGATCGACCTGCTCGAGACGCGACATGCGGATCAGCACCTCGGCGCGGAGCGCGTCGGGCATGCCGCCCAGCACCTGCGACGAGATCTCGGGGCTCAGGTGGGCCAGCACCACGGCGGTGATCTGCGGGTGCTCGTTGGCGAAGAACTGGCTGAGTGTCGCGGGAAAAAGCTCACCCAGCTTCTGCAGCGCGCCGCCCGAGCCGTTGGCCACCTCACCCTGCAGCGCGAGCACCGTCTGCTCCTTGAGCACGTTGCGCAGCCGCTCGGCGTCGAGCTTGCCTTCGAGCTGGCTCAGGCTCAGCACCGAGTCGGTCACGCGGACGACACCGCCGGTGAGGCGGGTGTGGAATTCCTGGATGACCGAGTCGGGATCGGGGCCACCGTCTTTCTGGAGGCGATCGGCGCCGGCGAGGATGCGCGCGATGGTGCGATCGGGCAGGTGCGAGAGCACCTCGGGCACCACCTGCTCGTCGAGGAGCTGGAGGATGCTCGCCGCCTTCATCGCGCCCACCATGACCCCGGTTTTGGGGGCTTCCTCGCGGGCTGCACGCCCGTTCGCGGCGCTCATCGATCATTCCTCTTGGATGAGCGTCTGGATGAGCATCGCGACGCGCCGCGGATCCTGGCGGGCCGCCGCTTCGATCTCGCCGCGCATGCGGGAGCTCAGCGGAGTCGTGTCGATCGGGCCGCTGGCCTCGGCGAGCGCCGCCGCCACCGATTCCGAGAGCGAGCCGCCGCCGGGCGCCCCGACCTCCACGGTGGTGGTGAAGGGCGCACGCACCGGCATCGGCAGGGCCTTGAGTAGCGGTCGCAGCACGGTCAGGTAGAGCAGCAAGATGCCGAGCGCGGGCCCAGCCGCGCGCAGCACCGCGAGCGCCACGTTGAGCCAGTTGCGCGGCTCGGCGGCGGCGACGGGTACCTCCGGGACTTGGAAGCGCACGTTCTCGATTCGCACCGAGTCACCGCGCTTGTCGTCGAAGCTCACGGCTTCGCGGACCAGCCGCTCGATGCGGCTCAACGTGTCCGCCGAGAGCGCCTGATACTCGGCGGGCTTGCCGTCGGTGGCCTCGCCGTACGTGCCGTCGACGAGCACCGCGGCGGTGACGCGCTTCACCTGGCCGGCGGGCTCGATCGAGCGCTTCTCGACCTTGCTGACCTCGTAGTTCACCGTCGACTGCTGGGTGGCGCGACCGCTGGGACCGCCTGGCGGTGCCGAGCCCGCAGGCGCGCCAGGCACGTTGGCGCTGACGCTCGCCGAGCCGGCACCGTTTTGGGCCTGCTTGTCTTCGGAGCGCGACTCGCTGCGGATCGCGGTGGTGTCGGGGTCGTAGCGGACCTCGGAGGTCTCGCGACGGGTGACGTCGAACTCGACGCCCACGCGGGCCACGACGTGACCGGCGCCCACGATCGGCACCAGCAGCGCCTCGATGCGTCGCTCGAGCTCGGACTCGTGGCTGCGGCGCGACTGGGCGAGCTTGGCGTCGGTGGGCTCGCCGTCGTCGGAGGTGGATTCACCGCTCGTGAGCAGCGTGCCGTGTTGATCGATCACCGTGACCTGATTGGGCTCGAGCCCGGACACGGCACTCGACACCAGGTGGACGATGCCGCCCACCTGGGTGGGCGTGAGCCCGCGGCCGGCGTGCAGCCTCAGCACCACCGACGCGGAAGCGGGCGACGCGTTGGAGCGAAAGAGCTCGTGGGCAGGCAGCACCAGGTGCACGCGGACCGCCTCCACGGAGTCGAGCCCGCGGATGGTGCGCGCCAGCTCGCCTTCGAGGGCGCGCTGCAGGGCGATCTTCTGGTCGAATTCGGTCTGACCGAAGCGGCTCGATTCGAAGAGCTCGAAGCCGGGCCCGCCTTGCCGTGGCAAGCCTTCGGCGGCGAGGCGCATGCGCACCTTTTCGATCTCTTCCGCAGGCACCTCGATGGTGCCGCTGCGTTCGTCTTGCTTGAACGGCACGCCATCCTTGCCGAGGACTTGCTGGATCTCGCGCAGGTCGCCGGCCGCCAGATCGCGGTAGAGGGGCTGGTAGGCGAGCTTGGTGGGCGCGATGGCCAGATACGCCGCCGCGGCGATGCCGGTTGCGCCGACCGCACCGACCACGACGCGTTGCGCGGGCTTGAGCTCGAGCCAGAGGCTGCGGGCCTTCGCGATCCAGGGTTCGAGGGTGGCCATGGCGAAACCGGGCTTCGGGTGAGTGGTTTACGAGAGTGGGGTGCTCGGGCTCGGGGTTCGGCGACGACGCGTCGGTGAGCTGGGGTCGCGCTGGGTTGGCTTGCGTTCCGCGGCGACGGAGAGGGTCACCGGAACGCCTCGGTCAGACCGGCATGCGCATGATGTCTTGGTAGGCCTCGACGATCTTGCCGCGCACTTTCATCATCATCTCGAACGAAAGCGATGCCTTCTCGAGGGCCACCACGGCTTCCTGCAAGCCTTCGCCGTTGCCGAGGGCGAAGCGCTTCACCGCCTGGTCCGCGTCGTCTTGCAGGGCCTCCACCTCGCCGAGCTTCTTGCTCAGCACCTGGCCGAAGCCGTTCGAGGACGCTGGCGCGGCGGGGCCAGCCGATTCGCTCCGCTCGCCGCGGGGCTGGATCGTGAGGTCGCGCAGGGTGTCGAGCTTGGTGTCGATCATCGTTCACTCGCGTGCGTCGAGCGCTGGGCTCAGCGCAACAGGTCGACGGTTCGTTGAATGAGTCCCTTGGCGGTTTCGGCGGCGCTCGCGTTCGCTTCGTAGGCGCGGCTCGCCATCATCAGGTCGATGAGCTCGGTCATCGGCTCCACGTTGGGGTAGGCGACGTTGCCGTTCGCGTCGGCGTCGGGATGCGCCGGGTCGTGCACCACCCGCGGCGCGGTCGTGTCGTCGACGATTCCCACGGTGCGCGCTCCCTCGGGCTGGTCCATCGAAGCCAGCGTTTCGGGGAAGCTCGCCGCGCGCGGTTCGAGTGCCACCGGTTCGACCACCACCACCTTGCGCTTGTAGGGCCCGCCGGCGGCGGTGCGCGTGGTCTCGGCGTTGGCGAGGTTGCCGGTGGCGACCGACACCCGCGTGCGCTGCACCGCCATGCCGCTGGCGGCGATGTCGAGGCTCGAGAAGAGTCCGTTCATGGTCACGCTCCCGCGAGCACGTCGTGGATGAGCTGGAACTTGCGCTTCAAGATCCGGAGATAGGCGGCGGCTTCCGACGCGTTGGTGCTCATCTTGCCGAGCTCGGTGTCGAGGCTGACGGTGTTGCCGTCGGGGCCCGGTGTGGCGTCGGGACGCGAGACCGGATCGAGGGCACCTGGGCCGAGTGGATCGGGCAGGGGGAGGTGCCGGGCGTCGGTGTTTTGCATGGGCTGGAGCTGGGTCGTGGCATGCGCCAGCTCCACGGCGAAGCGCGCGTCCTTGGCGTCGTAGCCGGGGGTCTGGGCGTTCGCGACGTTGGCGGCGAGCAGGGTGTGACGGCGCGCGCGCAGCCGGACCATCTCGTCGAGAAGATCGACGTTCGAGTCGAAGAGCTGGGTCTTCGGGGCGTCGGTTCGCATGGGACTTTCCTCGTCGCGACGATGCGCGCGGTGTCGCGCCTCACAGCCCGCCGGCGGCGACCGCTTGCGCGACCTTCGCCTCGTGGTGGGCGAGCGAGCGGTACTCGCGAATCTTGTTGCGCAGCGTGCGGATGCTGATGCCGAGGCTCTTGGCGGCTTGGGTGCGGTTGCCGCCGAACTCGTCGAGGGCCGCCAGGATCAGCCGCCGCTCCATCTCGTGCACCGTCATGCGCGGCGACACCTCGCTCACCGCGTGCGGTGTGGGTGGGGCCTCGTCGGCGAGCGGGTTCTCGAGCAAGACGTGCTCGGGTTGGATCACGCCGTTCGCCGCGAGGATCGTGGCGCGATGGACCACGTTGTCGAGCTCGCGCACGTTTCCCGGCCAGCCGTGACGCGCGAACATGTCGAGCGCGGCGGGGCTCATGCGCGGCGCGGGACGGCCCAGATGCCGTGCGTAGCGGTTGAGCAGCTTTTCCACCAACAGCTTCCAATCGTCGCCGCGCTGGCGCAGCGCCGGGACCTCGATGGGGATCACCCGCAGGCGGTAGTAGAGGTCCTCGCGGAAGCGGCCTTCCTTCACCTCTTGCGCGAGATTGCGGTTGGTGATGGCGATGACGCGGATGTCGATCTTGATGGGGCCACGGCCACCGACGCGATCGATCTCGCGCTCCTGCAGCACACGCAGCAGCTTGGTCTGGAGCGCCAGCCCCATCTCGCCGATCTCGTCGAGCACCAGCGTGCCGCCGTCGGCCTGCTCGAAGCGCCCGATGTGACGGCTGTCGGCTCCCGTGAACGCACCGCGCTCGTGGCCGAAGAGCTCGCTTTCGAGGAGCGTCTCGGGCAGCGCCGCGCAGTTGACCGCCACGAACGGCTTGGAGGCGCGGGCGCTCGACACGTGGATCCAGCGCGCCAGCAGCTCCTTGCCGGTACCGCTTTCACCTTGGATGAGGATCGTGGCGTCTGTGGTGGCGATCTGCGCCGCGAGGTGCACGATCCCCACCATGCGCGGATCGCGGGTGATGAGCGGGCATTCCTCGGGAGGATCCAAGGTGGGCTGGGGGCCCGAGTGGCGCGTGGTGATGCGCTCCAACGTGGCCGTGAGCTGTTCTCGCGAGAACGGCTTGGGCAGGAAGTCTTCGGCGCCGGCGCGCACCGCTTGCACCGCCTGCCCGATCGAGCCGCGCCCGCTGATCATCACCACCGGCGTCGCCGGGGAGACCTCCTTGATCCGCTCGAGCAAGCCGAAACCGTCGATGCCCGGCATGCACAGGTCGCTGATGACCACACCGTGGCGCGTGGGATCGAATTGCCGCAGGCCCTCCTCGGCGTCGGCCGCTGGCGTCACGCCGTAACCGCTGGCGGCCAGGCTGCGGGTGAGGGCGCTACGGAGCTCGGTGTCGTCTTCGACGACCAGGATGTTGGCGTGGGGCACGGTCGTTCCTCCTCGGTGGGATCAGGCGTCGATGGAATCGCGGGTGCGCTCGAGTAGTGCCGCGCTCGTGGGACGGTTGGTTTCCGGGGCGGTGGGCAAGAGCACGGTCACGCGAGTGCCGCGCCCGACTTCGCTCTGCATCTCCAGCGTGCCGCCGTGGGCTTCCACGACGTTGTGGACCAGCGTCAGCCCCAGTCCGGTGCCGTGGGCGCGGCCCGTCACGAAGGGATCGAAGATGCGCTCCAGCTCGGCAGCGGGAATGCCCGCGCCGGTGTCCTCGACGGTGAGCCGCACCTCCGCGACGGAGTCGGCGTCGTCCAGTACCGCCTCCGCGCCGAGCACCAGCGATCCACCGCTCGGCATCGCCTGCACGGCGTTGGTGACCAAGTTGATGAGCACTTGCTCGAGCAGCTCGGGATCCACGGCGGCTTCCAGATCCACCGGGCTCACCGCGATCCGGAACTCGATGGTGCTCTGGATCTGGCTTCGTGGCACGGCGCGGAGCGCTCGCTCCATGAGCTCGCGGATCGGCACGGATACGCGTTCGATGCGCCCCGAGCCCAGGAAGTGGAGCAGGTTCGAGAGCGTCCGCTCGAGACGGCCGAGGCTCTGGCGGATCTCGCCGATGATCTCGCCGTGCACCGGGTCGTCTCCGAGCTGGTCGGCGAGCAGCGAGGTCAGGAGCTCGAGGCTCGTCACCGGGCTGCGGATCTGATGAACGATCTGACCCGACGCGGTGCCCACCGCCGCGAGGCGGTCGCGACGGCGCAGCTCGCCTTCGAGCTTCTTGAGGCGGGTTTCGTCGTGAAGCACCACCACCAGCCGCGATTCGGGCACCGAGTCCGCGTGGCGTGTGATCACCAGCCGCGCTTGGGTGCGTCCGGCGCCGCCGAGTCCGGCTTCGGCGATCACCGTGCCGGAGAGCTGGGCGAGCACCTGGGCCGCGCTCACCGACGCGGGGTGACGCGCGTTGCGCGCCCCGTCCACCACCCGCAGCGTGGCGGGCAGCACCTCGGCGAGCGCCGTGCCTTCGAGGTCGTCGCGGCCGAGAAGCTGGCGCGCGCCGCGATTCGCGAGTGTCACCACGCCGTTCGCATCGCCGACCAGGAGCCCCGCCCCCAAGCTTTCGACGACGGCGTGCAGACGCTGGCGCAGGTCGCGCTCGGCACCCAGCGCCACTTGCAGCTCGCGGTTGCGGACCTCGAGGCGCTCTTCCAGCTCGCGCAGCGCTTCGGTGAGCACCACGTAGCGGCCGCCCAGGCGTTCGGCGGTCGAATGGAACGCCTCGAAGGCGCGCTCCAGCCGGACGACGTGCGGGCTCGCGTCGGCGGAGCCGGATTCCGTCGCGCCCGTCTCGGAGGGGGCGAGGATCGGCGGCGGGGCGTCGTCGTCGCGCACGGGGACGATGTCGAGAGGGGTCATGGCTGAATCCGGGCTCGTGCGAGCTCGCTCGCGAGGGTGCGATCGGCTTCGCGGATGTGCGCCCACTCGGCCCACACGCCGGTGGCGCCGGTGGCCGCCTGGAACGGTTGGCCCGCGCCGTCCTCGGGCGAGAGCTCGGTGGCGAGCAGCGCGATGGCGAGCGCGTCGCCGCCGAGGGAGGCGCCGCTCGCACCGTCGGTGAGTCGTGCCACGGCGTGCTCTGCGGCCCCGCAGCGGCGCTCGATCTCGGCGGCGACGAGCTTGGCGTCGTCGCTGGCGAGGACGCCGGCGTCGTCGAGGTGAGCGCGGGCGCTCGTGCAGTCGTCGCGGCCCATCGCACGGACCGCCGCCGCCAGCGACAGAGTCGGGCTGGGGGCGATCTCGGCGTCGATCGAGGTCGAGCAATCGGGTGCCGTGTGTGGATCGGGCTGCCACACCGCGAGTCGATCGAGTGCCCGCGCGTCGAGAGCGGTACCCACCAGCCGCCGCGCTTCCGCCGAGTCGCCGCGGCGCAGCGCGATCGCCGCCATGCGCGCCACCAGGTGCTCGGCGCAACCGCGATCCCCCGCTGCGAGGCGCGAGCGGGTGCGGCGGTAGAGCGCCTCCGCTTCCGCGTCGAGGCCCAGCGCCTCGAGCGCCCACCCGGCGAGCAGCCACATGCGTGGGCCGGCGGCACTGGTGGAGAGCAGCGAGCGGTCGCGCGCGAGCATGCGCGCGAGGACCAGTGGGTCACCGGCGCCGGCGAGATCGACCACCTGCTGTTCGAGCGCGGCGTCGACGCCTCGGCTCGCGGTGCTCGCCAGGGCGCTCTCCGGATGAAGCTGGCGGAACGCGTCGAACGATTGCCGCGCGCGCTCCGCGTTGCCGGCGCGCAGCTCGACCCAACCGGCCTTGAAGCTCGCTTCTTCCGCGACCTGCGGATCGTTGCTCGCGCGCGCCAGACGCGCGTAGTCCTCGGCGAGCGCGAGTTGGTCGCGACTCGCGTGCTGGCTCACGGCGAACGCCTGGCGAGCGTCGAGGCGGCGCAAGCTGGCGGCGTCACCGTCGCCGGCTCCACCCAGCTCGTTGTGAGCGACGCCGATCTGGCCGGCGGCGAGCGCCAACGAGCCGAGGCGCAGGTTCACCCAGTGGGTGAGCAACTCGTCGCGACCGAGGTGATTGCGAATGCGCGTCAGGGCGCGCCCTGCTTCCGCGCCGTCTCCGCTCAGGCGGGCTGCGTCGGCGAGGCGGATCGCGATCGGCGGTGGAACGGAGTCGGCACCGAGGCGAGCACCCGCTTCGCGGTAGCGCTCGACGGCATGGCCGGTCTCGCCCCGGTTGAGCTCGAGGTCGCCGCGGGCGGCGATGGCCAGTGCCTGATCGATCTTGGGCAGCGCCGCGAGCTCGCTCGCGCCCAGCGCCTTCTCGGCCTCGCCCTTCCGGCCCAGCTCGACCAGCAACAAGCCCTGGGCGAGCGCAGCGTGAGCGCTCTCGACGGGTGCGGCGCAGTGTGCCGTGCGGTAAGCACTGTAGGCGGAGCTGGTGAGCTGCGCCCGAGCGGCCATGCGTCCGGTAGCAAGGCCCAGCAAGCAACGAGTCTCGGCATCCGAGGTCGCGAGACTCGCTTGCTCGAGCTCGCGGGCCACGTCGAAGGCTTGGCGCGCGAGGTCCTTGGGATCGAGGTCGGATGCAGCGAGCCTCGCCCGCGCCGCCACCGCGGCGAGGAGCGAGCGGGCTTCGAGATCGTTGGTCGCGGCGAGGGCCGCCGCCAGCCGAGCCGCACGTGCCTTGGCGGGATCCTCGTCGGAGGCGGCGCCGGGCGCGGCCAGGATCGCGTCGAGGGCGGGGACGAGTGCGATGGCCCGCGCGACGAGGCGCTCGTCGATGCCGGCGGGCTCGGTGAGCGTCGCGGGGCCGATCGCCGGCGGGCGCTGCCAGAGCAGCGGTCGCCAGGTGGGATCGGTCGCGAGGTCGAGGGCCGTGTGCTCGGTCGCCGCGGCTCGCGCAGTCACCATCACGACGGCGAGCGCTGCCGTGGCGAGCACGTGGCGCGCACGCACCGGGTCCGTCCCACGGAGCGTCACGCCGCTTCCCCCACGCGCTTCAGCTTCTCGACCAGCGTGGTGCGGTTGATGCCCAGGATCTGCGCGGCGCGGTTCTTGTTGCCTCCCGTCGAACGCAGCGCCTCGGCGATCAGGTCCTTCTCGAACTGGCCGACGATCTCTCGCAACGGCCCGAGGCCGGGCACCGAGCGCGGGCCTGCTTCGTAGGCGCTCGGTGCGGCGGCGAATCCCGCGGGGTCGAGCTCGGCGAGAACGTCGGGGCGCGAGATCACGCCGTCGCCCTTGAGCACCGCGAGCCGCTCGATCAGGTTCTCGAGCTCGCGTACGTTGCCCGGCCACGAATGTTCCATGAGTAGCGCCAGCGCGGCGGGGGTCACGTCCTCGATGGCGGCGCCGCGCCGGCGCAGGCGCGCGAGGAAATGCTGCACCAGCTCCGGGATGTCTTCGCGCCGCTCGCTGAGCGGCGGCAGCGCGATCGTCACCACGTTGAGGCGGTAGTAGAGGTCGGCGCGAAACGCACCCTGACGAACCGCGGTGGGCAGGTCGCGGTTGGTCGCGCACACGAAGCGGGTGCGGATGGTGCGCGCGCGCCGGCTGCCGAGCGCGGTGAACGCGTGGGTCTCGAGGACGCGCAGCAGCTTGGCCTGCATGGCGAGCGGGATCTCACCGATCTCGTCCAGAAAGAGCGTCCCGCCGTCGGCGGCGGCGAGCCAGCCGTCGCGCTGCTGCTCGGCGCCGGTGAAGGCGCCGCGCTGGTAGCCGAAGAGCTCGCTCTCCCACAACGCGTCGGGGATCGCCGCGCAGTTCACCTCGACCAGCTCGCCATCGGCATGAGCGCCGAGCCGGTGCAGGGCCCGAGCGACGAGCTCCTTGCCGGTGCCGCTCTCGCCGCTGATGAGGACCGTGGCGTTCGATGCGGCGGCGCGGGCGATGCGCTCACGCACACGCTGCATCGCGGGGCTCGAGCCGATGAGCTCGGAGGTGGCTGTGTTCGAAATGGGTGCCGTCGCAGCGGCTGCGTCCGGCGTGCGTTCGCGCGAGACCGAGTGGACCAGCGAGATGTTGGGGTGCATCCGTGCTCCCTCGCGCTTCGGCCCGCGCCTCGTGCGCTGGGCGGTCTTCGAGCAGAGTCCTCGCCGCGGGGCTTCCCCGGACGGCGGGAACTGCTCGGGTGGTGCGGCGCCGGGGAAGTGCGCGACAGCTCGTCGCGAGTGCGCGTTGCCCGGCAGCGGTTGCCGAGAGCAACAGGCATGCCGACCCCGGTTGGGCGAGATCAGGTAGGCAAAGAATGCACGTCGGCAATCCACGCAAGCGCCGGAGCGCTCGGCTGCCGAGTCGGTAATTCCTCGTCATTCACGGCAAAAATGGGCGGCGTCCCCGGAAAATGCTGGCAGCGCTCGATTCGGGTCGGGCACTTTGCCGGCTTCCTCGATCCGCCCACGGGCGAGGTCAGATCGAACCGGAGCAGGTGAAGCGCCGAGCGTAGGGGCTCAGGTTGACCCGCCGGGCTGATCGCCCGGCGACGTTCCACGCTGAGCCGCGGAATGATGCGTTGGCGACTCGCGCTCACCCCGGCCGGGCGGCACGCAGAGCAAGAAGCCCGCGTGCTGATACAGCGTCTGGCTCAGGCGTCGGTCGAGTCGTCGTCGCCATCCGCCGATGCGTTGGCGGCGTGACCGAGCTCTTTCAGACGACGTTTGAGCGTGGTGAGCGAGGTGCCGAGGAGTCGCGCTGCCGCGGCTTTGTTACCGCCGGTGCGGCCAAGCGCTTCGATGATGTGGTTGCGTTCGAGCTCGTCGAGGGTGAGGAAGGATCCGCCGGCGACGACCGTCGTCGTCGATGCGACGGCGGGCGCGAGTGGTGCGGCGGGTGGGGTGGGCGAGGGCATGGCGAGCGGAGGCGGTGCGGGGACGATCGGTACCAGCCGCCGCGAGTTGGGCAGCATCAGGTGCTCGGCGCGGATCGCACCGCCGTGGCTCAAGATTCGCGCCCGCTCGATGACGTTGCGCAGCTCGCGGATGTTACCGGGCCACTCGTAGCTCGAGAGCGCGTCCAAGACCTCCGGTGTGGCGATGTCCTCCTCCGCACCGCTCGACGACGCGAGCTGGCGCACCAGGATCGGCATGTCGTCGATGCGTTCGCGCAACGGTGGGATCGTCAGCACCAGCGTGTTGATGCGGTAGTAGAGGTCGGCGCGGAACTTCCCCGATTGACTGGCGGCGCCGAGGTCGCGATTGGTGGCGGCCACCAACCGGAAATCCGATACCAGCTCGCGATTGCCGCCCACGCGCCGGAAGCGCTTCGATTCCAGGGCGCGCAGAAACACCGCCTGCACCTCGGGCACCAGCTCGCCGATCTCGTCCATGAAGAGCGTGCCGTGGTGGGCGAGCTCGAGGAGGCCCTCGCGGCGGCCTTCGGCGCCGGTGAACGAGCCGCGCTCGTGGCCGAAGAGCTCGCTCTGCAAGAGCGTCGGATGGAGCCCGGCGCAGTCGAGCGTGACGAAACCCTCGCCGCTGCGGGCGCTCCAACGATGGATCAGCCGGGCCAGTCGATCCTTACCAACGCCGGTCTCGCCGAGCACGAGAATCGGCGCTTCGGAGGCCGCATAGTGCCGAGCCAAGGTCTTGAGCTCGCGCATCCGGGGTGAGCGCCATTCGAAGTCGCTGCGCTGCCCGCGGCGGTCCTGACGCTCGGCGACGCGCATGCGCCGCGCGAGGGCGCGGTGCTCGATGGCGCGCCTGAGCCGCATGCTGAGATCGGGCATCCCGAACGGCTTGGTGACGTAGTCGAAGGCGCCGTTGCGCATCGCCTCGACGGCCTTCGCGACGCTGCCTTGACCCGTCATCACCACGATCGCAGGCGCGAGGTCGTCGGCGGCGATCTCGGCGGCGGCCACCGAGCCGTCGCCGTCTGGAAGCACCTGGTCGAGAAGCAGGACGTCGAAAGTCTGCTCGCGCAGGCGAGTGCGACAGTCGGCGAGAGAGCCGCCGGTGGTCACCGTGAAGCCTTCGCGCTCGAGCGAGCGACCCACGGCGCTCAGCACCAGCGCCTCGTCGTCGATGATGAGAATGTTGCCGAGCTGAGCGGGCGCGTCCGGGGCGGTGGCCGGCGTGCTCCCGGATCCGCCAGTGGGCGGGGTCACCGACGACAGGGTGACCCCGCGCGAGATCGGATCGTTCACTTGGTTTCCTCGGAAGTCACGGAGACGAAAGCACCACACCCCGCCGACGCGATCGATGGGGCGCGCGCGACGCGATGACGCACGCTCTGCAAGTCACGCTCGCAGGTTGCCCGAGCGCGCCGGAAGCCGTCAACGATTTTGGATGACGGGTCGTGGGCCTGATTCGCGCCACACCGTTCGAGGCGTCAGCAGCCGGGGTGCGTCGAGGGGCGCTCCGTGGTCGGGCACCCCCGGTCGTCGGTCGTGAGTGTCCTTCGCCTGACTGCGACCGCGCGCGGCGCTCAGCCGAGCGATTGTCCGTCTTGCGCGAGGCGGCCTTGCACCTCGCCGAGCAGCTCCTCGAAGAGGTGCGGGGCGAGGCCCACCGCCGCCATGCGGCACTCGATCTCTTCGGGGGAGCAGTGTCCGGGGCTCGGGCGCCCGGCTCCGGCGGCGCGAGTGAGCAACTCGGCGACGCGTACGATCTCGGAGAGCCCGGCCGCCGCCTGCAGGTCGCTCTCGGGGGGCGCGCCGTGGTGGTGGCGGATGGTGAGCTCGAGGCTTTCGGGGAGGTTCCAGCGTCGCGCCAGCGTGGCGCCGATCTCGTCGTGGCCGATTCCCAGCCGTTCGTGCTCGAGCGCCAGGATGTCCGAGTCGTCGCGATACGCCGTCAGCAAGAGCGCCTGGTAGTCGGTCCGTGCCAGCTCGAGCAGTACCGCTTGACCGGCGTCGGCGAGCAACCCCGCGACGAACGCTTCCTCGGGTGCGGCGGTCCGCGCGCGCTTCGCGACAGCGCTCGCCGCGACACCCATGCACACCGACTGCGCCCACAAACGACGTTCCAGGATTCCGAAGGTGCGGAACATGCTCTTGAGGCTGAGCGCCAGCACCATGTTGCGCACCGCGCGGAAGCCGAGCAGCGTGACGGCCAGCGTGACGGTCTCGACCTTGCGCGAGAAGCCGAAGAAGGCCGAGTTCGCGACCCGGAGCAGCCGTCCTGCCAACGCCGGATCCTTGCTGATGACGCGCGCCAGCATCGAGGCCGGCGTGTCGTCTTCCTCCGAGAGCCGCACCACCTGCTGGGCCACGGGCGGCACCGCAGGTAGCGCATGCGGATCGTCGAGCAAGGCCAGGATGGAGGCACGTGACACCGGCGCCACGTGCGTTTCGATGGGAACGGAGGTGGCGATCATGCCGCCCTCGCCAGCGCCGGTTCGACGAGCTCGGTGATGTGACCGCTCAAATGCTCGGCCGCGCTCGCCAGCGCCACGATGCTGGCGGCGCCCGCCTGGACGGCCTGAATCACCGAGGTCCGCGTGGGATGCTCGAGGATCGCCAGCACCGGGATTCCGGCGGCCTGCGCCACCTCGGCGATGGGGCGCAGCACGTGGCGCGTTCCGCGGTTCACGCCCGCGAGGTTCACGAGCACCACCACGGGCACCGGCTTGGCGCGTGTGTGGCGCATCACTTCGTCGGGGTGGTCACACGACACCACCTCGAGCTGGTCGGCGAATGGGTCGAGGGTCGCGCGCGGCAACAGCGGTCCGTACCAGAGCGCCCGCGGGCGTTGGGTCGTCGCGACTACATCGGCGGCGTCGCCGTCCGCAGACGCTGCGGGCGCGAATGCCGGCAGCTCGTCCGGTGCGGCGATGCGGCGCGCCGATTCGTCGTCGATCGCGAGATAGATCCAGTTGGGTGGCAGGTCGCCGAGCTTCACCTGGCCGACGGCGTAGAAGAGCGGCTGCGAGAAGAGCGCGTCGTGGGCTGGGCTCTTGTAGCGCGGCGCCGTGCCGTGCTTGAGCTTGAGGCCGCCGTCGACCTTCGCCTTCAGCACTCCCTCGATCGAACCCGCGAGGATGTTGCAGACCTCACCGAAGGCGTCCTGCTCGGTCTCGTCCAGCGCCGCGGCGCCGAGGCGCTTCGAGATCATCTCCGACGACTTCATGAGCAGGAAGCCGGCGAGCGCGACCGCGCCGTCGAGAGGCACGCCGAGCGCCACACGAATGGGCGTGGGGCCTTCGCCTGGGAGGTCGAGGATCGCGATCTCTTCGCGCTCGACCTTCGAGAACTCGCCGGCACCCACGTAGTGCAGCTCCGCCGGCTCCTTGCCGGGCGCGTTCATGCCGATGAGCCCGCCCACGGCCTCGAGGGTGG
>CAYUSL010000047.1:0-21853 GCA_964447125.1 uncultured bacterium | reverse complement strand
TGACCTCCGCGAGAGTCTGGGCGCTCAGGACTCGAATCACGCGTGCCGATCTAACTCAAGATCGACTGGATCGCACGCATCGCCTGGCCCAGGTAGTGGTAGGGCGGCGTCTTGCTGGCGTCGCTCTTCGGCTCGTAGGGACCGGTGAGATACGGCACGTACATCGAGCGTCGCAGGCTCGCGATTCCAGTGGCCTGCGACTGCGCCACGCGATGCCACGTGCGTCCATCGTGAACGGTGAGATCGCCGGGCTGGGTCTCCACACAGATCTCGCTGGGATCGGCGTCGTGGCTCACGAAATAGACCTTGCGGAAACAGGTGTCCCAGAAGCCCTGCGTGTGGCTGCCGGGGATGATGCGCAGGCCACCGTTGGCCGCGTCGCACGCATCCAGGTGTAGCCCCACGTTGAGCATGCGCACCGGCATGCGACCGTAGAAGACGTCGCGTAGACCGTCGGTGTGCCAGCCGAGCCGCTTGTAGATCGAGCCGCGCACGTTCAGGTAGCGGTTGACGACCACGCCGTCTTTCTCCGCGTCTCCGACGCGCGCGTTCTCGCCCACCAGCTTGCGGATCGGCTCGAAGCGCGGGTCGTGGACGAAGCTACGGATCTCGTCGGAAAACGTCGACGAGAAGGTGAAGCGTTGGATCCAAGGTTCGCCCTTCTCGTTCTTGCCGAAGAAGATCGGAATGCCGTTCACGTGAGTGCGGCGCTCGGCCAGCCACTGGCGCTCGATGCGCTCGAGCTCGCGGGTGAGCATCGCGATCTCGTCGGGTCGCGCGACCTGGTCGAACACCAGGAAGCCATGGGTATCGAGGAAGGCGCGCTGTTCCGCCGTGATCTCCGTGCCCAGCCGAAAGCGCGTGGTCACGGGAAGCGCCGAGCGCCCATTCGCAGCGGGATCCGAGGCGAGCGATTCGATCTTAGTCATCGGTGTTGCTCCGGGAAGAGTTGCGGCGCGTCTTGGTACGCGCGTGTGGGGTTCGAGCGACCTCGAAGAGCCTGAGCGCGATCTCCACGAGATGATCTTCGATGACGAGCCGCGCGGCGTCGCGCTTGGCGCCGGCGCCCACGAGCAGCGCCAGCTCACGCGGCGCGGTGAGGCCGTAGCGGATGGCGAGATGCGTGAGGCTCTGCACCACGAGCCGCAGCTCGGCCGCCGGACGGCCGAGAACGGGTTCCAGCCCCTGGGAGATGCGCGCGAGGAACGGTAGCTGCCGGGTCTCGCGCCAGCGCGGATCGACCTCGCCGGTATCGACCACGGTGCGCATCATGAGCTGGATCTGCGGACGGTGGGCGCACACGAAGCGGAAGCCGGCGCGCACCACGCGATCGATCAGCTCGGCGAGATTGCCGCCGGTGGCGAGCGCGCCGTGGAGCTCGCGTTCCAGCGGATCGAGCTCGGCGTACATCGCTGCGATCGCGGCCTGGTAGAGCGCGTCCTTGTTGCCGAAGTAGTGATGCACGAGCCCCAGGCTCACGCCCGCATCGCGCGCCACGTCGCGGATCGACGTGCCGTCGACGCCGTGCGCGGCGAAGAGCACCGAGGCCGCCTCCAGCACCTTGCGCCGAGTCGCCTCTGCATCCGCATTCACCGGTCGCGCCACGATCCCATCCCCGGCTGCGAGCAAGCCAATAATTAATCAATCGTTCGATTCATTGTCAACCGTGCCGCCGCGAACGCGCCGTATGGGGTTGGCCGCGACGTGGGATGCGCGGCCGTCAGCTTGCGATCACGGTTCCGGCTCCCCATCCTGGCGAGCCGTGAACGCCACGCCATCCACGTGCCTCGCAGACGATCTCACGATCGAGGTCGCGACTTCGCTTCACGACGTGGACGCAGCCGAGTGGGACGCGCTCGCCGGCGCCGACGATCCGTTCGTCGAGCACGCGTTTCTCTCGGCACTGGAAGCGAGCGGCAGCGTCGGCCGCGGCACGGGCTGGGATCCGCTCCACGTGCTGGTGCGGCGCGGCGGGCGGCTGGTGGGTGCAGCGCCGCTCTACGCCAAGAGCCACAGCTACGGCGAGTACATCTTCGATTGGGGTTGGGCTTCCGCGGCGCAGCGCGCTGGCATCCGCTACTACCCCAAGCTCCTATCGGCCGTGCCGTTCACGCCGGCGACGGGGCGACGGCTGCTGGTTGCGAACGACGCCACCCAGGGCGTCATCGTGGACGCGCTCGTGGACGGGATCCAAGCGCTGGCGGATCAGATCCGCGCGTCGTCGATCCACTGGCTCTTCCTCACGGCCGCCGAGCACGCGGCACTCGCCGCACGTCCCGACTGCCTGGCACGCCTCACGTACCAATTCCACTGGTCCAACCCGGGCTACGCGAGCTTCGACGACTACCTCGGATCGATGCGCTCGGCAGCGCGCAAGGAAGTCCGGCGCGAGCGCCGCAAGGCGGCCGAATCGGGGCTCGACATCCGCACCAAGCTCGGCACCGAGCTCACCAGCACCGAGTGGCAGGCCCTCTTCCGCTTCTACGCGGACACCGCGGCGCGCAAGGGGGCGATCGCGTATCTCACGCGCGGCTTCTTCGAAGAAGTTCGGCGCACGATCCCGCACCGCGTGGTCGTGGCGCTGGCCTCCCGAGGCCACGAGCCGGTCGCCGGCGCGCTCGCATTCCAGAAGGGCAAGCAGCTCTTCGGACGCTACTGGGGCGCTCTCGACGATTTCGAGGCGCTGCACTTCGAGCTCTGCTACTACCAGCTCATCGAGTTCGCGATCACCCATGGCCTCGATCGCTTCGAAGCGGGGGCACAGGGCGAGCACAAGCTCAAGCGCGGCCTTCTCCCCTCGCCCACTTACAGCATCCACTGGATCCGGCACCCGGGGCTCGCCGAGGCCATCGCCGAATTCCTGCCGCGGGAAACGCAGGCCATCGAGGAAGAGATGCGATTCTTCGCCGAGCATTCGCCTTTCAAGCGCATCGATGCCGAGCCGATGCCCGAGTGCACGCCATGACGCCCGAGCACGTGAGCGACGTCGTGGACCCGCCCGAGGCGCCCCCTTCGCCGGACGCGGTGCGCGTGTTGGTCGAGAACCACCGCCAGTTTCTCGCGTTCCTGGAACGCCGCGTGGGCTCGCGCGCGGTGGCCGAGGACATCCTGCAAGACGCCTTCGTCCGCGGCATCGATCGCATGAGCACGCTGCGCGACGGCGAAGCGGCCACGGCCTGGTTCTACCGCCTGCTCCGCAACGCCCTCGTCGATCACATCCGACGGCGCGACAGCGAGCGCCGCGCGCTGGAACGCGCCGCCGTGGAGCCGGAGGCAGCGCCCGACGACGAGCTCTACCGCACCGTGTGCCAGTGCGTGGCGAGCCTCGTGGACACGCTCAAACCCGAATACGCAGACGCCATCAAGAGCGTCGACCTCGGCGGCCGAGCCGTCCGCGACTGGGCGACCGCGAGCGACATCTCACCCAACAACGCCGGCGTCCGCCTGCACCGCGCGCGCCAGGCGCTCAAGCGCCAGCTCGAGCGCACCTGCGGCACCTGCGCCACCCACGGCTGCCTCGATTGCCATTGCGACGAGTCGCGCCGCCACGGCAGCGCCAGTTGCGGCCACGAAGCGTCAGGCGCAGAGCCGGTGTAAGAGTCACGGCCGTTCTGCGTCAGCAGGGTCGGAGCCTGACCGAGGCAAGCGACCGACTGGACGGTCGCGCACGACCTCACACCCCGCTCCGGAGCGATCGATGAACGGTTCCACCTCGACGTCACGCTGTGGTTGCGCCTCCTGCCACGACGAGCACCGCCAGTGCGGCGCGAGCACTACCGCCGGCAGCTCGAAGCGAGCCGAGCCCGAGCGCGCGCGTTGCTGCTGCGGTCCTCGCTGTGCCTGCGGCGAGCGCTGCGATTGCGCGCCCGCCTGAACGATCGTCACACCCGCGGCGGAAGTCTTCACGCCGCGGGCGTGACTGTTCCAGCACTCCATCGCTCGACGTGAGCAGGTCCTCGCTCACGTCGCTACGCCGATGCCAGTGTAGGATGCCGCCGCGGCGGCGCTCCCTCGAGCCGGTGGCCCGCGCTTTCGAGCACGAGGCGCCTCCGCGGGGATACCCCGCGGCATGAATCACACCTGGGCATTCCATCGCGCGATGCTCGGTGCGCGCGGCGCGCCGCACGCACGTCTCATCGCGCACGACGAGTCTCGTCGAGGGAGTGCCGCCGCACTCGTCGCCCCGAGCTCGCTCGCGATGCTCTGCCAGAACCAGTGAGCGACAGCGCACGCGTCGCGAAGCCGTTGGCCGACGCCTTCCTGGCGGGCGATTGGACGCCGCTCGACCTTCGCGCTCGCGCGTCGGAGCTCTTCGATCTGCGGGCGCGGTGGCTCGATCCACCCCGATTTCCCCGGATCCGTCACCGCCTCGTGGACGAGCCTGCGATGGCAGCGCCTCGTCGCTGGCCCGTGCCGCCCCTCTCCACGACCTCCGCACTGGCGTCGTGGCTCGGCGTGACCGCTGGTGAGCTGGATTGGTTCGCCGACCGTCGCGGCATCGCTGCCCGCTCCGACGAGCCGCGGCTTCGTCATTACCTCTATCGGTGGACAGAGAAGCGCGCGGGCGGCTGGCGGCTGCTCGAGATCCCGCGACCGCGGCTCCGCGCGATCCAGCGCCGCATCCTCGACGAGATCGTGGGACGCATCCCACCCCACGATGCCGCGCACGGGTTCCGTCGTGGCCGCTCCGCGCTCACGCACGCGGCGCTGCACGCGGGTCGTGCCGTCGTGATTCGGCTGGATCTCGAAGCGTTCTTCCCCTCGATCGCAGCAGGCCGCGTGTACGGCGTGTTTCGTCGCGCCGGTTACCCCGAGGAGGTCGCTCGCACGCTCACCGCGCTCGCGACCCACCGGGCACCGCCGCGGGTGGTACGCGCCGCAACCCGACGCATGGAAGGCGCCACCACCGGCGACGGCGACCTCGCACTGCAGCGGAGCGAGTCGTGGCGAGACGCGCGACGACTCGCGGTCGCGCATCTGCCTCAAGGCGCTCCCAGCTCACCCGTGCTCGCGAACCTGTGCGCGTTCCGCCTCGACGTGCGGCTGGCGACGCTTGCTGCTCGGGTCGACGCCCGCTACTCGCGCTACGCCGACGACTTGGCACTCTCGGGCGACGCGGAGCTCGGTCGCCGCGCCGCTCGACTGGTGGCACAGGTCGCTGCGATCTGCGCCGACGAAGGCTTCCGCCTCAATCACCGCAAGACACGGATTCAGCGCGCCAGCGCCAGGCAGGAGCTGGTCGGCCTCACGGTCAACGTCGAGCCGAACCTTTCCCGGCACGAGCGCAAACGGCTCGAAGCCATCCTCACCAACTGCGTGCGGCGCGGCCCGGCGAGCCAGAACCGCGCCGAGCACCCGAGCTTCCGGGCATACGTCGAAGGCCGAGTCGCTTGGGTGACAGCCGTGAACCCCCGCCACGGCGCGCACTTCCACGCGCTCCTCGACGCCATCGACTGGGACCGCTGATCGCTGCCCGTTCGATGGTGGTGGCGCGGCCTGAGGCGGCGAATGGGCGAGCGACGAAGGGGTGGAAGAGTCCCGCCCGTCCTGCGTCAGCGAGGTTGGCGCCTGGCGGAGGCGAGCAACCGCTCGACCGCTGGGTCGATTCCCGGCATTCCAACGAAGGTGCCTCGTCGGTCTCGTCAGCGGTAGGTCGGTCTCGGCGGCAGCGGCGGTCTTCTCGACGACGCCGTCGACGCGGTGTGACGCGCGGCCTTCACGTCCGGCTCTGCGACGATCGCCTCGCGGGAATCCCCGCTTCCCGACGAGGTGAGCGGGAGCGTGCCGTCGGCGTCGCGTCTGCTTCGGCTCCGGCCAGGACCCCGGCCCAACGGAGAGATCCCACCACGATGATGCCGACCAAGAAGCCTCCAGCGTGGCTCCAGTAGTTGATCATCGAGCTCGACGCCATCGTGCCGAGGAGCAGATTGCCGAACCCCCACAGGCCGAGAAACACCCAGGCCGGCAACACGATGAGCCAGGTGGTGAAGAACCAGCGAAACACCGGCACGTAGATCCGACGCGTCGGCGCCAGGATCGCCGCCGCACCCATGATTCCGGCGATCCCGCCCGAGGCACCCACTCCCGGCTCCGTCCGACGCGACCACTCGAGAAGCGTCAGCAGATTGCCGGTGACGCCCGCGACCAGGAAAAGCGCCACCAGCCCAACCGCACCCAGGGGAGCCTCCGCCACGATGCCGAACACGAACAGAAAGTAGAGATTGCCGAGAACGTGCAGCCAGCTCGCGTGCACCACCACCGACGTGATGACGGTCCACCAGCGGGATCCCTGCGCGACTTGCGCCGGCACCATTCCGAAGCGGTCGATGCTTGCTTCCAGCCCGGAGGGATCGAAGCACTGCACGAACCAGAGGAACAACAAGGCGCCCATCATCGACCAGGTCGCAACCGGCTTCAGCGACGCGTTCCCGGCCTCTAGCCGAGGCGCGTCGAAGAGCCAGAGCCACGGGCTCGTCGACTTCACGAACAGCGCGCCACCGCTGGATGCGGACGTCGGATTGCTGGGAACGGAGCGCAAGTCCCGACGCAGCCGCATGGTGCGACGCATGCGATCGCGGTTCTCGCGCTGAACCTCCCGCGATCGCTCCTCGGCTACTGCCAGATCAGCGCGCGTCACCGAAGCTCCGCTGCAACGCGTACACAGCAAGAGCTCGAGTGCCTGATCGGAGGTCAGGAACCGCTCGGTGAGCTCGACTCCGCAGCGAGGACACGGACGCACGACGGCCGAATCCGGAGGTGGCAGTAGATCCACCCGGGCTGGCGCAGAAGGCTGCCGAAGCGCGCGCGGCAACTGGCTCGCGTCGAACCAGAAGCGCTCACACGCCGCGCAGTGGTGACCCGGAACGCCTCCGTGGCTTCCGGTGTCCATGTCGTGGGAGCACGTCGGGCACCGGAGCGCGGTCGGCATGGCGTCTCCTGTCCCCCAGCTCGCGTCGCGCTCCCGCCAGCGCGATCGAGGTTACGGCGAACGTCCGACAGGCCGTCGCATCGTCGACGAGAAGCGGTCGCGACGCGCCGAGCGCTCAATGAACCGTAACGGGATCGTCCTCGTCGGTGGGCTCGCTCTCGGGGTCGGCGTCGTCACTCTGCGCCGCGGCGGTCGCACCGGCACCGGTGGAAACCCGCTGGGCGTAGTCGAAGACCAGCTTGCCGTCCTCGAAGTCGACGAGTGCGCTGCCACCTTTCTCGAGCTGGCCGAAGAGGATCTCCTCGCTCAGCGGCCGCTTGAGCTCTTCCTGGATCACCCGTGCCAGCGGACGCGCGCCGTAGATCGGGTCGAAGCCCTTGGTGGCGAAGTAGTCGCGCGCCTCGTCGCTGAGCTCGATCGTGACCTTGCGTTCGGCGAGCTGGCCCACCAGCTCGTTCACGAACTTCTGCACGATCCGCCCCATGGTGGCCGGCGTGAGCGACGCGAACGGAATTCGGGCGTCGAGGCGGTTGCGGAACTCGGGGCTGAACATGTCCTGGAACGCCTTGTCCTCCGCGGCGCCGAGCGCACGCTCGCCGAATCCGAGCGAGCCGCGCGCCATCTCGCGCGCGCCCACGTTCGAGGTCATGAGCAGGATCACGTGACGGAAATCCGACTTGCGGCCGTTGTTGTCGGTGAGCGTCCCGTGGTCCATCACCTGCAAGAGGATGTTGAAGACGTCCGGGTGCGCCTTCTCGATCTCGTCGAGGAGCAGCACCGCGTGCGGCGTCTTGTTCACGGCCTCGGTCAAGAGCCCGCCCTGGTCGAAGCCCACGTAACCCGGAGGGGCGCCGATGAGCCGCGACACCGTGTGCCGCTCCATGTACTCGCTCATGTCGAAGCGCAGGAACTCCACACCGAGGATCGCGGCGAGCTGCTTGGCGACCTCCGTCTTGCCGACGCCCGTGGGTCCCGTGAGCAAGAAGGATCCGATCGGTTTCTCCGGGCTGCGGAGCCCGGCGCGCGACATGCGGATCGAGCCTGCCAGCAGGTCGATCGCGTGATCCTGGCCGAACACCACGCCCTTCAGCTCGTCCTCGAGCTGCTTGAGCCGGTCTTTGTCCGTGCGCGACACCCGCTTGGGCGGGATCTGCGCCATCGTGGCGATGATCGCCTCGACCTCGCCGGCGCCGATCCGGCCGCCCTTGCGGCCCTTGAGCTTCGCCGCCGCGCCGGCCTCGTCGAGCACGTCGATCGCCTTGTCGGGCAGCTTGCGATCGTGGATGTAGCGATCCGCGAGCACCACCGCAGCACGAATGGCGGCGCGGCCGTACTTCACCTCGTGGAACTCCTCGTACTTGGGGCGAAGTCCCTCGACGATCGCGATCGCGTCCTCGACCGACGGCTCGCCCACCTCGATCCGCTGGAAGCGCCGCACCAGCGCCCGGTCGCGCTCGAAGTAGCTCCGGAAGTCGTGGTACGTGGTCATGCCGATGCAGCGCAGCGTGCCCGACTGGAGCGCTGGCTTGAGCAGGTTCGACGCATCCATGGCACCGCCGCTCGCCGAGCCCGCACCGATGAGCGTGTGGATCTCGTCGATGGCGAGCACCGCCTTGGGCTTCTGCTCGAGTGCCTTGAGCACCGCCTTGATGCGTTGCTCGAAATCGCCGCGGTAGCGGGTACCGGCGAGCAAGGCGCCCATGTCGAGGCCGTACACGACCGCGTCCCGAAGCGGCTCCGGCACCTTGCCCTCGACGATCTTGAGCGCCAGCCCTTCCACCAGCGCGGTCTTGCCCACACCCGCGTCACCGACGAAGAGCGGGTTGTTCTTGCGGCGCCGGCAGAGCACGTGAATGGTGCGCTCGATCTCCTTCTCGCGGCCGATGAGCGGGTCGATCTTGCCGTCTGCGGCGAGCTGGTTGAGGTTCACGCAGAAAGCCTCGAGTGGATCCTGGCGGCGTGCGCCGCCGGCCTCGGCGTCGTCGTCGCCGGGCTCGCCGACGGGCGCCGGCAAGCCGCCTTCCTCGGGCTCGATCTTCGAGATGCCGTGCGAGATGTAGCTCACGACATCGAGCTTCTCGATGCCTTGCTCTTGCAGGAAGTGCAGCGCGAACGAGTCGCGCTCGGCGAAGAGCGCCACCAGCACGTTCTTGCCACCCACCAAGTCTTTCCCCGAGCTGTCGACGTGCGCCGCCGCGCGGTTGAGCACGCGCTTGAAGCCGGCGGTGGGATCGGGCTGCACGTGCAGCCCTTCGGGGACCTTGGGGATCGACTGATCGAGGAAGCGCGACAGCTTGTCCTTGAGCTTGGCGACGTCGCCGCCGCAATGCCGCACGATCTCGGCGGTCTCGCCGTCGTGGTGCAGCAACGCGTAGAGCAGGTGCTCGAGGCCGGCGTACTCGTGGCCGCGCGACGCTGCCTCGGTGATCGCGACGTTCACGGCGATGTTGAGCTCGGGCGAGAGCTTCATGGGTTCACTCCGCCTCCATCGTGAGCTTGAGCGGCATTCCCGCCTCCCGGGCCATGTTGGTCGCGACCTCCAGCTTGGTCTCTGCGATGTCGCGGACGTACACACCCGCCACGCCGACGCCCTTGGTGTGGACGTGCAGCATGATGGCAGTGGCCTCGGTGAAGTCCTTGCGGAACACCTCCATCAGGAGGTGCACCACGAATTCCTGGGTGGTGTAGTCGTCGTTGTGAAGCAGCACCTTGTAGAGGCGCGGCTTCTGGGTCTTGGAGCGCTCGCGTAACGCGAGCTCCTCGTCGCGCTCGAACTGGGGCGGACGATCGTTCTCGCTCATGTCCGAGAACGGGTGACGACGTTACGAATCGCGCGGAAGAGCACGTTTTCCTCGGTGTTCGAATCCATGGTACCGCCCACGTTCGCGGGGTGCCAAGAGAGTCACGGGCTCCTCACGTGTCGGTCGCGGCGTCACGCAGCGCCGCGGTGGCGCCCTCGCTCGCGCGCCGCTCGCGCGCGAACAGGCGTGCGGAAAAGTTGCTCACGAACGGGGTGCCGAGGAGTACCAACAGCACCGGACCCACGAACGAGAGCAGAAGCCCCGCTGCCGCGAGCGTCTCCGCTCGCCCGTAGTTGGCGAAGAGCAAGAGCATCCCCACCTCGCGCGTGCCGATGCCCGAGACGGTCACCGGCAGGTTCGCGAGCAGGATCACGAGCGGCGTGCGCACCAACACCTCGGCGAGCGGCGCGTTCGCTCCGAGCGCGTGGAGGCAGAGCGCGAACGAGAGCCCCTCGGCCGTAGCTTGCAGCGCGGATACACCGAGAAATCCGAGGCGCACCCGTGTCGGCAGCAGCGACACCACCTGGATCAGCTCGCGCGCGAACCGGCCCACGCGCCCCGGCAAGCGCGCACTGCCACGCGTGACCACCGCGGGAACGCCGCGTGCGAGCAGCAACGGGCCGCAAGCCAACATCGCCACCACCACCAGGCTCACGTGCGCCCCCAGCGGCGCCCACAGAAGCCCGACCGCGGCGAACGAAACCAGCGCGACCACGTTACCGAGCTTGTCGAAGAGCACCGCCCACGCACCGACCGCCGCGGGCACGCCGTGGACGCGCTCGAGATAGACCACCTTGAAGATCTCGCCCGACTTGAGCGGCAACGCGAATCGCAGCGGCTGGCACCCGAGCCAGATGCCGAGCGCATCGCGAAGGCTGAGCGGATGACCGAGACGCGCCAAGATGCGCCGCCACTTCTCCGCGGGAACCAGCACGTGTAGCCATGCGTTCCACACCACCAACAGCACCAGGGCGCCTGGATCAGCCAACGCGAGCGCCCGGGCGAGCGGACGCACTCCCACACGCGACGCCACCAGCGCCAGCAACGCCACCGTCACGGTCGCAGAAACCACCGCGCGCACGCGCCGGACGCGGCGATCGGGAGCTTGCGTCAACGATGCGTCGTCCGGCGGCGCGCGGCGATCCACAGCGCGAGCACAGCCACCGGCAGCGTCGGCACGGCGCCGGCCGACCTCGCATCACCGGACGCGGGCGCGAGCGCGCAACCGCCGCCGTGGCCCGCGCGTCGTGTCACCACGCTCACCTTGCGAGTCGCCGGGCTCGGATCGGAGGCGCCGAGCCCGTCGCTGCACGACAGACGGACCACGTACTCGCCAGCGTGCTCGAAGGTCACGCTCCCGGGACTCGCCAGGTTGCTCGGCGCGATCGCCGAATCCCCGAAATCCCACTCGAAACCGAGCCCCGTGAGCCCTTCGGGATCGTTACAGCTTCCCGTGAACGTGACCGCCTCACCCACACCGATCGTCACGTCGCTCGACGGCGACTCGATCACGGCGTTGGGAGCCACGTTGAGACGGGTCGCAGCGGCGATCGCGTCCACACGCCCGAAACCGAAGCTCGCATCGAAACCGGTGTCCCCCAGATCCACGCTGCTCGACCGGAGCGCGGCAATCACCTCGCTCGCGGTGTGAAGCCCACCGACGAGCAACGCTGTCACGCCCGCCACGTGCGGCGCAGCCGCGGAGGTCCCGTAGAACGGGCTGGGGAAGCCGCCCGCGCCGGTGACGTCGACGCCGTCCACTCCGGCGACGTCCGGCTTGGGTCGCGACTCCTCGGTCGGAAAGAACACCCGCGAAGGACCGCGCGAGCTGAAGGACTCGATGTCGTCGTTCCCCGGGTCGCCAGCGGCGATGGCGCCTGCGGCGATCGCGCCGGCCACGGCCGGATGCCCGAAGATGCTGCCATCGGCGACGTCGTACTGATGCGACTGGACGTCCCCGGCGAGGAAGATCTCGAGGCGCCGCGCCTCGCCGGCGACTTTCACCACCGCGAGCTTGACCGTGAGCGCACGTCCCAGCGGGTTGGTGAACGCGACGGCCTCGAACGGATCACCGCGTCCACTCTGACGCGTCTGGCTCGCGAACAGGATGCGATCCTCGTCCGCGTTGAGCAGCACCAGGTCGTAATCGTTCGCAGCCCCGCCGAACGGATCGTTCCATTGGAGGTAGGCGCTGAAGCTGCCACCCGCGGGCACGGACACGTCGAGGGTGGTATCGCTGGCGCCACCGAGCGACGCGCCGAAATCCTGCTCTGGGAGCGGCGCGCCCGAGTCGTCCACGAAATGATCGGTCGCCGCGGCGAAGTCGGCCTCGTAGTGGTCGAGCGCCTCGTTCCCCGCTGCCGACACGTACACGACTCCGGCGGCAGCGGCGTCGGCCACCGCTGTCGCGACCGTCCCGTCCTCGAAGTACGGCTCGCCGAAGAACCCGAGGTCGTCGACGATCACGTTGGCGCCGAAGCGCTCGCGGAGCTCTCCCACGCAGTCGACGAACGCCAGCGTGGTGAGACCGCTACAGAACGCGAGCTTCGCGTCGGGCGCGAGATCGTGGACGATCTCCAGCATCGCCGTGCCTTCGTTGCAGCTCGAGCGACTGACGGCGGGATCACACTCGCTCAGCACCGTCACGTCGCCCGGCAGGTCGCCGCTGGCGACGGCTGCAGCGCGCGCGTTGGCGCCGTCCGAGATGACGCCCACCCGCGCCGCCGCGCCGCGCGCACCCAGCGCCCGCAGCGCGTCGGCGCGCAGGATACCGTCGCCGGCGGTGCTCACGCTGCCGGCGCGAAGAGTCGCGTAGCTCGGGAGCGCCACGCTCTCGACACTCGGCCACGTGGCGATCTCCGCCACGCGGCTCGCGGGTACGCGCGCCTGGATCAACCCGGCGCGTGCGCTCGAATGCTCGATCCTCGCGCCAGCGCCCGCGAGCGCACCGGCGAGCACCTCGGTCGAGCCCGCGGCACGCAAGTACACCTGGACGCGATCGGTGCCGTCGAAGCGAGCCGTACCTCGGGCGCCCGATTCGGCGCGATCCGCGAGCGCAGCCTGCAATCGCGGATCGAGCTTTCCGGCGGCATCGTGGGCGTGCTTGCCCGCGGCGAGGGTACGGCCGAGGGCAGCGCGAGTGGCGAGATCGCGCGCGTTCGCGGACCCGCCGGCGGCGAGCGCCGCCACCAGCAGCGCACCGCCGAGACGTGAGTGTCCGGATCTGCGCACGTCCGCCTCAACCCGGCGTGACCTGCACCGCGCTCGACCACGCGGGCAGGCTCGCGAGCTTGGCGTACCAGCGCCGCACTTGAGCGTACGGTTCGAGCGGCAAATCCGCGGCGACTGCGTAGATGAAGCAAGAACCCACGGCGAAATCCGCCAGCGTCGGTTCGTTGCCCACGATCCACTCGCGACCCGTGAGATGGCCGTCGAGCACCGCGGCGAATCGCTTGTAGCGCTCGAGCGCCGGCTGCACCACGGCGTCGTCTGCCGGTCCACCGCCCACCATGCCCTTGACCATGCGCTCGAACTGGATGGTGCCGACGGCCGCGCCCAGATGCGCGAGCTGCCAGAACATCCAGCGATTGATGTCCGCCTGCACCTTGGGATCGTTGGGATAGAGCGTGCTACCCGGTTTCTTCGAGCACAGGTACTGCATGATCGCGTTCGACTCCCACAGCATGAAGTCCCCGTCTTCCAGCGTGGGGACCATGTGATTGGGGTTCTTCTTCACGAAATCCGCCGCGAGCTGGGCACCCTTGGTGAGGTCGATGAAGTGCGAATCGCTGCTCAGCCCGAGGTGGTTCATCACGGCCACGACTTTCATGACGTTGTTCGACATCGGGAACGTGTAGAGCCGCATGTGCTGCATCTCCTCGCGGGCGCGGGCCCGAGCTTTCGAAGGGAAGTCGGCAGAGAGTAACAGCGCACCCGCGGACAGTCCCCTGGCCCGGGAAAGCCCGAGACGAGCGCAACCTCGGCAGCTTCACGCGCGCAATCGCGCTGCGGGTCGATCGATCACTCGCGCACGGATGCGGTTCGAGGCGTGTGGGGCTTGGAGCACGCCGAACGGCGCGCCGCGACTCGGCATCTCGGTCGGAGGGCATGGTGGCCGGGTGCGTCCGCGGGTTGACTTGCGCGGCGCTTTGGGCCACCTCCTGACACGGAGTGAAACACGTTCTACTCGGCGCCTGGCGCCGACGTCTTCGCAGGAGGCTCGCGTGAAGCTCGGCTTGATGCTCGGATATTGGCAGTCCGGCCCCGAAGACCCCATCGAGCTCGTGCGCCACGCCGAAGATCTCGGCTACGACTCGGTTTGGACCGCGGAAGCGTACGGTTCCGATTGCTTCTCGCCGCTCTGCTGGATCGGAGCGCGCACCAGCAAGATCAAGCTGGGCACGGGGATCATGCACATCTCGGCGCGCACGCCGGCGTGCGTGGCGATGACCGCGGCCACCATCGATCACCTCTCCGGCGGCCGGCTGATCCTGGGCATCGGCGTGTCCGGCCCGCAGGTGGTGGAAGGCTGGTACGGCCAGCCCTTCCCCAAGCCGATCGGACGCACCCGCGAGTTCGTGTCGTTGGTCCGACAGATCCTGCGCCGTGATGCACCCGTCACGTTCAAGGGCGAGCACTACCAGCTTCCACTGGAAGGCGGTGCCGGGCTGGGCAAGCCGCTCAAGCTCATCGTTCACCCGCGCCGCAGCGAGATTCCCATCTACATCGGCGCCGAAGGGCCCAAGAACGTCGAGATGGCGTGCGAGGTCGGCGACGGCTGGCTGCCGGTCTTCTACTCGCCTTACCGCAAGATCTATCCCGACGTGATGGCCAAGCTGCGCCCCGGCTTCGACATCGCCTGCCCGGTGACGGTGGTGATGAAAGACGATCTCGAGGAAGCGCTCACGTACATGAAGTGGTACCTGGCTTTCTACATCGGCGGCATGGGAGCCAAGAGCCAGAACTTCCACCTCAATTGGGTCGGTCGACTGGGGTTCGCCGAAGCCGGCGAGAAGATCCAGGAATTGTTCTTGGCAGGGAAACGCGAAGAGGCCGTCGCCGCCGTGCCCAACGAGCTCGCCGACGAGATCGCGTTGCTGGGACCGCCCGCGCGCATTCGCGACCGCTTGCAGGCATGGCGCGAAAGCCCGGTGACCACGATGCTCGTGGGTACACGCGATCCCGACGCCTTGCGCGTGATCGCCGAGGCGATGTGAGGAACCCGCTCCACGCGGCGGCACATCGCCGCACCGTGAGTGCGGCGCCGTCGCGACGCGCGATCGCTCGCGCTCAGAAGCCGTTGGTGTAGAGGAAGCGCGCGATCCGCTCGTAGAACGCGAGGTGGTCGAACTCGGTGGCGTCGGGTGGCTGGCCCACCTCGTCGAAGTGATCGGCGTCGAGCGTGCCCAGATACGTGCCCCATTGGGCGGACGACACGCCGATCATGCCGTCGTTGGTGCCTTGATATTCGAGGGTCTTGGCGTACGAGTACACGAACTTCCAGTTGAGGATGTAGAGCCCGTTGCCGCCGTACGAGTAGTACGCGACCCCGGCATGTCGGGGGTCGTGGGGTTGAACGTGTTCTCGACGTACTCGGTGGTGGTCTCGATCACCGCGTCCCAGTCGAGCCCCCAGAAGTTGAGGATCCAGTCGATCAGTTCCTGGGTGGCACCGGGAATGGCGCCAACGCCGAGATCCGACATCACGCAACCGTGATGCGGTGTCGCGATGGTGGTGAGCGACGCCACGTGGCTCGCCATGCCCAGGTGCGTGATCATGTAGCGCGCGTCGAGCCCGCCCATGCTGTGCGCGACCAGGTTCACCTTGCCGTGGGGATATTCGGCGAGGATCGCGTCCTTGAGCTGCTGCGCACGCACGTCGATGCCGTTGACCGGCGAGACGGCCGGCGCGAACACCGTGTAGCCGAGCGATTCGAGGTGCGACTCGACGTTGTAGAAGTACGTGTACCCGCCGATGTCGCTCCAACCCGCGAACCCGTGCGCCAGCACGATCGGGTAGCGCGTCGGGATGTCGACGACGGTGCAGGTGTCCCCGACGGACACCAGCGCCACCGCCACCAGCGCCAGCGACGACGCGAGCTTGCGGCGGCGACGCCGCGTGGGTGCCGTCGGGCGTTCGGAATCGAGGAAAGCCGCGACCATGAACGAGTCGGAATGACGCATCGTCGGGCCAAGATCCGATCGTAGCGCAGACCCCCGCGCCACGCACCTCGCCACCGCGCGCCACCACCTGCGTCGCCACCTGCGGTGACGACGGGCGCCGGGCGTGGTAGCTCGGTGGTTTCGACGCTCTCCTCGAGCCACGGATGCAGATCATGGAATCGATGCAAGGCAAAGTCTGTCTCGTCACCGGCGCCAACGCGGGAATCGGCAAAGAAACGGCCATCGGCCTCGCCAAGCTCGGGGCTCACGTGGTCATGGTGAGCCGCGACAGGACCAAGGGTGAGCTCGCGCGCGAGGAGGTGCTGCAGCGCGGCGGCAAAGGCAACGTCGAGCTGATCGTCGCCGACTTGTCGGCGCAGGCGGCGGTGCGTGCTGCTGCCGCGGAGTTCCTGCGCCATCACGACCGTCTGGACGTTCTCGTCAACAACGCCGGCGCCTACATCAAGCAACGCCAGCTCACGGTGGACGGCATCGAGATGCAGCTCGGGGTCAACCACTTGGCGCCATTCCTCCTCACCACGCTGCTGCTCGACGTGCTCAAGAAGAGCAGTCCTTCGCGGGTGGTGACCGTCGCATCCGAGGGCCACCGCTTCGCCTGGCCGCGCTTCGACAATCTCCAGGGCGAGCGCTTCTGGAACGGCTGGCTGCAGTACTGCAACACCAAGCTCATGAACGTGCTCTTCACCCGCGAGCTGGCGCGCAAGCTCACCGGCACGGGCGTCACCGCCAACTGCCTGCACCCCGGCGTGGTGCGCTCGAACTTCGCGCGAAACGACGTACCCGGCTGGGCGATGGACGTCGCCGGGTTCTTCATGATCCCGCCCGCGGACGGCGCGCGGACCTCGATCTTCCTGGCCAGCGCGCCCGAGGGTGCGAAGAGCTCCGGCCTCTATTGGGTGCGCTGCAAGAAGGCCGCGCCCTCCAGCAAAGCGCTCGACGACGAGCTGGCGCGCAGCCTGTGGAGCGTCAGCTCGGTGCTGGTGGGCCTCGAAGGTACGCGCAAGGTCGTCACCCGATGAGCGACGGCGACGCCGCTCGCAGACCTCCGCCCGTACCCGAACGGGACTGGCGCATCCACCCGCACGGCGCGATCCGCGCCCTCGAATCCAACCTGTGGACGGTGAGCGGCGAGATCCCGGGGCTACCGTTCGCGCTGCGCCGCACGATGACCGTAGTACAGCTCACCGACCGTCGACTGGTGCTGCACAGCGTGATCGCCCTCGCGCCCACCGCCATGGCGCAGCTCGAAGCCTGGGGAGAGCCCGCCTTCGTCGTGGTACCAGGCCGCTACCATCGCCTCGACGCGCTCGCGTACAAGCAGCGCTATCCCAACGCGAAGGTGGTGTGCCCGCCCAAAGCGCGTGCGCACGTCCAGAAGCGCGTGGCCGTGGACGGCGATTTCGATCTCTTGCCTCGCGATCCCGCGCTGGAGGCTGCGCACCTCGAAGGCAGTCACGAAGGCGTGCTGATCGCCAAGAGCGGGCCCGAGCACACGCGCGCCACGCTGGTCCTGAACGACCTCTTCTTCAACCAAGCGCCGCTACCGGGGATCACCGGCTGGATCTACGGGCTCTTCGGTTCGACCGGCGGGCCGAAGATCAATCCGGTTGCGCGCCGGCTCTTGGTCGACGATCGCAGGGCGTTGCGCGCCCACCTCGAAAGCCTCGCCCGGCGCGAGGATCTGGTGCGGATCATTCCTGGCCACGGCGAGCCGGTGGACGTGTGGCCGGGAAAGGTGCTCGCGCGCGCCGCGGCCGTACTGTGAGCCACGGCCAACGCATCTGCTGGCGGGGTCCAGAGCCCAGCCCAAAGCCGATGCGCTGCTTCACCGAGCAGCGAATCCGTGCCAGCGTCATTCAGGCGGTGGTGCTGCTGGTCGCGCTCGCGGTCGGCACGCTCGTGGTGCGTCAGACGCGTGCGAATCTCGCGCAACGCGGCATCGCCACGGGCTTCGATTTCCTGGGACGGGAGGCGTCCTTCGAGATCGGCGAGTCTCCCATCCGTTACTCGGCCAGCGACTCGTACGCGCGCGCCTTGGCCGTGGGCCTGGCCAACACGGCGAAGGTGGCGGTGATCGGTCTCGTGGGTGCGTCGCTCCTCGGCACCGTCGTGGGCTTGTCGCGGCTCTCGCGCAATGCGCTCGTAGCACGCGTCGCCGGCGCGTGGGTGGAGCTGCTGCGAAACGTCCCGCTCTTGCTCCAGCTCTTCTTCTGGTACGGCGCGATCACCGAGCTCTTGCCCGGGCCGCGTGCGGCGCTCTCTCCACTACCCGGTGTCTTCCTCTGCAACCGCGGGCTCTTCGTCCCGATGCTCACGTGGGGGCAGGGCGGCGCTCTCACGCTCTCGCGCCCCGCGCTCACCGGCTTCAACTTCGAGGGCGGCGCCGCAGTCTCCCCTGAGCTCGTGGCGCTTCTGGCAGGGCTGATCGCCTACACGTCGGCGTTCATCGCCGAGATCGTGCGCGCCGGAGTGCTCGCGGTGCCGCGCGGACAGATCGAAGCGGCGCGAGCGCTGGGGCTCGGGCGCGCCACAACGCTGCGAAGGGTGGTGTTCCCGCAGGCGATCCGGCTGATCGTGCCGCCGCTTACCAGCCAGTACCTGAACCTGGTGAAGAACAGCTCCCTCGGCGTGGCCATCGGCTACCCCGAGCTGGTGTCCATCGCCAACACCACCATCAACCAGACTGGCCAGGCGGTGGAAGGAATCGCGCTGGTGATGGCGACGTACCTGACGGTGAGCGTGGCGCTGTCGGCGCTCGCCAACGGCTGGGAGCGCTCGCGACCGTGGGTGGCCTCGCGATGAGCGAGCGAACGTGACCACCAGCGCACGGGCCACGGGCGAGCGGCGCAGAGCGGGTGATGTCGCGCTCACGGCGCTCTTGGCGGGAGTGCTCGGCTGGCTCGCGTATCGCGTGGTGCGCTGGGGGATCGTCGATGCGACGTGGAGCGCTGCCGACGTCAATGGCTGTCACGCCCACGACGGCGCGTGCTGGGCGTTCGTACGCGACAAGGCGCGGCTCATCTTCTTCGGGCTCTATCCGTTCGCGGAACAATGGCGCGCGGCGCTCGCGACTGCGCTCGTGATCGTGCTCTTCGGCGCCAGCGCCGTGGCACGGCTGCGCCGGCCCGGCCTCGCCGTCGCGTGGCTCGTCGCCACCTTCGCGGTGGTTGCGCTGCTTCGCGGCGGCTTCTGGGGGCTCGCGCTCGTCGAGACGGATCGCTGGGGCGGCCTTCCGCTGACGCTCTTGCTTGCAACCGTGGGATTGGCGGTGGCCTTCCCGCTCGGCGTGCTGCTGGCGCTGGCGCGCACGTCGGGATTGCTCGTGCTGCGCGCGCTCGCCATCGCCTACGTGGAAGCGGTGCGCGGAGTGCCGCTGGTGACGCTGCTTTTCATGGCGTCGGTGATGATGCCGCTCTTCCTGCCGCCGGGGTGGAACCTCGACAAGCTGGTGCGCGCCCAGCTCGGCATCGTGCTGTTTGCGGCGGCGTATCTCGCCGAGGTGGTCCGCGGCGGGCTCAACACCGTGCCGCGCGGGCAAGTGGAAGCGGCACGTTCGATGGGCTTCGGCTACTGGGGCACGATGCGCTTCGTGGTGATGCCGCAAGCGCTGCGCGCCGTGGTGCCGCCGCTCGTCAACACCGCCATCGGCCTCTTCAAGGACACGTCGCTGGTGGTGGTGATCGGGCTCCTCGACCTCACCAACGCCGCCAAGTCGGCGATGAGCGACCCCAAGTGGCTGGGTGCGGTGGTGGAGGGTTACGTGGTGGTGGGGGCGGTGTACTTCACGTTTTGCGCAGCGCTTTCGAGGCTCGGCCGGAGCTTCGAAGCGACTCGCAACGGGGCCACGGGATGAGCGCGCCGATCGTGACCCTGACCGACGTCCACAAATGGTTCGGCAAGCAACACGTGCTTCGCGGCGTCACGCTCGCCGTAGAGAGGGGCGAGACGGTCGTGATCTGCGGCCCATCGGGCAGCGGCAAATCGACGCTCATCCGCTGCATCAACCGGCTGGAAGAGCACGACGGCGGCACGATCACCGTGGACGGCATCGTCCTCGATCGAGATCTGCGCCACTTGCAGGCGATCCGCCGCGAAGTGGGGATGGTGTTCCAGCAGTTCAATCTCTTCCCACACCTCACCGTGCTCGAGAACCTGACGCTCGCACCGATCCGCGTGCGCCGCACGCCGCGTGCCGAGGCCGAGCGCCAGGCCCGCGCGCTCCTCGATCGCGTTGGTCTCGCCGACCACGCGAGCAAGTACCCGTCGCAGCTCTCTGGCGGTCAGCAGCAGCGCGTGGCGATCGCACGCAGTTTGTGCATGCAGCCCAAGATCATGCTCTTCGACGAGCCCACCTCCGCCCTCGATCCGGAGATGATCCAGGAAGTCCTGGAAGTCATGACCGAGCTGGCGCGCGAGGGCATGACGCTGCTCGTGGTCACCCACGAGATGGGCTTCGCACGGGCGGTGGCGAACCGCGTCGCGTTCATCGACGAAGGCGAATTGGTGGAGATCGCTCCACCGAGCGAGTTCTTCGCGGCGCCGCGTACTGCACGCGCCCAGGCCTTTTTGAGCCGCATCCTCGATCGCCGGTAGGCGGACGCGCCTGGTAGCGGCGGACACGCCGCGGTCCTTGGGCTGCGCCCCGTCGGGCGCTGTTGGTGCGCGCTCCGGCGCGCAGCGCACGGTGATGCGGACCGCGAACGCCCACGACTCCGCATCGCTCGCCGCGCGAAGGCGCGGGATGGGATGTGCCCTGCGTGCTCCAGCGAGAGAGTGAGTGACACCGATCCCTGGGGGACTTCCCGTGAGTCCACCTAGTATTGAGGAATGAGACCTGACGGAAGCCCACCGGCCTCCACCAGCCACAAACCGAGGACTGCGACGAGCAGCCCCAGTGCCACCGGCATCACTCGTCGAAAACTAGCTCGCTTGAACAAGAAGCCAACCACACGCAGACCGAACAGCGCCGACGCAAGCGGCGCCGCAACGGCGGCTACGAAATAACACCCAAGCATGAACGACACCCATGGCCCGACGACCGGACCAGAAACGACCCACAGGATTCCAACGGCAAGTGCTTCAACGCCGAGGCTTGCGCGACTGAGATGAACGAAACCCGTCCGCAGTGGCCGTGCATTCATTTGATGCACGAAACGCACGCTACTCTTTCCATCCCGTTGTTGGCGCGCGACTGAGCGCGGCCTCACGCCGAATGGTTTGCCGATCATCATGCAGCGCTCCAAGAACAACAGGAGGTTTCTTATCCGATTATTGATTCTCGAGGGTTTGCAAGCGGTCTTCCGCCCCGTTTCGGGATCGGCGAGTGATCTCGATGTTTGATCGTCGATGCAGGTCGGTCGTCGAATGATCCGCGAAGCTGCGGAACCGCCTTTTCGCCCCACTTCACACGATCGCGGCAACGCGCCCAGCCAGAAAGTGAGTGGCACCGATCGCCCCGGTCGCCTGAGCTCACCGCGCCAATGCACGAGTGTGTCGAGCACATGAAGAAGAAGAAGTACTGCGACGGATCCCTCGATCACGCACCCCATTCAGTCTGGCGACTTCGCCTCAGCCGACGATCTCGGCCCACATCCACAGGTGGCCCTGTTCGAAGTCGTCGCCGAAAAGGAAGCCTGTAGGCAGCGCGCCGTACTCGAACGCGCCGATGTCGCACGACGCACCCACGGAGCGCGCCGCTCCGCGCTGGTCGGTGACGAGCAGGCTGGCGCTCGAATCCTGACAGATGACGGGCGACACGACACTGTCGATCAAGCCGCTTCCCGCCGAGACCGCGTGGGTCTGGGTCGGGCCCCAGCGAAAAGATGAATGTCACCGATCATCCAGGATCATCCATCCATCGGGTGCGTGTGGTGGATCGACTCGGTGACGGCAGGGTGTGCGCCGTGTGGGATGGTACGCTCGTGACGCCGCTCACCCCAGCG
>CAYUSL010000046.1:6680-22221 GCA_964447125.1 uncultured bacterium | reverse complement strand
GCGCGAGATCCACGCCCAGCTCGTGGGCCTTGCGGATGATCTCCGCCTTGCTCATGGCGACGAGCGGCGCTTGGACGTCGACGGCGTACTCACCCGTGACGCCGATCTTGGTCGCGAGGCGTGCCAGCGTGCGAAACGCGTCGATGAACTCGGGACGGCAGTCGGGATAGCCGCTGTAGTCGAGAGCGTTGACGCCGATGAAGAGATCCGCACCGCCCAGCGCCTCCGCCCACGCCAGCGCCAAGGACAAGAACACGGTGTTCCGCGCCGGCACGTAGGTGGCGGGGATACCGCCGGCGCCGATCGCGGCTTCGTCGCGATCGAGGGGGATCTCGCCGTCACCCACCAGCGCCGAGCCGCCGAACGACTTGAGGTCGAGATCGATGACCCGGTGTGCCACCACGCCGAGGCTCTCGGCCACGCGCGCTGCGGCGTCGATCTCGTGGGCGTGACGCTGACCGTATCGGACCGTGAGCGCGTAGCAGGCATAGCCACGCGAGCGCGCGATGGCGAGCACCGTGGCCGAGTCGAGGCCGCCCGAGAGCAGAACCACGGCGCGGCGCGCTGGATTCGCGGCCAACGTCACGGAGCCCCCTGCTGCTTGGCGGAATAGCGCTCGGCGAGGATCTGGGTCAGCGCCCGCGCCACGTCCATCTTGGCGGCCGGGCCGAGCTCGACCGGCGCGGCGCTCCCGCGAGACACGACGGTCAGGGTGTTCGAGTCGCCCGCGAAGCCCACGCCCGGCTTCGAGACGTCGTTGGCGGCGATGAGATCGAGGCGCTTGCGCTCGAGCTTGTCGCGCGCGTAGCGCACCAGGTCGCGGGTCTCGACGGCGAAGCCCATCACCAGCGTGCGATCCCGCCGCCCCAGCGATTCGAGTCGTTCCACCAACGTGGCGATCACATCCGCAGTGCGCCGAAACTCGACGAGCTGATTGCCGTCGCTCTTCTTCACCTTGTCGGGCGAGACCTCGACGGGTGTGTAGTCGGCGATGGCAGCGGCCCCGACGTAGACGTCCATCTCGGCGGCGCGGGACAGCACGGCGTCGCACATGTCCGCGGCGCTCACGACGGGCACGCGGTGCGCGACTCGCGGTGCTTCGATGGCCACCGGCCCGTGGATCAGCGTCACCTCGGCGCCTGCTTCCACGAGCGCGTGCGCCACCGCGAAACCCATCTTGCCGCTCGACGGGTTGCTGACGAATCGCACCGGATCGAGGAATTCCCGCGTGGGACCGGCGGTCACCACGGCCCGGACTCCCGCCAGCGACCCCGCCACGGACGCCGCCGGCAGCGGCGCATCTGCGGCGGGCAGGGATTGCCTCAAGAGCTGGAGAGCCCGCGCCACGATCGGCTCGGGCTCGCTCATGCGTCCCGCGCCGGAGCGCCCGCTCGCGAGCAAGCCTTCCTCGGGACCGATGGTCGAGAATCGGCCGAGCGCCACCAGGCGCTCGACGTGCGCTTGCACCAGCGGGTTGCCCCACATCCCGGTTTCCATCGCGGGCGCCACGAGCACCGGCGCCGCAGAGGCGAGGATGGTGGCCGTGACGACGTCGTCGGCCATGCCGAGAGCCAGCCGCGCCAGGGTGTGGGCCGTCGCGGGCGCAATCACGAAGAGATCGGTGGCGTGCGCCTGCTCGACGTGGGCGATCGAGTCGCCCCGGTCCCAGAGATCGCTCTGAACCGCGCGTTGGGTCAGCCCCTCGAAGGTGAGCGGGCTCACGAACTTGGTAGCCGACGGTGTCATCAGCACGTCCACCACCAGGCCGGCGCGCATCAAACCGCGCACCACCAAGCACGCCTTGTACGCCGCGATGCCGCCCGTGACGCAGACGGTGACGCGCGGAGGTCGGCGAGAGGTCGTCATCGGGTGTCGCGAAGCGAATCCGTCTTGCGAGAAGAATACGTCAAGATCCCACGAAACCCAGGCGGGAGCACGAGGCGGAAAACGCGACGCGCAGGGGTGCTACCTCAACGTCCGAGCGAGAGCACGGCGACGCCGCCACCCATGAGCGCGATGCCGATTGCCTTCTGCACCAAGGAGTCGCGATCGATCCGCTCCTCGACCAGACCCGGTGCCACGCGCTTGGACACGATCACGAGCGCCAACACCACCACCGCGGTGACGCCGCTCATCGCGGTCGCGAGCGCGGCCGGTCCGAGCTTGAGTGCGCGGTTGTAGAGGAAAAACCCCAGTGAGCCGAGTAACAGCGTGAGCGCCGTGAGGCCGATCGAGGCGAGGTCCGTGTCGAGCGCCTGTGCCAGCGCGCGCCTGCGCACGGCGGGCACGAACATCAGCAACACCGTGAGCAGCGAGCAGCACCAGCGCATGAGCAGTGCCGCCGCGAAGGGATCGTACGTCCGCACCAGCGCACGCGTGAGCAGCGCGTGCGCCGCGGCGGCGAGCACCGCCGGCAACATCCACAGCGCGTGGGGACGCAGTCGCGTGAAGTCGCGCAGGTCGTCCACGGAGAGCACGGCGCCGCCCACCAGCAGCATCGGAAACGCGAGCTTCGCCGCGCCGGGAAGACCTTCGTTCCAGAGCAACTTGGTTGCGATCAGGATGAAGACCGGCTCGAGGTGCCAGAGCGGCACCACCCGCGAGGCCTCCTCGGTTTCGAGGGCCTTGTAGTAGGGCCACAACACTCCCAGGAACACGACGCCCGCGGTGAGCGCAATTCCCAGCTCGCGGATGCTCGGCCGCGTCATCTCGACCCACGGCAGAAAGCCGACGAGCAGCGGTGCGCACCACGCCCCCAGGATCACGTAGGCGCCCGCCGACACACCGCGGGTGGACACGACCACGCGATCCAGGAAGTTCGACACCCCCCAGATCACGTAGGCCGCGAGCGCCAGGCCGACGTAGTTATCCATCCAACGGGTGCGCGCTCGGCGCGGGCAATCCAACGGCGTGATTGGCAATCCGTGAATCAGCCGAGCGGCTAGGAAGTGGAGACGATCGCGTGGTTGCTTCTCGCACGTACCGCCGCCGACCCCGCCGCGATTCGCGTTCGAGATCACCCCAGCCGAGGTCACTCGGCGGACGCACACGCCAGTAGCGCCACGTGAGGCCCGCGACGAGCGCAGCAACGATCGCCGCGAACTCCCAGGTCCCGAAGGTCCGCGCGATCCAGCCCGCGAACGCCAGCCCCATCACTTCGCCCACGCCTGGACGAGGTCGCGGGTGAGGTTCTTGGTGTGCGCCTCCAATGTGCCGCCGCCGATCTCGATGAGCTTGGCGTCGCGCAGCAGCCGCTCGACGATGTACTCCCGGCAGTAGCCGTAGCCGCCCAACACCTGCATGGCGCGATCGGCGACCTCTTTACCCACGGGTCCGCCGAAGAGCTTGGCGGCGTCGGAGCCGATGCGATTGCGCTTCTCGGGGCTGACGTCACGGGCCACGTTGTAGATCAGCGTCCGCAACGCTTCGGTCTTCGCGTACGAGACCGCGATGTGCTGCTGGATCTGCCCGAAGGCGTGAAGCGGCTGACCGAAGGCCTTGCGCTGGTCGGCATACCGGATCATCACGTCCAGGCAGCGGTCGGCGATGCCGAGGCTCATCGCCGCGAGCGTCAGGCGCTCGATCTCCAGGTTCCGCATCATGTGGGTGACGCCGCCCCCCTCGACTCCCAGCAGGTTCTCGGCCGGCACGCGGCAGTCGTCGAAGACGAGCTCGGACATGGTGGAGGCACGCATGCCCATCTTGTCGATCTTGGGGCTGGTCGAGAAACCCGGACAGTCGCGATCCACGACGAACGCCGTCACGCGCCCGTTCACCTTCGCGTACACCAGGAAACAGAACGCATCCGGCCCATTGGTGATGAAGATCTTGCGCCCGTTGAGCACGTAGTGACGGCCGTCCCGCACGGCGGTGGTCTGCATGCCGAGCACGTCGGTGCCCACGGCGGGCTCGGTCATCCCCATGCCCGCCACCCACTCGCCGGTCAGCGTCTTGGGCAGATAGCGCGCGCGCTGCTCGGCGTTCGACGCGTGCATGAAGTTGTTCACGAACAGCATCGAATGCGACAGATACGCGAGCGCGAATCCGGGATCGGATTTGGCCAGCTCGTGGTGGACGATCACCGCCGCCACCGCATCCATGCCGGCGCCGCCCTCTTCGGCGGGCACGGTGATCCCCAGGATCCCCAGCTCACCGAGCTTCTCGAGCAGCGGTCGGTTCAGCTCGCCGCGTTTGTCGTACTCGTCGGCCTGAGGCTCGACCTCCTTGCGCGTGAAGTCACGGACCGTCTCGCGCAGCATGCGGTGCTCTTCGCTGGGATCGAACAGGGAGAACGAGAGGGCTTCGGCGACCATCGTGGCGGACCCTTCGCGCATTGCGCGCGACGTCGAGAAGAGTCGAGGCGAAACGAGGAGCGGAGCGGGAGTATGGCGTCGCGTCGAAAGCGACGTCCAGGCACGTCGCCCGCGCTCCGGAGCGCGCGGCAGCCTGATTCGCGAGCGTTGACACGTTCGCCGAGCGGGGCCAGGTTCGGGCTCATGACCCGAGCGTGGAACGAGCGTGTCGCCGCGACGATGGCGGCGATCGCCCTGGTCGTATCCACCGATGCGCGAGCGGCGGAGCGAGTCACCACACGCGCCGGCGAAGCCGCGCTGCCTGCGATTCCCGACGCGAGCGACATCGAGCTCAGCGACGCCGAGCGGGCGCGCATCCAGCACGGCGAGATCGTGGTGAAGACGGTCGCACGCACGGCGGAGGACCGGCAGGCGCGCGCGGTCGGCTACCTGAAGCACAACCCCGTGGAGCTCTTCTCGGTGGCCGGCGACGGCAGCCTGCAGACCGAGATGTACCCCGAGATCGTCCAGTTCGAAGAGCTCGAGCGCTGGGAGAACGGCAAACGCTTCCGCGCCACTGCCGACGTCTCGATGCTCTTGCCCGACTTCCACTACACCATGACCGGCTGCTGGAACGCGTCGCGGACGGCGCTGTGCTGGTCCCAGCTTCAGGGCGACTTCGATCGCAACGAGGGCAGTCAGTCGTTCTTGTGGGACCCGGTGCGGCGCGAGACGCTGGCCGTGTTCACGTTCGATCTGGCCATGAAGGGGATCTTGAGCCTGGTTCCCGAGTCCTTCATCCTGTCGCTGGCAGGCCGCAATCTGCCCAACGCCATGCGCTCGGTGGAAGCGATGGTCGACAGAGTCCGCGCCCGCGACGCCGCGCGCGCCAGCCGTTGGGACGAGGAGTGGGCGGCACTCGAACCCGCGCTCGGTGCGGGGACCTGGCCAGGGCGGGTCTGGTCGACGACCGCCGATTCCACGCGCACGACCCAAGCCGCCGTCTCGAAGGAGCCCTCGCCGTGATCAGCGCTTCGCCATCCCCACGCATCACCCGCTTCCGTCGCGTCGCTCTCACGCTCGCGGCGCTCACGCTCGGCGCGGCGACCACACTTCCTGCACACGCAGGTGAGACCATCGCCGAAGGCGACGTTCCCACCGAGCTCAAGGTCTTCGACAACCCGAAGCCGCTGTTGCCCATCCCCGACGCCCAGGAAATTCACTTGAGCGACGACGAATGGGCCGCCGTGCAGCGCGGCGAGATCGTGGTGCAGATCGTCGAATACAGCAAAGAAGACCGCATGGCGCGCGGCATCGGCTACATGAAGAATCACCCGGTCTCGATCTTCGACGTCGCCACCGATTCGGTGATCGCCGTGAAGAACTTCCCGGAGATCACCGGCGTTTGCATCCTGCGCGCCGAGCCCCGCGGCAAGATCTTCTACATGACCGTGAAGCCCGCTTTTCTGCTGCCCACCTACGAGTTCACGTCCATCGCCGAGTACGCCGATCCGCCGACCGGTCAGACGTTCCACCAGATCAAGGGCGATTTCGAGCGCAACGAGGGTGTGCACTCGTATTTCTGGGATCCGGAGCGGAAAGAGACGCTGGGAGTCTTCCAGTTCGCATTCGGCCTCAAGGGCATCTTGAGCATCATTCCCGAGAGCTTCCTCCTCAGCCTCGCCAAGGGCTCGCTGCCCGACGCGATCCGCAAGATGGACACCATCGCCACCCGCATCCAGCACGAAGAGCCGGAACGAGCGAAAAAGGTCAACGACGCTTGGGCCGCCCTCAAGCCGCGCCTCGAGGCTGGCGAGATGCCCGGACGCGTGTGGCACGGCCCACCGAGCGCCGCCGTGGCCAGCGCCGGCAGCGAAGCCGCATCCGCTGCCGCCACGCGCTGACCTCCGCGGGCGCCGAGCGGTGAGTCACGGCACGACTCCCCGGGGGTTCGACGGTCGCGCCGTGTGCGCAGCGCTCCGCAACCACTCGTGAGCGATCCGTCACCTCTCGGCGCCAGTGTCCCGCGCGATCCACCGCGGGTGCTGCCCGTGTGGGCGGAGCTCATCGCGCTCGCGCTGCTGCTGAGCGTGGCGCTGTGGCTCGCCTTCGGCCGCTGGATCGCCACGCCGCCCGACCCCAGCCCGTCGGTCTTCTTCGTCACCGCGAGCCCGCGGCTGCTCGCCGGGCTGGTGGCGACGACCCTGCTATCGCTCGTTTGGCTGGCCAGACTCTCACCCGCCGGCGCGACCGCCGAGCGCGCCCGAGAGCTGCGCTGGCAGTTGCGCCCGCTTTGGCTTGCGGCGCTCACGCTCCTGCCGCACGCGCGGCTGGCGGTCGAGCACGCGCCGCTGGCCGGTCCGTTCTGCCACTTCACGCTCGAGCTTCGAGCCTGGATCGCGTTGCTGGCGCTCGCGTGGTGTTTCGCGCGCACCGCGGGGATCGCGAGCGTGGCCGACCTCGCACGATGGCTCGAGCGGATGGCGGCGCGCGTCCCCAGCGCGCTTCCGCGCCCGCCGCTCACCTGGATCGTGTTCGTCGCGGCGCTCGGCGGCGTCGCCGCGACCTCGCAGCTCACGCGCTTCCAGGGCCTCGTGGCCGGCGACGAGCCCAAGTACATCCGCTTCTGCGAGGCGCTGCTGCAGACCCAAGGGTTCGACGTCGAGAGCGTGCGCCCGTACGGTCGCATCGGCTTGCGCGACGTCGACTGGCTCGGCTTTCCGCGCGCGTTCGCCGCGACGATCGCCGACGAAGTGCCGGCGATGCTCCGCGACCTGGGCACGATCCTGACCGGGCGGGCCCCGTCCACGTTCAACCGCGCCACCTACGACGAAGGCTGGTTCATCCACGGCAAGAACGGCGGCACGTATCAGGTCCATTTGCCCGGCCTGTCGTTCCTGCTCTTCGTGCCCTACACGATCGATCGCCTATGGCTCTCCGAGTTCGGCGGCATCCAGCTCGGCGTACCCAACTGGCTGTTCGTGACCAGCACCGCGATCGCGCTGGTGTTCGCGTGCTGGATCACGGCGCTCTACCGGCTGCTGCGCGACGCCACGCGCATGCCGCGTCTCGCAGCGCTGGTGGCGCTCGCCACCGGTCTCACGATTCCCGTCGTGCCGTTTCATGCCCAGTACTACCCGGAGGCAGTCGCCGGGCTGCTGCTGGTGATGCTCGTGCGCCATCTCGAGGTCGGCCCGCCGGCCGGTGCCGGTCGCGCCGCGTGGATGGGCCTGCTCGCGGGTTACCTGCCGTGGCTGCACAATCGCTTCGCGCTCCCCAGTTTGTTCCTGGTGGCCTGGTTCGTGGCGCGCCACCCACGCAATCTGGGAGCGCTGACGGGCTTTCTCGGAACGTACGGGGTGTTGCTGGCGCTGCAGTCGCTCTACTACTACCGGATCACCGGCAGCATCCTGCCGACCTCGATGTGGGCGGTAATTCCCGGCCACGCTCCACTCGAGCCGGCCGGCATTCCCAAAGCGATCGTCGGACTGATTTTCGATCGCACCTTCGGCATCCTGGGCTACGCGCCGATCTACGCACTCGCGCCCGCCGCGATGGTGCTCGCATGGCGCGCCAATCGCGGGCGAGTGCTTCGCATCGGTGCGCTGGTCGCCTTGCTGATCGCGCAAGCGACGGCGCACTTCGACTGGTGGGGCGGTGGCTCGACGCCGGCACGGCTGATCGTGACCGCCATCCCGTTCGCGGCGATGGGATTTGCCGAGCTGGCGCGCGCTACCCGCGGACACCGCGGTGTGGCGCTTCTCGTGGGTGTGCTCCTCGTGGTGTCACTCGACGAGGCGTTCGCGTACACGCACGGCTACTCGCGGCTGGAGCACGGCATGCGCGCGGAGAGCGTCGTCGGCTATCGGACGCCGCTTTCGTTTCCGGGACTGGTAGCCCTCACGCCAGAAGCCCGCCCTTCGGCCTCGGGTCTGATCGGTTACTGGATCGCGATGATCGTCGCAGCGAATGCGCTCACGCTCGCGCTGATCTCGCGGACGGCGGCGAAGCCGCTCGAGCCGAACGCCGCAACTGACAGAACGGGCCGACGATTTCCGTGGATCGCCTTCTCACCGCTGCTCACCCTCGCCGGCACGACGACCCTCTACACGGCGCCCCATTCCTTCGGCGGCGAGGTGTGGTCCAGCCATCTGCTGCCCGACGCTGCTCATTCGCGGGCGGCGCTCCTCGACTCCATCGTCCGCCATCCGTTCGGTTGGGTGATCGGCGCCGGCCACGGGTGCTTCGATCCAGAGCGGCTCAAGCGCGAGTGGCTGACGGTCACCTACCTCCCCAACGGCGATCCGCCGATCGAGTCGCTCAAGGGAGCGGTCGTCGACGACGATGCGCCTGCCGCCGGCAGCCGCGAACGCGCCGAGCCACGCCCTGCGCTGCGCGTTCCCGCCGCAGTGCGCGCCAACACGCGGGTGGCGCGCATCGCGCTGGGTCCCACCGTCGGTGGCCGGCACTCGCTGGAGATCCACCTGCGTCGCGGGGAAACCGCGGGCGAACCGGATGACGCCGGGCTACTCGAAGTGCGCGTCCTCGACGACCAATCGGGAGCAGAGATCGCACGTCGGACGGTGACTACGAGCGACCTCGGGAGGCGGCGCTACCGTGCCATCCCACTCGACTTCGACCTGCCCCACGACACGGCAGCCGTGGTGCGCCTCACCAAGCTCGGCGGCGGCGAGCTCTGGATCGAAAAGGCGACGTTGCGCCACGAATGACGCGGCTACCCGCGCGCCGCCTCAGCCCGCGCTACCGACGGGCTCGCCACGTGCGAGCCGCTCGTTGCGCTCGACGGCGGCGACGACCCAGCCGTCACCGGGCCGCACCCGCAGCACCTCGCGGTACGCGAGCGCCGCCTGACGATACTCGCGACGCTTCTCGCGAACCTCCGCCACGCGCGCCCACACCGCGGGCGTGCCCTGGCCCAGATCGATCGCGCGCTCGAACGCGGTGAGCGCTTCACCGTAGCGCTGCTCCACGCGTAGCGCTTCGCCGAGCAACCACTGGGCCTCGGCGTTCGCGGGCGCCCACTCTGCGGCCGTGCGATAGCGCTCGACGGCGGCACCGGTGTCGCCGCGCAGGCTCGCCACCCGGCCCAGTGCGAGCGCCACCCGAGCGTCGTGGCTCGCACTCGCTTCCACTCGATCGAGCACGCGCTCCGCTCGATCGAGATCGCCGAGTGCGGCATGCACCTCCAGCGCCAGGTCGATCTCCGCCGAGGTCACGGCCTTGCCGGCGCGCGCGAGCATCTGCGCTGCCTCCGCGTCCGCACGGGCCGTATCGCCAGCACGATGGAACGCGCGCACTGCCGCCAGCGACCAGCGACGCGCGGCTCCCGGCCTCGCCGCCAGCGCATCCAGCACCTGGCCCTGACGCGCGAACTCCTCGCGGGCTTCGAAGAATCGCGCCAGCGCGTCTCCAGCCGGCTCCGGATCGGCGTCCTCGGCAAACGCCCTCGTGAGCCCTTCTTCGATCGCGCTCGCGAGCTGCGTGGCGAGCCCGCGTGCACCGCCGCCGGCGAGGTACGGATGGGCCTCGAGCTCGGGGCGCGCACGTACGGCACGCGTCACGTGCGCCAGGGCGTCGTCCTCGTTGCCGCGCGCCAGCTCGAGCATCGCGAGCTGATCCTGATAGAGAGACGACCACGGCGCCAGCTCCGCGGCATGCGCCAGCGCGCGCGCCGCCTCGCCGGCATCCGACGACGTGATCGCCAGCCCGTGATGCGCTGCAGCCAGCAGCGGACTGAGCGTGATCGCACGGCGAAAGTGCCGAGCAGCCGCGTCCCGCTCGCCGCCACCGACGCGCCCGACGCCGCCGCCCGCCGCCAGGAGTGCACGAGCCTCGCTCAACGCCGAAGCGGCCGCAGGTGGACCCGCGCGCAGCGGCGCGAAACGCGGATCGGCCAGGGCGAGCGATACACCCAAGGCCCACAGTCCCACGGCCGCGGCGAGCACCCCGCCCGCGCGCACGAGACCTGCTCGCCACGCAGGGCCGTCGAGCGCTGCCGAAGTCACGCGTTCGAGCGGTGGCTCGCACATCCCCTCGTCGCGACGCCGACGCGCGCCAGCGCCTACGAGCACGGCCAACGCCAAGGCGACGGCCGGTGCTCGAAGTGGCGAGTCCACCGACACGTGGATCGCGAACACGGCGAGCCCGGTGAGAAGCACGGCGCGCGCGCGATCGGAGAGCTCGTGCGGAGCCGTCGAACGCCCTCGCGCGAACATCGCTCTCACCACGACGATCACGCTGATGACGAGCAGCGCCGCACCCGGGAGACCGGTCTCCGTGAGGAGCTCCAGCACGTCGCTGTGGGCATGTCGCCACGTCAGGTGATGCACGGGCGGCGCGCTGACGAGCGGATGGATCGCGGACCAAGCCCCCAGACCAACTCCCAGCGGGAAAGCATCGATCAGGTCGATCGACTGCCGCCACACCGCGACGCGTCCACCCCACGACCCATCGTGCGTCCCAGGCGTCACGATCGCCAGCCATCGCACCAGCACGGCGCGCACGTTTTCCGAGGCGGCGCTCGCCACGAGCAACAGCGCCGCCACGATCACGGACGCCAGCGCCGCCACGCGTGCCACGCGGCGGCGTCCGGTGCTGCCCAGCCTTCCGTCGACGCGAAGCCATCCCACCACGTGAGACGCGAGCGCGGCCGTGAACACCACCGCCAGCGCGAACGCCGTGCGAGAGCCGCTCGCAACCAACCCGACGACGGAGCACACCGCTGCGAAACCCGCCGTCGCGACGAGGCCGCCGCGAACCCTGTGCTCGAGTCGGTTCGGCGAGAAGCACAACTGGACGAGCAAGGTGATGGCGGCCAGCACACCCAGGAAAGCGAAGGCCGCGAATTGGTCGGGATTCACGAACGGGCCGCTGGCACGGCTGCCGTCGGGAGCGCTCGCGCCCCACTCGACCGGGCGCACCAACCATGCGATGCGACCGTTCCACGTCGCCTGCTGAAGCAGCGCTTGCAGCGAGACCAGCGCGCTGGCGATTGCCAGCCAGGCGAGGACGCGCGTCGCAGGCCGCACACGGCGCACCCACGACCGGCGTTCGCCGAGGGTGCCCGTGGCGGCCACCGCTTGCATCACGCCGAGCACGGCAATCAGCCACGCCAGCGCATCGAGCGTGTCACCCGGCGCGAGGCTGAGCGGATGCTCGAAACCCGGCGCGATCTCGCCCGTGGGCGTGTCGATCAGCGCGCGGCTCAAGAGGCGTGCCTTCCCCGGCGCCACCCGAGCGAGCACGGAGCTCACGAGCGGCACCATCGTGAGTCCGATCCAAGCGAGCCACGCGAGCGCCAGCGCCAGCAGCGCTGGATGCCACGCAGCGGCGCCCAGCGAGCCCAGCTTTCGCTCGCGGCGAACGCGCGGGTCCAGTGCGACGGCGCCGAACGCGAGGAGCACCGACGACGACGCGATGACGCCCAGCCCCGCGCGTACCCGATCCGGCACGCCACCCAAGAGAAACGGTGCAGCTACGAGCACCAGGCCGAGCAGACACCGCGACGCGCTGCCCACGGCATCGACGGCCGTGATGGGCGGTGCCGCTCCCCGCACCGTGCGCGCGGCGCCAGTTGCGTTCACCAACGTGCTGGGCATCGCCGACCCGCTCAGGCGTGTTGTGTCCAGGTCGCGAGCCCCGTCGCCGGTGGGGGTGCGTGCGAGCTCGTGGGCAGGCGCGTACCGCGTGCGGGTCGGTGTGGTGCCACGCAGGTCGAGATCTCGGGCAAGAGCTCGCTGACCAGGCACCCCTCGGGGAGATGGCTCAGCGCCCCAGGGGCGAGTCGCGCCTCCAGCAGCGCGTAGGTCTCTTCGACCGAGAGCGGCAGACGCGCGTCGCTCTCCACGACCATCAGCCCGTCGCCGACCACGCGCAGCCGATCGCCATCCGGGCAATGCAGGCGCTCGTGCATCTTCTCGCCGCCGCGCAGACCCAGCCGCCGGATCGGGATCTCGCGATGCGGCTCGAAGCCCGACATGCGGATGAGCTTCTCCGCCAGCGTGCCGATGCGCACCGGCTCTCCCATGTCGAGCAGAAAGATCTCGCCACCGCGGCCGCGCGCCGCCGCCTGCAACACCAGATGGGCCGCTTCGGCGATGGTGATGAAGTAGCGAGTGGCCTCGGGCTCGGTCACGGTGACGGGCTCGTGACGCTCGATCTGCGCGCGGAAGATCGGCACCACGCTGCCCTGGGAATCCATCACGTTGCCGAAACGCACGCTCACGAAGCGCGTGCGTGGCGCGACCCGATCGAGCTCCTGAAGCGCCAGCTCGGCGAGCCGCTTGGTCAGTCCCATCACGGTGCTGGGGCACACGGCCTTGTCGGTCGAGACGTTCACCATGCATTCGACGTCGAGGCTGGCCGCGAGTCTCGCCAAGCGATAGCTACCCAAGAGATTGGTGCGCAGCGCGGCGCGCACGTTGGTTTGCATCAGCGGCACGTGCTTGTACGCGGCACAGTGGAAGACCAGCTCGGGACGCACTGCGCCGAGCTCTGCTTCGAGCCACTCGGCATCGACGATCGAACCCGTCAGGACCTGGAGCGCGAGCCCCGGAAACGCGCCTCGAATCTCGCGCTCCAGGTAGAAGAGCGGTGTCTCGGCGTGATCGAGCAGCACCAGCAATCCGGGCTCGAGCTCGGCGACCTGGCGCACGATCTCCGAGCCGATGGATCCCGCAGCTCCCGTCACCACCACGCGCCGGCCCTCGACGAGCTTGCGCGGCAACGTCCGATCGCGCCGCGCGACCGGACGCCCGATGATGTCGGTGTCCTTCACGTGCTGCGCCTGCTCGAAACGCACCTGGCCGCGCGCCAGATCCTTGAGGGTCGGCAGCGTCCGAAAAGGCGTCTTCGCCTCCTCGCAGCATTCCTGGATCCGCTTCACGTCCTGCGCATCGGCACTGGGAATCGCCAACACCACCTCCGCCACACCCAACGCCGCCACGAGTCGCGGGATCTCCGTGGTGTTGCCGAGCACACGGAGACCGCGCACCATCGAGTCGCGCTTGGCGGGATCGTCGTCGACGAAGCCGAGCACCCGGTAACCGCTGCCGTGATCGCGCTGCAGCTCGTCCACGAGCGCGACTCCGTGACGCCCCGCACCCACCACGAGGATGGGACGCGCAGCACCCGTGTCGCGCACGCGCCAAGCATCGAGAAGCTCGAAGAGCTTGCGCGCCACCACGCGCGCGCCCGCCAACGCGGAAGCGGAGAGCAGCAGATCGAGCGCGGGAACCGTGCGCGGAAAGCCGTCGAGCCGAAACACGTAGAACACCACCCAGACCGTGCCCACCGAGGCGACCACGCTCGCCTTCACGATGTCGAAGAGATCCGAGACACCGGTGAACCGCCACCACCCTCGGTCCACCGCGAACCACCGAAACACCAGCAGTTTCCAGGCGATCACCAGGGGCAGCGTACGCAGCGCCGTGCCCAGCTCGCGGCCCGGGATGTCGAGGTCGAAGCGCAGCCAGAACGCGGCCAGATAGGCCGCCGCCACCAGCAACGAATTCGCGAGCACGATGAGGGCGCGCCGATAGCGGCGCAGCCAATCCAGCGCGAACGCCGCCGCGCCCGCACAACGAGCACGCCACTCAAGCAACCGCGATCTCATGAGAGGAACCTCCCTGGCCGGACTCGGTCGGGCTCGGCCACGCGTCGGGCGTCGCACGCCGCGGCGCCAGCACGGCGATCACCGTGCGGGCCAATACCCCCAGGTCCGAAGCGGCACTGCGCCGCGACTGGTAGTCGAGGTAGCCCGCGAGCTTCCGCGGCAACCAAACCTCGCGATAAAAGTGCGCTCGATCGCCGCCGATTCGCTCCAGCAAGCGTTCCTCGTCGCGAAGCGCGATGGTGACGGGATCGGTGACGCCAGGACGCACGCTCAGCACGCGCTGCCAGCGCGGATCCCGGAGATCGACGAACTCCGGAACCTCGGGACGCGGCCCCACCAGCGCCAGCTCCCCCGTCACCACGTTCCACAGGCTCGGCAGCTCGTCGACCTTGAGCTGGCGCAGTACGCGGCCCACGCGCGTGATGCGCGCGTCGTCGGCAGCGGTGATGGCGGGGCCGCCGCACGTGCGCATGGTGCGGAGCTTGAGGAACACGAACGGCCGGCCGTTCCGGCCCACGCGGACGTGACGGAAGCAGATCGGACGGCCGGAGGTGACGAGCACCGCGAGCGCCGCGCACGCGATGACTGGCAGCGCCGCGAGCAGTCCCAGGAGGGCGAGCGGCACCTCCGCAGCGCGCGGCAACCCCGTGCGCGCGAGCGGGGGTGTGTCGACGAATGGTTCAGCGCGCATGGCGGCGGCACACCTGGGCGACGGTCTCGACCACGTGCTCGATCTCGCGGTCGCTCATCGCCGAGAAGACCGGCACGCTCACCAGCCGCTGCCAGACGGCCGTTGCCACCGGGAAGTCTTCCGGTCGCCAACCGTAGGTCTCGCGGTAGTAGGCGTGCAGGTGAAGCGGCTTCCAGTGCACCGAGCAACCCACCCCACACGACTTGAGCTCGGCGAGGATCGCGTCGCGATCGACGTCGAGCTGGTCGAGGCGAAGTCGGATCGGGAAGAGGTGCCAGGAGGAGATGCGATCGGGCGCGACGGCGGGTAGCTCGATCTCGTCGAGATCGACCCACGCATCGAGGAGCGTCTGCGCGATCCGCTCGCGGCGCACCCGCATCGCCTCGGCGCGGGCGACCTGGTGGATGCCGAGCGCCGCGGCGAGGTCGGTGAGGTTGTACTTGAAGCCGGGTGCAGTGATCTCGTAGTCGGGCCGGCCGCTGGTCACGTATCGATTCACCGCCCCGAGCGTGAGCCCGTGCAGCGACATGCGCCGCATGCGCTCCGCCAGGACCGCATCGTCGGTCACGGCCATCCCACCCTCGCCTGTGGTGATCGTCTTGTTGGCGTAGAACGAGAAGCAGGTGACCGCCGACGTGGCTTCGCCGCAGCGTTGCCAGCGGGCGCGTGGACCACGGCGCCACGCCGCCGGAAAGGCGTGGGCCGCATCCTCGACCACCCACGCGTCGTGGCGGGCCGCCAGCGCCGCCACCGCATCCAGATCCAGCATCGATCCGCCGACGTGAACCGGCACCACCCCGGCGACGCGCTCGGGTATCGCGCGGCCAGCCCGATCGCGTCGGCCTAGCCAGCGCGCACATTGGGCGTCGGCGTGCGCGAGATCGAGGTTGAGCGTGTGCTCGTCGCAGTCCACCAGCAGCGGGA
>CAYUSL010000046.1:0-6580 GCA_964447125.1 uncultured bacterium | reverse complement strand
GCGTGCGCGAGATCGAGGTTGAGCGTGTGCTCGTCGCAGTCCACCAGCAGCGGGAAAGCACCCTGGTAGCGCACCACCTCCGCGGTGGCGGCGAACGTGAGCGTCGGGACGAGCACGGTGTGCTCGGGGCCGGTCCCCAGCGCTTCCAGCGCCAGGTGCAACGCCGCCGTGCAGGAATTCACCGCGACCGCGTGGCGCGCTCCCACGGCCTCGCGAAAGAGCTCCTCGAAGCGCTGCACCCGCGGGCCGGTGGTCAGCCAACCACCACGCAACGTCGCTACGACCTCGTCGATCTCGGCCTCACCGACGTCGGGGCGATAAAACGGCACCTCGGAGAGCGGTGCCGGCGCAATCGACCGATCCGCGCTGCAGTCGAGCGCTGGGGTGGCGACGTTCATGGGATCAGTCCTCACGGGTCAGGACGGCGAGCAGATGGGTGCGCAGCCAGGGACACGCCTCCAGCATCGAGGCGAGCGCTTCGCTCTTGGGGACCACCCAGCGAGCGAGGGGGGCCGCCAGGGTGGTGCGGCGCACCACGCCGCGAAACCCCGGAAAGAGCGTCGCGAGCTCCGCCCGCGAGATCGGCTGCACGGCCCGGTTCGCGGGATTCGGCACCACGAGGTCGTACCAGAGCAGCGCGCCTCCCGGGCGCAGCACACGCGCCATCTCGCGAGCGATCGCACGGCGCATCACCGCGGAAAGCACCGAGCTCAACACTGTGGACGCGATCACCAGCGCGAACCGGCCGCTCGGCCAAGGCAGCGCCGAAGCGTCACCGTGGACGAGATCGGCTCCCGGCAAGGTGCGCCGTGCGCGCTCGATGCGGCGAAGATCGAGATCGATCCCCGCCAGATCCGGCTCGGCCACGCCCCACGAGATGAGCTCGCCGAGCCAGCCGCCGCTGCCGCAACCGATCTCGAGACAGCGATCCCCGAGCTCGGGGAACGCACCGCACGCATGCAGCAAGCGGGCACCGAGGGCGTTGCGCCTGCTCACGAGAAAGCGTGCCGCGGGCTGCCACGGGGCCCACAGATCGGCTGGCACCTCGCGATCGCGGCGCGCGTACTCGGCGCGAATGCGTGCGCTCTCCGCAGCCAAGCCCGCCCCGCTCGTGAGCGCGCTCACGTCGGCGCTCCGTGCGCCAGCGGCGCAGCGCCAGCCGGCGACGTGGCGCCGCGCGTCGCCCAACGACCACGGAAGCTCCACAGCCCCACGAGGAATCCCAAGCCGTAGCTCGCGTGCATCAGCGCATACGCCATCACCACACCCGGCCACAGCCGCATCCCGTGCCGCCCGACGGCCTTCAGCGCGGCGAGCGTCGCGACTCCGGCGTACGCGGCACAGGCCAGCACGAGCACGTTTCGCGCTGCCGCGGTGGTGGGCGCGAGAAGCGTGAGGAGCAGCGCGGCTGCGCACGCCAGCGGCGGAACGAACTGCCGCGAGCGCATCTGGCGTGGATGCTTCTGAAGCACCCGCACCTTCCAGTAGCCGTAGCCCGCGTACTGACGCGCAAGCCCTCGGAACGTGGCGCGCCCGTGGTAACGGCTGGTGAGGGACGGGCTCAACACGAGCTTCCAGCCCAACTTGCGCAATCGGTAGTTGTACTCATCGTCTTGGTTGCGCACGAGCTCTTCGTCGTACGGGCCGGCCGCTGCGACGACCTGCCGGCGGTAGGCCGGAAAGGGCACGGTGTCGGCCTCGCGCTCGCGGGCCTGCGCCGTTCGGAACGAACCACCGCCCACTCCGAAGGCACTGCTCATGGCGAGCGAAATGGCCCGGGCAGTCGTGGACGAGCCCACCGTCTCGACCGGGCCACCGACGCCGGCGACGCCCTCGCGATCGAGCAGCTCCACCGCCCGCGCGACGTACTCGGGCGGCACCTCGCAGTGGCCGTCCACGCGCACCACCACGTCGCCACGCGCCAACGCCATCGCGCGGTTCATCCCGGTGGGGACGATGCGCTCCGGGTTGTCGACGATGCGAACGCGGCTGGCGGCTCCGGCATTTCCACGCGCATCGGCCTCGGCGAGCGCTTCGACGACGGCACGGGTATCGTCCGTCGACATCCCATCGGCCACGAGAATCTCCAAGCGATCCGCGGGGTAACGCTGGGCGAGCACGGCTCCCAGGCTGCGCGCGATGAACTGCGACTCGTTCCGGACCGGCATGATGAGCGAGACCAGCGGCCAGCGCTCGGCAGCGCCGTCCGCGGGTCGTGTGGCGTCGAAGGTGCTCGCTCGATTCATGGGAAACCGACTCACGATCTCGCCGGGAATTGCCGATTCATGGGTACGAAGGCCCTTGCGCCGTGGGCGGCTGTCCCGAGTCCGCCACCGCTCGCGGACCTGGGTTCAATCGGCATCGGGCAACTCGCCTCGCCAATTGCGAAGGCGATGCCAGCCGTCGATCGCGTCACGCGCCGTCGCGCGGCCGCCGCCTCGCCAGTGCTCGCTTGCACCGCCCGCGCGCTGACTTCGCTGGGTTCGCCCCCGGTCGCCGTAGCGCTGCGGGTGGACGAGCGCGAACGAACGCCCGGCTCGCGGCGACGGCGACCAAGCACGTCGCGTGTGCGCGGCGTCTCCGATGCGGCGAAATTTGCCCACCGACTTGCATCTTTCGTGTCCCCGGCCGCGCTCGATGCCCTGCGAGCGCGATCGAGGTCACACCAGCCCGGATGCGACGACCGAGCGATGCGCTGCGACCGCGGTAGCGCCACTTCCCCGCGGCGCGACGCGCCCGGGCGAAACCAGCGGCCGTTCGGCGTGCGCATCGAGAACAGCCAGCGCGACGCGGCGCTCGAGCGCATCGAGAACCGCCTCGACCGCAATCGTGCTCAGGCATTCGTGGCCACGGGCGCAAGCTGCGGGATCGAAGCGCTCGCCGTAGTGCGGGAAGCAAGGCTGGCGATCGCAAACGTCGCTGGTGACCACCGAGCACCGCTCACCCAGCGGGCGCGTGAGGGCGCGATCGGTGGGACCGAAGATCAACACCGAAGGTAACGAAACCGTGGCTGCGAGGTGAGCAATACCGGAATCGTTGGCGACCAGCAGCCGGGCACGAGCCAGCGCAGCCGTCACCGTCGCGAGCGCGAGGTCACCCGTCACGCGCACTCGATCCGGGTCCAGCGAGCACCAGGCCGCGGCATGATCGGCCTCGCCCGGACCGAGGGGGACCCACACGCGCCAATCGGGATGTAGCGCGACGAAGCGCCGCGCGACCTCGACGAACCGATCGAGGGGCCAGCGCTTGTAGGGGTTCGCCGGTTCGCAGCCGGTGGCGACGACCAAGACGTGCCGCTCGTCGAAGCCCCAAGCGCTCCACAGCGCTGCGGCGAGGCGGTGGTCTTCCGCCGAGACCGAAGCGAACGGTTCACCTGCGATCACGAGCGGCAGCGCCCGCCGCAGCGCCTCCACCAGCAAGGTCGCTGCGTGGGTGCCACGCTCGGCCACGACGCCGTGGGAAAACCAGGGATGCGCCAGGTGCCGCGGCCACACCCCCGCCACCGCCCGCGGCGCGAGCACGCGGAGCGCCAGGCGGTGCTTCCAGAGCGTCAGACCGCCCGGCAATACCACCAGATCGAAGCGACCCCGCAATCGCACCAGCGCACGAAGGAACGCGGCACCGCGCGGCTCGAGAACGTGGATGGCGTCGATGCCAGGATGCGCCGCGAGCACGGCACTCGAAGCGGTGCGGAAGAACGCCAGCTCGATCCGCGCGTCCGGGTAGGCGTCGCGCAATCCGGATACTGCGGGCGACGCGAGCACGGCATCGCCGATTCCGTGTGGCAGCCAGAAGAGAACGTTCGGCCGCGGCACCGCGAGTGGCGAGCCGAAGCCGTGCAGCGCCCGCCGGCTCTCGGACCGCCCGTGTGCCGCAGCAAGGCCGAACGTCTCCACGTCAGGACTCCTGGCCGAGCTCCGCGACACACTCCCCCATGCGTGCTTGCCACGTGTAGCCGGCGACACGTCGCCGGCCACCCGCCGCGATGGCGTCGCGTGCCTCCTCGTGGCGCAAATAGAACTCGACCTTCTCGAGCAGCTCCTCGTCGCTCGCGAAGAACACGGCTTCGCGATCCTCGTCGTAGAGCGCGCGGTGGGCTTCGGTGCGCTCGGCGAGCAAGAGGGTGCCGGATGCCGGGATCTCGAAGGAACGCGTGGTGTAGACGTCGCCCATGTCGTGATTGAGAAAGCCCAGCCCGATCTTGGAAGCGCTGAGCGCTCGGGCGTAGTCGTCGCCGTAGACCCAGCCCCGCTGGAGCGGCTGCAGCACCGCCGCCGTGGGGCCGAGTTCCCAGCGCCGCCCGTAGATCGCGAGCGTGCACAGCCGGCTCCGCGCGAGCCGTGCCAGCGATCGTGCCCGGGCGGCGTTGTGCTCGCCGACGAAAGTCACGTCCGCGCCGAACCGCCGGCGGGCCTCGGCGGAGAGCGCGATCGGCCGATGGATGGCCGGGTCGTAGCCTTGCTGCGAGAACCGAACGCGGCGTGCGCCCCACGCGCGGTAGCGGTCCGGCTCGTCGGGCTTGGTGGTGATGCACAGGTCGTAGGCGCCCACGGCCTCACGGAAGCAGCGGTTTGCGAAGCCCGGGCTCGCGAGCGAGTCCGGCGTGTAGTGAAGCACGCGGGTGCGGCTCGACTGGCGGATCTCCTCGATCGCCGCGCGGCTCACCAAGAGGCCTTGATCCACCCACACCCAATCGGGCTCGAAGCGGCGCGCTTCGCGCACCAGCTCGCGGCTCACCCGTGCCGCCAGCGGACCCGCGCCGAGCCGGAGCGCGAGGCTGTGCCACGGGCGCCTCCCCCAGCCGACCTCGGGCACGAAGCGGCGCGTGTCGACCGCGTACACGCGAGCAACCCGGCGCAACGCCTCGCAACGCTGCAGGCTCGTTCCACCCCAGCCGAGCGTGCCGAAGTAGAGGATCTTCACGCCCGCACCCCGCGCAGCCACACCAACGACGACGCCAGCGAGGACCACACGACGATGAGCCCGATGGCGAACACCGTCTGCATCACGTAGTTGGCGATTCCGCCGTCGACCAGCCCCTTGAGCCCCGCCGCCGCGCACAGGTAGCAGAGCAATGGGAGACGATCACCACGCCGCCGGCACGCTCGATGCGCCGTGGCGTAGAAACCGCCCAGCACCGATCCCACGACCAAGCTGCCGGCCAGCACCGCAGCCAACCCTCCTTCGGCGAACAAGAACCCGAAGAGATGTGGCGCGACGAACATCGGCACGGCAGGCGAGAAATCACGCGGCATGTAGAGTGGGCCGATCTCGAGCGCACGGCTGAGCGGCTTGTCTGGCCACAAGGCGCGCGGGACGAGCTGGCCCAGCTCGTCGCGCAGCCAGGTGCCGTGGGTGTGCTCCATGCCGATGTCGTCGGCACCGGCGACGATCACGGCGAAGAGCTCGAACGAGTACTCACGATGCAGCAACGCTTCCACCGCTCGGCTGGCGCTCACCGTCTCACCGGGTGCCTGCGTGATGACCGCGACGGCGCGCGGCACCACCATCAGCACCGCGCACGCCACCACGCCGGCGATCCACGGCCCGCCGGCGCCGCGGAAGATGCGTCCCTGCGAGTACGCGAGCACGGCGGTGGCGATGCGGATGATTCCGGCCTTCGACATGGACAAGAGCGTGATCGGCGCCGACACCAGCAGCGCCAGCACGCCATGGCCGCGGTCGCTCACGAACAGCACCGCCGGAATCAGGAATGCGCTGGTGAAGATGACGTGCATCCAGTAGTGCCCGTAGCCCGTGCCGAAGATGAAGCCGCGGATGTCGCGCAGCGACTCGAGGACGCCGCCGCCATAGCGCTGCAGCTCGTAGAGCTTCACCGACGTCGCAGCCGCCAGCAGCAGCACTCCCGTGACCAGCACCATCGCGGGCGAGACGTTTCGGAACACCGGCAGCCCCGGGTGCTCGAGATCCCAGAGATCGGCGCGAGCCGGCACGATCGGCGTTCCCGCGAGGCGGACGCCTGCGACGAAGCAGACGAACGCGGCAGCCTGGATCGCCAGCGCACGCACCCAGAACCAGGGATCCCCGAGAAACGCCTGGCTGGTGATCTTCATGGTGTCGCCCGAGAGCGCCGTCAGCGTGGGCACGAGGGATTGGTAGACGAGCAGCACTGGAAAGATCACGGCGGGGTGCATGAGCCTGAGCGTCCGCCGCAGCGCTCCCGCCGCGGTGGGTACGAGCAGCAGTGCCGATGCAAGCACCGTCGCCACGAAGATCTGTGCGCGCGCTTCGCCCACGGCTCCCTCACGCCACCGCCGGCAGGCCGGCATCGAACGACGGACGCGGGGCCACGATGCGCGCGGCGATCGCGCTCGCCTCGCTGGCGGTGACGTCGCGGAAACCGCCCGGCATCAGGTAGTGGTGACGCAGGAACGAGAGCCAGCGCAGCACCGCATCGGGCTCCGGGGGCGCGGGATGCCGCAACCACGCGCCGAGCTGCGTCGCATCGACGATCGCCGTCGCGAGCCCGCGCTTCGCGTACCAGGCCGCGCCCAGCGTCGCGACGGGTCGGCCGTGGAGCAGCCCCTCGAATCCGACCGTCGAGTTGAGCGTGACCACG
>CAYUSL010000045.1:7607-22243 GCA_964447125.1 uncultured bacterium | reverse complement strand
GCCTGATCATGCTCGGGAAGGGCGAGAGCGAGCCCATCGCCGACAACCAGAGCGAGGAAGGCAAAGCGCGGAACCGCCGCGTCCGTCTGCGCAACCTCGGCAGCGCCCCGTAACGCCGTGACGCCGCGCTGCGGTCCGTTGCGCTCATCGAACGCTCGGCCAGGCGCCGCCAATTCGACCGGCGTGGAATGCAACTCGACCTGCGTCGAGTGCCGGACCGATCTCGCCCGCCGAGCCGCGAAAGAGCTGGCCCTCGCTCGTCACCACGCAGGTGCCCAGGTGATTGCGCGGCAGCACACTGCACGTGGCGCGTGCCGAGCGCAGCGCTTCGTGCCAGTGAATCGAAAGCGCGGCTGCGTCGGGCGTGGCGCCAGCGAAGTCGAGCATGTCCAGCTCGGCCTGGCTGTAGTGGGAGCGCGACATCTCGCCGAGCAGGGAAACTGGGTTGTATCCAGGATCTTTCCCGCACGCCGCCCACACCAGGAACCCGAGCGGCTGCAGCTTCTCGTCACAGGTCAGCACGTCGATCCAGTCGCGCGACTCCCGCCGGCCTGCCATCGCCAAGACCTTGTTCGTGGCGAGATCGAATGGGTGTAGCGCGAGACCGAGCAGCTCGTCCTCGATCAACGGAAAGAACCGAAACGCGCTGTCTCGGACCCATTGCATCAGGGATCGTTCGCTCCCACGAGCGACCCGTGCCTCGACGAACGACGGAGCCAGGCGCAGCACGTCGAGGGCGTACCCGAGACGGCGTAGCTCCTCGCTGTCGGCTGCCCACGTCGCGGCGAGTGCCTCCTCCGAGTCGTGGAAAAGGTCGATGTCGCGGGAGCGGCGCGGCGCCGCCAACAGCTCGTTCAGCGCCACGCCGCCAGCGACGTAACTCTCGCCGCCGCTGCGCCGCAGCGCGGCCAGGCTTCTCAGGATCTCGGCTTGGAAGGCAGTGACAGCCATCGCCGCAGCTCCTCGACGCGCTCGAACGCGGCGCGGTCACCGTATCTCTCGATGAGATCGAGCGCTCGTAGCGCCTCGTCGACGTTGGCCGGCACGAAGCGCACATCGAGGAACCACAGGCACCGGTCTCGGTACTCGTCGACGCAGCGCGCGACCTCCGCGAGCGCATCGACGGTTGGGGTGGCGGTCATCGGTGAGCTCACTGCTCGGCCCAGCGGCTGCGTGAGGCGCGGGCCGAAGCGCATGCCGAGGCTAGTCGCGCCGAGGTCGACCCCGCAAGCACGTTCCGGTGTGAGCCGCGATCACCCGATCGAATGCTGCGGTGCCGTGAAGCTGCGCTGCTTAACGACCAGGTTCGGTGCTGCCTTCCGTCCGGACGAAACGGGCGGGTCCGTCCATGCAGGATCCCGATACCTCCCCCGCGCACCCGAGTGGAGGAATTCGTGGGAACGGATGACGCCGCCCACCACCGCGACGTTGCGGGCGTGGTGTGCATCACTGGCGGGCGTCGAGACCGGCGAATGTGTCGAGTTGGCGTTCGTCCTCGGCCGACCGAGGTTCGGATCCCCGCGCCGGTTGGGCTCGATCAGCGCAACAGCTCGTAGCGGACGCCCAGTCGTTCGTAGGTAGCGACCGCGCGGATGTCGCGGGTGAAAAGACGGGCTTGCGCGTGAACGGCCACCGCCGAGATGAGAGCGTCGTAAATGGCACCGCCAGTGATTCCAAACGCGACGGCGTGTTCGATGAGTTGCAGGTGCGCGCGCGCCGGCAACGTGAGGGGAGCGGCTGGAAAACGCTCGGCGAGGAAAGTCAGGACCAGGTCCGCGGCCGCGCGATGAGGCGGGGGTAGGCGGGTGAGGACGGAGAACGTTTCGACCAGGACGTGAGCGGGAACCCGTGGCTTCCGCGCGAGGACGGCGGCGGAGGTGGCGTGTCCCTCGTGCCACGACGCAAAGCCCGCGACGACGACGCTCGTGTCGACCGCGATCAACGTCGCGTCCGCTCGAGCGTTTCGCGGACTATGTCGTCGGTGAGAGGGGGCAACGGCTCCTTGGGTACAGCGACGCGGCCGCCAGACTTGTGAACGAGGGTCATCGGCGTCGCCGCGGGTTCGATCTCGATGTGGCCGTCTCGCTCGCGGATGACCACCGGTCTGCCTCGATGGAGACCGAGGCGGTCCCGGAGGGACTTGGGGATGACCACGCGCCCCGCAGCATCGATGGCAGATTGCATGGCATTCTTCTACCACGCCCGCTGCCAGAGAGCGACCGGCAGCAATGGAACCACCACCTGGCGCCGGCTTCGCCGCCGCTCTCGCTCGTCACAGCTGTCGCTGCCGCGCCTATTCTGGATGACCGGGGGGCCACCATGCGCACTGGCGCGGGCGGGGTCATCGGCTAAGATCGCGCGTGCACGCCTTCGGTTTCTCCCGACTACCCCTCGCGATGTTCTGCCCCTACTGCCGCGCCGAGAATCCCGACGACGCGACGTATTGCATGGGCTGCGCGAAGCCCGTGCCGCGCTCGGGGCGGCGCACGCCGGGCGGCTCGCCATCGCCCACGCCGGGCGCGGCACTCGGGGATTCTCTCGACTGGCGCGACACGGGCGCCGCCTCTGAGGGCGAGGACGGAACGCCCGTTGCGGCGGGGCGCCTCATCGCGGGCCGCTGGCGCGTGGAAGCGCTCCTGGGCCGCGGCGGGATGGGCGAGGTCTGTCGCGTCTTCGACCAGCTCACCCAGCGGCGGCGCGCCCTCGAGGTGATTCACCCGGCGTTGGTGTGCTCGGATGCGGCGCGGGCGCGCTTCCGCGAGGAGACGGCGCTCACGCAAGAGCTTCGCCACGAGCACATCGTGCAGACCTTCGACGTCGCCGACGACGGCGACGACTTCGTGTACGTGATGGAGGACGTGGAGGGTGGCTCGCTGCGCGATCTCATCGTGCGGCGCGACGAGGAGCGGCGCGGCGGCGATCTCGAGCACGCGTTCGCTCTCGACGAGGCGCTGCGCACCGTGGAGCAGATCTTGGCCGCGCTCGCTTACGCCCACGTCCGCGGCGTGCTGCACCGGGACGTGAAACCCGAGAACGTGCTGCTCACCGCCGACGGCCACGTGAAGCTCGCGGACTTTGGACTGGCGAAGCTCGTGGACCCTGCGCGGCTGGCGTCCATGAGCCAGGTGGCGGGCACTCCGCTCTACGTGGCGCCCGAGCAGCTCAAGCCCAAGGCGCAAGTGGACGCGCGCGCGGACCTTTACGCCGTGGGCGTGATGCTCTACCAGCTGCTCACCGGCGAGGTACCGCTCGGCCGCTTCGATCCGGTGAGCAAGCTCCGGCCCGATTCGCCGCCTGCGCTGGATCCGGTGCTCGACCAAGCCCTCGCCCGCCGCGCCGAAGACCGCATCGCCAGCGCCACGGATCTCCGCGCTGCCCTCGCCGAGATACTCGCGGCATCCAACCGCGGGACGCACGTTGGTCCCTCGCCGGAGTCCGATGCCTCGTCGGAATCGCATCGTAGGGCAGGCGCTCGTCCCCCGCCGGATTCCGATGCGATCGCCGGCCGGGGACAAGCCCCGGCCCTACATCCGCCCGCCCCGCGCGCTTCATCGGCTGGAGGGCGGCGCTCCGTCGCCGCCGCCGTTGCAGTCGCGCTCGTCTCCGTGGCCGCCATGGCCCTGTGGCAGACAGGAACTATTCCGCGGAGTACACCCGCGCCCGATGAATCAGCCGCTACGCCGAATCCGACACCCTTCACCGAGTCACAGCCGGCGCCGTCCACGCCGCCGTCGTCCTCAACCGTAGGGCTGGGGCTCGTCCCCAGCCGCAACCCAACGCCCCCCGCACCCTCGAATATCCCGGAGCAGGCGCAGCGGCAAGCGGCGGCTATGGCGGCTCCACGCGGCGAGCGATTAGTGTCGCAGGCGGATGGGACGGTGGTCGACACGCAGACGGGTCTTCAGTGGGCCGCGAGCGACAACGGTTCGGACATCGACTGGCCGAGCGCTAAACGGTACGCCGAGAGCCTGACGCTGGGCGGGCACTCGGATTGGCGGCTGCCGACGCAGGACGAGCTAACGGCCCTTTACCAGGCCGGTCAGGCGTCTGGTTCGAGCTATAGACCGGCGTGTGATACGACCGCGCCTCCGGTGCGGGTGAAGCCGCCGGACGGGATTCGGCTGTCCTGCTATTGGTTGTGGGGACCTGAGGAGAAGAGGGGCGACACCGCGACCACGCTGGACTTCACCGGTGGCTTCCGCTCGACTGACTTGCAGATCGCCGCTGCCTACCGGTGCCTGCCGGTTCGCTTGCGCAATTGAGAGTTTGATCCTTTGGTTCGTTGGTCCTTTGATTCATTTGAAGTTCAGCCGGCGTGAGCCGCCCGCTTCCGCGCCTTGAAGAGATGACAGACATGAGTACGGCTGACCGCGCTTTCTTCGCATGGATCCGCGCGTGGAACGCGCTCGTGCTGGGTATCGCGTTGGCATGCGCGCCGCCCGCGAGCGCCGCCGAGCGGCGGGTGGCGCTGGTGATCGGCAACGGGGGCTACCAGCACGTGTCGCGGCTGGTGAATCCGCCGCGCGATGCGCGGGCGATGGGGGCGGCGCTCGGCTCCGTGGGGTTCGAGCTGATCGGCGGCGAGGCACTGGTGGATGCCGACAAGCGCGCGATGGAGGACTCGATCCGCTCGTTTGGCCGTGAGCTTCGCAGCGGCGCGGTCGGGCTCTTCTACTACGCCGGCCACGGCCTTCAGGTCCGGGGCCAGAACTACCTGCTGCCGGTGACGGCGAACGTGACGGGGGAGAGTGACGTCAAGTACGAGTTGGTGGACGCGGGATTCGTGCTGGACGAGATGGCGAATGCGGGGAACCGGCTGAACGTCGTGATCCTGGATGCGTGCCGGAACAACCCGTTCGGCGATCGCGGTCTGCGCTCGGCGGCAAATGGTCTGGCGCAGTTGCAGGCGCCGGCGGGGACAGTGATCGGGTACGCGACGCAGCCTGGGGCGGTGGCGAAGGACGGCGACGGCGAGCACAGCCCGTACACCCTGGCGCTTCTGGATGCGATCCAGCGCCCGGGGCTGAGCCTCTTCGACACCTTCAACGAAGTCGGCCTGCGTGTGAAGCGGGCGACAGCCAGCGAGCAGCAGCCGTGGCTCGCGACTTCGCCGATCGAGGGGCAGTTCTCGTTCGTTCCGGGTTCCGCCCCGACGACCGTGCCCGTAGCGTTGGGGTCTGCGGCGGACCCGGTGGCGATCGAGCTCGTGATGTGGCAGTCGGCGCAATCGACCGACACCGCGGACTCGTACCAGGCGTATCTGGATACGTATCCGAGCGGTCGATTCGCGGCGCTGGCGAAGGCTGCGATCGCGAAGCGGATGGCGGTGGCCGCGGTTACGCCGCCGTCGCAGCAACGGCCGAGCCCGTCAGCCGCGCCATCGCCCGCTGCAGGCGGGGAGCGATTTCAAAGTCTGGGCGACGGCACGATCCTGGACACACAGACGGGATTGCAGTGGGCGGCGAGCGACAACGGCTCGGACATCGACTGGCCGAGCGCCAAGCGCTACGCGGACAACCTGACGCTGGGAGGCCACTCGGATTGGCGGCTGCCGACGCAGGATGAGCTGTATGGGCTCTACGACGAGTCGAACCCGGCTCGGACAGTGGCGTGTGAGTGGAGCCAGAAGTCTCCACCTCACGTTCCGCCGGGCTTTCGGTTCACGTGCACCTTGTATTGGGCCTCAGAGACGCGTGGGTCGGAGGCGGCCTACGTCGACTTCCACATTGGCTTCCGGTACTTCTTCCGCCAGGACGGCTCCGGCAGCAATCGGGTGCTGCCGGTTCGCTTGCGCAATTGAGAGCTTGATCCTTTCGTTCTTTGGCCCTTTGATTCTTTTGCAGTTCGGGCGGCGTGAGCCGCCCGCATCGGCGCCTCGGAGATAGCGCGGATATGAGAACGGATTGCCGCGCCCGCTTCACTGGAGTCCGCGTGTGGAGCGCGCTCGTGCTGGGTATCGCGCTGGCATGGGCACCGATCGCGTCCGCCGCCGAGCGGCGGGTGGCGTTGGTGATCGGGAACGAGAGCTACGCGCGGGCGGCGCTCGCGAATCCGGTCAACGACGCGAACGCCGTGGCGGCGGTGCTCGAGCGCATCGGCTTCACGGTGACGAAGGCGCTGAATCTCACCCGGCGCCAGACGCGCGAGACGGTGTCGGCGTACGTGGAGGCGATGCGCGAAGGGGATCTGAGCTTTTTCTACTATTCGGGTCACGGCGTGCAGGTGAAGGGCGAGAACTACCTCGTGCCGATCGATTTCGCCGCGGAAGCTGAAGCCGACGTGGAGGACGAGGCGTACCGGGTGGGACGGTTACTGGAGGGATTGGAAGACAAGAAGCCGCGCCTCAGCGTGGTGGTGCTGGACGCGTGCCGCGACAACCCGTTCCGATCCACGCGCAGCGGATCACGTGGACTCACGGGAATGAACGCCGGCGAGGGCACGTTGATCGCGTTCGCCACCAGCCCCGGGCGAACCGCGGCGGACGGCCCCGCTGGCGGTCACGGCCTCTTCACGGCGTCGTTGCTCGACCACCTGGATCGCCCAGGCGTCGAGGTGGAATCGCTCTTCAAATCGGTACGCGAAGACGTGGCGAAGCGCAGCGATCGGGCTCAGATCCCGTGGTCGTCGAGCAGCATCGTGGGGACTTTCTATCTGGCGGCAGCGAGCGTGCCGGAGATTCCGGCCGAGAGCGCGGCGGCGAAGTTGATGGAGCAATCGGACGCGCGGCGGCGCACGCGCGAGGAGGAGCGGAAGGCAGCCGAAGCGGCGCAGCGCGAGGAAGAGCTGCGCTCAGCCGCGGCAGCGCGAGAGCAAGAGACGCGCTACCAGGCGGCATTGGAAGCGGAGTACGCGCGCCTCGACAAGCTCGACGACTACCCGAGCGAGGACGCGAGCGCCGCCGAGAAGGCCTCGGCGTGGACGGCTTTTCTCGCGAGCTATCCGGCGCGGAACGGGCATGCCGAGCGGGCGCGGAGTCGAGCGAGTTATTGGCAGGAGCAATCGCGGGTGGCGGCGGTTAGGACGCCAACATCGTCGGGTGCAGCCCCGCCGCAGACGTCTGCGAACGGCGCGCGCTTCCGGAGTCTGGGCGATGGCACGGTGCTCGACACCCAGACGGGTCTGCAGTGGGCGGCCGCGGACAACGGTGAGGACATCAATTTCGCGAGCGCCGAACGCTACGTTTCAGCCCTGACCGCTGCTGGCTATTCTGACTGGCGATTGCCGACGCAGGCCGAGATCTTCGGTCTCTACGATTCGTCAAATCCCGTTCAGGCGGCCAAGTGTGACCAGGGTCAGTCATATCCGCCGCACGCACCGCAAGGATTTCGCCTCACTGGAATCTGGTATTGGGCGTCGGAGACGCGAGTGACTGATCACGCCAGCGTCAGTCTTCATAACGGTCTGCGGATTTTTACAGACTGGTCCGGCTCGGCTTGCAACCGGGTTCTGCCCGTTCGCGCGGGAAGATGAACGCTCGATCCGTTGATGGTAGGTCCCTCTTACCGCGCGGGCGACGTGAATCGCCGCGATTCGTGATTCATCGCGATGGACCCCACAGCCCAAGAACAAGGACGTAGTGTGAATCGTGACGGGGGGCGAGTGATGTTCCAAGTCGATGAGTCGAGGAGGGAGGCATATGCACGCCAGTGTGCGCTGCCGCTACTCGTGTTCCCGCTCATGCTGCTCGCACTTGCGGCTTGCTCGAGTGGACCGCGGGCGGGCGGGAGTGCGCGCGCCGAGGGGCCGCTCGATCTCGAGGTGGCGGTGCGCGCCGGTGCTCAGGAGCTGGCGGCGGGCGCGCTGGCAACGATCGGCTCCGATCAGCGCGCGAGAGTTGCCGTCGTGGCGCTGGCGAGCAGTGTGTCTGCGGCTACTGCGGCGTCGTCGAGCGCGGCGAGCCCGTTCGGTCAGGTGGTGGCCGATCACTTGCTGACGGAGTTGCAGCGCGCGGGTGAAGGACGGCTGGAGCTGGTCGAGCGCGAGTACTTGCCGCAGATCTTCGAGGACCTCGATCGCTACGAGAACGACGACGCAGCAGCGAAGCGGTTGTTGCGAACGCTGGGCGCTCGTTACCTGGCGACCGGCCGGTACACGGCACTCGACGATCGCATCCTGCTCAATCTCCGGATCGTGGACGTGGAGCGGGCCAGCGCTGTTTCGACCTCGGCTGTGGCGGTCCGAAAGACACCCGCGCTGATTGCGTTGCTCGCCGATCGCCCGTCAGCCCCAGATAAAGCAGCACCAGCGGGCGAGGTATCGGCGAGCGATGCGGCGAGCCGTATCGTCACGTCGCTTCTTGCTTCGCTGGGAGACCCGCCGCCGGGCACCAAAGCGGCGGTGGCTGAGCTCACCACACCGGATCGGGAGCGCTCCAAGTTCGGACGAATGCTGGCGGAGCGGATGCAGACCGAGCTGACGAAGGGTGGCGCCGGTCGCTTTCCGGTGTACGAGCGCCGCCGCATCGATGCGCTCGAAGAAGAGGGCGAGGCGTTCGCGAACCGCAAGCTCGACGTGCTCACCAAGAAGATGGGGGTCACGTTGCTCCTCACGGGGACGTACTCACCCGCGGGCGAGCGCGTGTTCGTGGAAGCGCGGCTGCTCGACCCGGCCTCTGGCCAGGCTCGCGCGGCTGCCTCCGCCGACGTGCGGGTGGACGACGACCTCCGCCGATTACTCGGCGAGCCCGTGGGCGCGGCTGCTCCCAAGGTGGCGTCGCTGGGTGACGACGTGGTGGAGATCCTCGCGGACTCCGGGGCTGCGTCGGACGTAAACATCGAGATCTGGCCCGATCGGCGCGCCGGCGCGACCTACCATCCCGGCGAAAACGTGACGTTCTCGTTTCGCGCCAGCGCCGATGCCTACGTCGTGATCCTCGACCAGCAGACCAGCGGAAACGTTTACACGCTCTTTCCCAACTGCTTCACCGCGGACAATCGTGTGCGCGGCGGGCGCGTCTACACGATTCCCGCGCCGGCGGACGGCTACGACATCCAAGTGGACGGCCCGCCGGGGATCGAGCGACTCAAAGCGATCGCCTCGACGCGACCACTGCCGCTCACCGATCCACCGCTTTGCAAGCAAGAATCGTTTCGCTCGATCGCCCCGAGCGATCAGCCGCGGTTTCGCGATCTCCGAATTCGTCAGAAGGAGATTCCGGCTTCGCAGAGAGCCACCGCCAACACCTGGATCAACATCGAGTGATCGCCTGCTGGGTCACCGGCCATGGATGAGCGCCATGCTCGTCGGCGCCGTTTCGGTTTGCGGCGGGGGACGAGCCCCGGCCCTACGAGCTCGTGTGATGGGATCGCAGCCACTCCGTCATGCACCGGGGTGCTGCGGTTGGTCGACTGAGGCCCCTGCCGCGGACGCGTCCGTGGCGCTGGCGTCGCCTGCGAAGAGCCGGCAGATTCGGCGAGCTCGCGCGGCGGGAACATCCGCGCGACAGCCCTCGCGCCAGCGCGGCATCGAAGCCACCAGGCGTTCGGCGACGGTGTCCGCGAAGAGACGCATCCCGGCATCCGTCATGTACCCGAAGTCGCCCGCGAACTTGTCCTCGAAGTAGTACTCGAAGCCTTTATCGTCGACGCCGCGCCGGAAGCTCGCTTCGTTGTCTACGTAGACAACGTCCGGATTCGGTCCCAGCAGCGCCGCGAGGTCCGCGACCGGGCGCATCGGATATTGCGCCGCCAGCACCGCCACGCCGTCCTTCTCGAGCAGCTCCACGATCTCGCGATAGGGCCGGGCGTAGTCGGGCAGGCTCGCGGCCGTGCGCTCGTCCGTCGCCGCGCTGGTCGAGTGATCGTTCATCCCGCCCATGTTTTGGATCGTGTCGCCCACAGCGGAGTTGGTGTACCAACTGTTCCCTTTGCGCTCGATGATCTCGTCGTTGATGCCGATCATGGTGACCACGACGTCGGGCTGGTACTTCTGCAGGAAGCGCGGAATCCGGCGCTTGATGGTCTCGGTTCTCACGCCGCGCCAGCCGGCGTTGATCACCACCACCGAATCTCTGCCCAACGCTCGCTCCAGGCGTTCTTGCAGCACGGCGGGGTAACCGGTAGCCGTCGTCGATTCGCCCAGACAGAGCACGCGCAATCGGCCCGAGGCGAGTGCCGCGGGATCGACGTCGATGATCGGTCCGATGAGCGCCGAAGCGGCGTGAAGCACGATGAACACGAGCTCGAAGGCGATCACCGCCGCTGCAATCCCGAGCACGATCCGCAGCGTGGTCCGCCGGCGGTCGAAGAGTCGCGCGGTCGTGGCGCGGAAACGTTTCAACGCTCTCATCGACGAGCGCCCTTTCGTCGCACGGCGGTCGCAATCCATTCGGACCGCGCGCCTCGCGTGAGCCGCAACACGCGGCCACGACGGGCGAAAAGAATACCCGCCAACGCGAAGTGGAGCGGGCTACCGATCAGCGCTGCTACGCCGGCAGCAGCTCGGCCAGTAGCGCGCGAACGCGTCGCTCGATCTCGTCGCGGATGGGGCGCACGGCGTCGATCGACTTCCCTGCAGGATCGTCGAGCTCCCAGTTCAAGTAGCGCTTGCCGGGATAGATGGGACACGCGTCGCCGCATCCCATCGTGATGACCACATCGGCGGCGCGCACCGCTTCGTCGGTCAGCCGCTTGGGAAACGCCTGCGCGAGGTCGATGCCCAGCTCGGCCATCGCGGCCATCACCGCCGGGTTGATGGAGCTCGCGGGCGCACTGCCGGCGGAGCGGACGATCACGCGGCCTCGGGCGTGGTGGTCGAGGAGCCCGGCAGCCATCTGCGAACGGCCGGCGTTGTGGACGCACACGAAGAGCACTTCTGGCTTGTCGGACACGTTCTTTCCTTCCACGCGCGCGGCGGCTCAGCGTGCGGTCGCGACGGATGCCGCCGGGAACCAGTCTCGGGTGCGATTGCACACGGCGCACACCGAAAGCATCACTGGCACTTCCACGAGCACGCCCACGACGGTGGCGAGCGCCGCGCCGGATTGTGGTCCGTAGAGGGCGATGGCGGTGGCCACGGCCAGCTCGAAGAAGTTGCTAGCGCCGATGAGCGCGCCCGGCGCCGCTACCGCGTGCTCCACGCCGAAACGTTTCATGAGCCCGTACGCGAGCCCCGAGTTGAAATAGACCTGGACGAGGATCGGGATGGCGATCAGCACCACGTGCACGAACCGGGCGGTGAGGTTCTCGGCCTGGAACGCGAAGATCAGCACCAGCGTGAGCAGCAGCGCTACGATCGTGATCGGTGCGAGCCGCGGCAAGAACCGCTCCTCGAACCAAGCCAGCCCGCGCGATCGGATCAGGACGAACCGGCTCGTGCTTCCTAGGACCAGCGGGATGACGATGAACGCGACGACGCTCGCCAGCAGCACACCAAAGGGCACCGTGAGCCCGCTCGCGCCAGCCACCAGCAGGCTCACGATGGGTGCAAAGAGCACCAGCATGAGCAGGTCGTTCACCGACACCTGCACGAGCGTGTAGGCCGGGTCCCCGCGCACCAGATACGACCACACGAACACCATCGCCGTGCAGGGCGCGGCGGCGAGGATGATGACGCCCGCGAGGTACTGGTCGGCGAGCGCGGGATCGATCCAGGCGCGGAAGAGGTGCTTGAAGAAGAGCCAGCCCAGAAACGCCATCGAGAACGGCTTCACCAGCCAGTTCACGATCAGCGTGACCACGATGCCGCGTGGGCGGCGCCGCACGCCCAGCACGCTCCGGAGGTCGATCTTGAGCATCATCGGGTAGATCATCAGCCAGATCAGCACCGCAATCGGGCCGTTGATCTGCGTGCCCTCGCCCAGCTCCAGCGCACGCAGCGCCTGCGTGGCGCCAGGCGCGAGCTTCCCGATCGCCACGCCAACGAGCATGCAGAGCGCCACCCAGAGCGAGAGCCAGCGCTCGAAGAAACCGAGTCGCCGGGGTTGATCGGGATTCGTGCTCACGTGCGTCATCCTCGTGGCTCAGGAGCAGGAGCCAGGACCGCGGACCTTCATCAGCCGCTCGAGCTCGCGCTTCATGCCGGCCCGAGCCCGAAATGCGGCGACGACCGCCTCGAGCTGGCGCGCCGACGCCGCGTCCTGCTGACGCGCGAGGCGGTAATAGACCCACGTCCCGTTGCGGTGGGCCTCGACCACGCCTGCGGCGCGCAGCACGCTCAGATGCCGCGAGACCGACGGCTGCGAGAGCGCGAGGGCCGCCTCCACGTGGCACACGCACAGCTCACCGTGCGCCAAGAGCGCCACGATCTTGAGGCGAGTCTCGTCACCGAGCGCCTTGAAGAGCCGCGAGACCGGCTGCAGATCGTCGACGGCAACACGTGGCTTACTCATCGATATATGAATATCTGCATGTCTGTTTGAGGTCAAGCCCCGTATCGCCGACCGGCCGTCGAGCACGTCGCGGTGCGGGTGGTTGGGGGTGGAGTGTGTCTTTCGTGCGTCGGATGGTCTGTGGAATGGGCGGCGGGCTTCGCCTTGCGTAGCCCGCCAGGAATTGTGGATCATTCGCCACGGGCTTTGCCGGATCGGCTGGCGCGCGGCCACATGGGCTGGTCGGCGCATCGCCTACGCACTCAGCGCAGCGCGTTCGGGACATCACGATGACGCTTCGGATCTTCCTCTCGTCCACAGCGCAGGATCTCGCAGCCCATCGCGAGGCGGTTTCGCGGGCGATTCGCACGATGGGTGGCGTGCCCGACCAGATGGAGGTCTGGGGCGCCATTCCCGAACGCTCGGTGCCGCTCTGCCGGAAGCGCGCCGCCGAGGCGGATGCGATCGTCGTGATGGTGGCGCACCGCTACGGCTGGGTGCCGAGCGTGGCCGAGGGAGGCGACGGCGAGCGGAGCATCACTTGGCTGGAGGTGGATACGGCGGAATCAGCCGCCAAGCCCGTGCCTGTGTTCGCCTTCCTCGTGAACGCCGACGTCGAGTGGCCGCACGGTCGCGAGCAGGACGATCTCGCCCGCGCCACGAGCGATGAGGATGCGCTCTCGGTCTGGAAGCGCCTCCGGTCGCTCGGGATGCTGCGCGACCATCTGAACCAATACGTCCGCGCCGAGTTCACCACCGCCGATAACCTCGCCGCGCAGGTCGCCGCGAGCCTCGGCAAGTGGATCTACGAAACCCACGGCGGCGCTCACCCGAGTCGGCGCGCGGGTCTTAACGCCTACCTGGAGGCGCTGGAACAGCGCACTTCTTCGATCGACATCAAGGGAATCGCCTCGGCGCCAGGTCGCACCCGTTCCGCCAGCCGCCCGAGCATCGAGTCGCTTTACACGCCACTCAGGACGCGCGCGCCCCTTGCCACCGGCGAATCGGACCTCGCAAGCAGCGAATCGCTTGCGCGCTTCGCCACCCGCGGCGACCGCGTACTGCTCGCCGAAGTCCTGCCCAGGCAGCGCCTGCTCCTCATCGACGGTCAGCCTGGTGCAGGGAAGTCCACGTTCCTCAGGCTCGTGGCCTGCATGCTCGCGCGCGACCGGCTCGGCATGCCGTGCCCAGCCGGGCCGACCTGGCGCGAGACCCACCTCGGCCTGCCGGCCGACGTAGCATCGGCCGGGAGCCACGGTGCTTCCCTTCCGCCAGTGCCAATCCTCGTGACGTTCGGCTCGCTCGCGACGCTGATCCGGAAGAACGGCGCGCGTACCCACGAGCTTCACCCGCGGCGCTGGATCCTCGATCTCCTCGCCGAGCAATGCGGTGAGAACGGACCGGACTCGGCCTTCTGGGACGAGCTTCTCACCCGCGGCGAAGCCCTCCTGCTCCTCGACGGCCTCGACGAAGCGGCGGACCCGTCCGTGCGACCTGTCGTCCAGGATGTGATTCGGGATGTGGCGCAGGCGAAGTCGTGGTCGCGGTGCCCGCTGGTGGTGACGAGCAGGCCCATCGACACCGACGTGCTGCGCGGCGAGCTCGGCTTCGAGAGCGTCACCGTCGACGAGCTGGCGCTGCCCGAGATCGACGAGTTCCTGTCGCGCTGGGTCGCGGTTCTCTACGGCGCGTCCAGTCCGGAGGAAGCCGCGCTTCCCGCCGACGGGCGCGCTTACCTCGCGTCGCTGCGCGCGGAGATCACCGGCCGCGCGCGCATCCGGCGCCTGGCGGCGAACCCGGTCATGCTCACGTGCCTCTGCGTCGTCCACTGGAACGAACGCCAGATCCCGGAGGGGAAAGCGCGCGTCTACGCCGCGGTCATCCGTTGGCTCGAGAACGCCCGCCGCGAGCTGCGCCAGGCGCAGGGCTACACCGAGCACTTCGCGCACACGGCCTTCGCGCTCTTGGCGCTCGCGATGATGGGACCGGACGGCAAGAAGCGAACCGCCGTCGAGCTGGGAGAGGCAGCACGGCTCATCGAGCCCGTGGTGCAGCGCACGTGGCCCGGAGACGATGCCCAAGCGCGGCGGCGCCGCGCCATCGACTGGCTCCGCTTCGAATGCACGGGCAGCGGGATCGTGGAGGAGTGGAGCGGCGGCCAGGTGCGGTTCTGGCACCTCACGTTCCAAGAGTTTCTCGCCGCCCAACAGCTCGCCTGGATGGGCGATGGCGAGAGAGGCGATGACGCCTGGTGGCCCATCGCTAGCAAGCATCTCGAAGACCCGCAGTGGCGCGAGACCATCGAGTTTCTTCCCGGCTGCCTCCTCGA
>CAYUSL010000045.1:0-7507 GCA_964447125.1 uncultured bacterium | reverse complement strand
TCGAAGACCCGCAGTGGCGCGAGACCATCGAGTTTCTTCCCGGCTGCCTCCTCGAAAACGGCCAAAGCCGCGTGGATCTGCTCCTGGAGCGCACGCTCGCCCGTTGCCTCGATTCCGCAAAGCGCCCAGCCGACGCGCGCCGCGGCGGCGCCAGCACCCGAGCCAAGGGCAAGCGGGAACGGAACGAAGAGCTAGCTGCCTCAGCACGCGCCGCCGGCCTCGTGGGGCGGCTGCTCTGTTACGTCGCCACCGAGGGCTACGCCGCACCGGCCGCGCTCATGAAGACCTACCAAGACGCCCTCGATCGCTCGCTGGCGATCTTCACCGTGGAGGGCGCCGCGCAAGTTCCGGTGAGTGACCGGATTGCCGTGGCCGAAGCGCTCGGTCGTGGCGGCGATCCGCGCTTCCGTTCCGTCGAGCCGAAGCTGCTGCCGATCCCCGGTCACCCGAGCGTGCTCCTCGGCAAGTATCCGGTCACCGTGGAGGAGTATCGGGAGTTCGTGGACGCAGGCGGCTACAACGAGCGGCGTTTCTGGTCCGCAGACGGTTGGAAGCTCCGACAGCAGCACGGCTGGACTGAGCCGGCCTCGTGGGAGCAGCAGCTCGAGACCAGCAACTGCCCCGTGGTGAGCGTCTCCTGGTACGAGGCCGAAGCCTATTGCGCCTGGCGCACCGAGATGGAAGGCGGGTTGGTGCGGCTGCCTACCGAGGAAGAGTGGGAGGCCGCCGCGACTCACCCGGCGGGCGAGTACCCATGGGGAGGAGCGAAGCCGACTCCGGAACTCGCGAACTTCGAGGGTGGAAAGCTCGACCGCGCCACACCGGTCGGTATCTACCCAAGAGGCGCTGCGCCGGGTGGGCATCTCGACTTGGCGGGGAACGTGTGGGAGTGGTGCAGCGACGATCGCGCCGCTCAGGTGTCCGCGGAGAATCTCGAGCGTTGGGAACGCGACGGGTACGGGCGGGCGGTTCGGGGGCTGCGGGGCGGCGCCTTTTGGGGCCCTGCCGTGAGCCTGCGCTCGGCGAGCTGGTATTGGGATCCGGCTGGCTACCGCGACCACGACGTCGGCTTTCGCGTCGCCGCCTCCCCCGCGAGCACGGTGGACCCTTGAACCTTGGCCCGCAAAAGGGGGTCCCGGGGCGACGCATGCGATCTCTCTAAATGTCCGTTCTTGTGAAATCTTCGACCGCGCCGTCAGGCCGAGTGACACGCGTTGGAACCTGCGCCGTACAACTTGAACCCGAGCCGCTTGACCCAGGCCTCGTCCTCCTCAACAATTCCGAGATGAACGGCGTCTATTCCGCCCCGCCGCGGTCTGGTCCAATCGGATCCGATCGACACCTATCCCGGACAGCGGCTGACGTGCGACGACACGCGGCCTCGGCCCGAGCCCGTTAGATGGGATACTGTTCGTTGTGGCCATCTGCGCAGTCAGGAATGTCCGGGTGCGGTATCGGCGTACTGTTGGAACGTCGTCCATGACCTCGTTCACCGTGCCCCGGTCGCTAAACGTCGCGGTCACCGGTTCCGCCGGCTTCTTGGGGCGACCCCTTTGCGAAGCACTTCTGCGCAGAAGCCATCGGGTGATGCCAATCGACCTCGCGGATGGTTGCGATATCTTCGACGGTTCCATCACATCGCGACTCCAGGACATTGAGGTTCTAGTCCACCTCGCAGGACCGTCAAGCTCCCTTCTTTTTGTACAGGATCCTGCGGGCGCCCATCGTACCGCAATCGATGGTCTCCGTAACGTGCTTCATGGCTACAGGGGAAGGTTCGTCTTTCCTTCATCGTGTACAATCTACGGTGAGTCGGCAGTTCCCGTAGCTGAATCCCAGCCTTTGCCCAGTCCACCCAACCTCTACGCGGCGGCCAAGGTAGAGGCCGAAGCCATCCTCCGGCAAAGTCGCATTGAGGGGCAAGACGTTCGAATCGCGCGAATCTTTACCGGTTATGGCGCCGGGGAGCTCGACAAGCTTGCCTATGCAAGTACTGTAAGTAAGTTTATATATGAAATGATCCACGATCGCCGTCCAACAATATTTGCTGACGGACAGCAGTCTCGCGACTATGTCTTCATCGCTGATATCGTAGCGATCCTCATCAAGATGGTGGAAGCGGATCGTTGCCCACCTATAGTTAATGTCGGTACCGGAATAGGAACGTCTTCCCTGTCCCTGGTTGAAGCGATCAACTCGACTCTGGGCACTCACATCATGCCACGCTTCATTCCTGCGCCGATCGGCTACGTTGGGAGCATTGTAGCGAATCCAGGTCTAGCCCATGAGGAGCTTGGTTGGCGTGCTGAAACCACGCTTCAGGTCGGCGTACGTTCCACGTGCAACTATTTGGTCTCTATGTTAAGAAAACATCCTAAACAACGAATCGATTAGATGATGAAACTCGTTGATACACTGCCATCGTCTTTAACTAAGGCGTTCGAGGCGCGCACGTGCATCCCTTTTGTGGGATCTGGGCTTTCGGCTGCGTTGGGTCTGCCGACGTGGGACGACGCAATCGAGGCGCTGGCGGCCCGCTGCCGCCAAGAAAAGCGCGCCAACCCGGACGTTGTGCTCGCGCTTCGAGACGACGGCGACTATCCGCAGGCTGCGCAGCGTGCGTTGGACAAGCTGGGCCGATCTGCGTACAGGGAAGAGCTGCGACAGCTATTTGGGAGGCGCCCGAACGACCCCCGCATGACAACGCAAGCGCTGTTGTGGCAACTGCGGCCGCCTTTAATTATCACGACAAACTTCGATACTGTTTTAGAAGATGCGGCTCCTCAGCGACCGGAAGTCGTTACGCCACTTCATAAGTCCAAGTTGGTTGATTTGTTTTCATTGCATGCGAGACCAACTTTGTTTAAGATTCATGGTACAATTGAAGATCCTGAGAGTATAATATTTACAACAAGTGACTACGACCGACTCTATAAGAGTGATCAAGCTTATGATATTGCGTTTCGAAGTCCACTTCTGGCGAATACGATATTGTTCCTCGGGTTTGGGCTTCGCGATCAAGCGATTCTGGCAACGCTGGAATCTCTCTTCTCAGTCTTTAAGTCTTATACGGCTCCTCATTACGCGCTTGTTCGCCGAGGAGAGGCTGCTGTTGAGGCTTTTTGGTCTCGCTACAACGTGCAAGTGATTTTATATCAGAGCCATGACGAGATCGCGCCCCTTCTTGCGGATCTTGTCGACCATATCAAGAGCGCTTTGCTGCGTACTGATGAGGATCGGGTCGACAAGAAATCGCCATTTGTAGAAGGGATGGTTTGCGATGTGGTCGCTGCTGCCTCGCGTAGGGTGCGGCTCGGCCCTGGCCGATCTCTCACAAATCAACATCGAATCGTGAGAGACGCTTCAATCGATGACTGCATATTCTTGGCAGGATATCCTAATGATTTCTATTGCAAGCGATGGACAGACAAAGACATTGTGCTAAAAAAATCACTATCATTTTATCAGCCGGCTGGTGCGCTTCTTGATGTAAAGGAGAGCATGGATCAACAGTTTGAAGTTGTTCGATATGTAACGACTCCTCGTTACTCGCTCGTTGATTTGCTGGAGGAGCCAAATATAAATTTTCGAGGTGGAGGGCTCACGCTTGGCGTGCAGCTTACGGATTGGTCGCTGGTGCATGGAGTTCAGGAGGTGCTGGAAAATGAGGATCGGCATATCTATGGCGATGTGTGGACGTCGTTTTGGCGTTCGGTATTGTCGTTGGTCGCTGACAAGCGGGCGTATTTGTTTCCTCATCACTTAGCGGTGCACTGTCTCGTCATTACCGCAGACAATCGGGTTGTTCTTAACAAGCGCGTTGGCGTTAGCAATCAACGGACGCGTATATCTGCATCGTTCGAGGAGCAGATGACGTTTCCGCATATATACGATGCGGCGCATGGGCGACGCGCGAGATACTTTGATGGCGATGAGACGCCGTTCGACACCGCGATTCGAGGTGCACGAGAGGAGCTGAATGTCGAATTGGATCGAAAAGACATCTATATTTCGGCATTGTGCCTTGAGGCGACGAGTATAGCAGCAAACTTGCTGGCGGTGGCGAAAGTGGGCTTGACGCTAGACGAGGTGTATCGGAGATGGAACACGGCGATCGATCGGCAAGAAAATCTCATGGTGCCACCGGAGTTGGCGCCGACATGGACAGTGGAGAATATGAAACGCTGGGTGTCGGATGATGAAGTGTTAAAGGATACCCCATATGCGGGATATTGGCACGCGTCATCACGGGCGCGAATTGTTCTGGGGCTGGTAAATGAATTTGGCCGCGAGGAGGTGAAGGCGCATTTTGCCCTCCCTGGTGATGACGTTCAGCGGTGAGCGGCGCCGAGCGGTGTGCTTTCAATGGCCAGTGTTTGAGCTCGGTGGCGCTTGCTCTGGGGCTTGATATCTATCGAATGGCTCACGCCTGCTACCGCTGCAGGGGATCGCGTTGGGCGCCATTGGATGCGGTGGCGTTCGTGGAGTCTGTTGGTTCAGCTCGAAGCTCACGGACCGACTGCGCTCGCGGGGGAGGCGGCGACGCGAAAGCCGATGAAGCCGATGAGGCTGCCAGCCGGAGCCCCGCCCCGGCCCGCCGAGCGCAGGTCCCCGGCAGGGCTCCAAAAGGCGCCGCCCCGCAGCACTCTCCGAGTTGGTGCTCCGTCCCGAACACCATCAGCGTGATTCCGGATGCCAACGGCGCGCTTCATTCGATCGACCATGCTAACGGTGCGCGCCGTTGCCGCGCGTGCGTTTGCATCGCCTATGACCGGGTCGACGACGACACCAGATTGCCGCTCGGCGTACGCGTGCTCATCCCACACATCGAGGCACCATTCCCAGACGTTCCCGGCGAGATCTTGGTGTCCGAAGGGACCGGCACCGGCAGGCACAGATCCCACCGGGGCTGCCTGATCCTCCAAGCTGAGATCGTAGACAGCGCGGGTTCGGTCCGGGGCCTCGTTCCCCCACGGAAACTGCCTGCCGTCCTCGCCACGCGCCCCGCGCTCCCACTGAGCTTCTGTGGGTAGCTGAATGAGACGAGTCGAGCGTTCGCTCAGCCAGGCGCAGAACGCGACCGCGTCGTGCCAGCTCACTCCAACCACTGGCTGATCGGGGGCCGAGAAGCGACGATCTCGCCAGTGTCTCGGCTCGTCGTGGTGGGTCGCTTCGAGAAAAACCCGGTACTGGGCGTTCGTGACCGGGGTCTCGGCGAGCAAGAACGGCGAAACACGGACCCGATAGACCGGGCGTGCGTACGGCAAGTCCTCGGCTCCCATGTCGAAGGTGCCACCGGGGACCGGCAGGAACCGAATGCCCGTGGATGGCTCGGTGAAAGGGTCCGCCCGCGCGCACTGGATGTCCGCGGCGCTCCTGACTTGCGCCTCACGCGCGCGGTCGCGGGCGAGCACGGCGTCGGGTAGCGGCACGTCCACTTCCTCGGCGAGCCGCCGCGCGAGCGCGGCCAGGTCGGCGTTTACGTGCTCGACGAGCGGGAGCGCCGCTTCCGCGAGCGAGGACTCTTTGCGCCCGAGGAACGCCCGCAGGATCGCGGCCTTCGCTGCCGGGTCCACCGCGTCGTCCGCGACCACCTCCACGAACGGAGTGGGCGTGATCTCGTAGCTGTCGTCGAGTGAGCGGCGCAAAAGCTCAGCGTGGAGAATGAGCCGGTCGCTGCGTGCGACCTGCTCCATGAACGGAGCGAAGACGCTGTACCCGGGGAGGCCGAGCAAAAGCAGGGTCACTTCCTGCCACCACTCGTCGCCGAACGATGCGGCGAGGTGCTCCATGGCCTTGCCGCCGCGCTTCGCGACGTGGCGGGCGGCGAGATGCTCCTGCAGGCCCAGGTGCGCGAAACCGAAGAGATCGGGCGCGTATTCCTCGAGAACGCCGGCGTCGCGGTGGAGCCAGCGCAGAAGCTCCGAGGCGTCGAGCGCGGAACCAACGCTTCGTTCGATTTGCTGCCGCTGCGCGCGGGTGATGCGCTCGAAGTCCGCAGGAGTCAGGTCGTCGCGGCGGCCTGCGCGATGAAGATCCCACGCGAGCGGCATCAACAAGTCCAGCGCGCGATCGGGTTCGAGGGGCGAGGGTGCGTCGCGCTCGTGGCGGGGGCGCCGCAACAGCACGCCCAGGCAGCGCTCGTAGAACTCGGTGCGCCGCTTCGGGACGTCACCGCCTTGCACCACCACGATGCAGAGCAGCGTGAGCAAGAGCGGGGTGGATACCAGCTCGAGCAAGTGCTGGCTCGAAAGCTCCGGGGAGTCGAGGCGGTCGGCGAGGGCATCGGCCTCGCTGAGCGCCTTCGCATCGAGGGACGCCCAGCCAGCGGGATTGGGCGATTGGGCACGGCGCGCCACGCGAAACCACGTGCGCGCCACCGCCCGCACGAGGCTGGCATTGAGTGGACGCAGATCGACGTGGAGGAAGCGTCCGCCGAAGTGGACGGGCTCTCCGTAGCCCGAGTAGCGACACGAGATCACGGCCACGCAGCCCCGCTGGCGGTGACCTTCCAGGCGCTGTTGGACGTAACGAACGATGGCTGCGCGCAAGCCGTCGTCTTTGACCTCGTCGAGTCCGTCGAAGAGGAGCAGTAGATGGCCGCGCATCCAGAGCTTCTCGCCGAGCCCGCGCGTGAAGGTTCCCGGTGCCAGCTCGGCGAGCTCTTTGTCGATCCTCGCCGCGATCGAATGCTCGAGGTCGGCGGGGGTGATGCGCCGGCAGCGGAGGAAGACGGGGACCGTGGCGGGCGAGAGGCCGATGGCGGCGCCGCCTTCGGTCAAGGCAACGTGCAGCAGCTTCCGGAGCGCGGTGGTTTTCCCCGATCCCGGCTCACCGAGGACGACCAGCCCGCGTCCATGCTTCCGTTCGCACGCGAGGCGAGCGGCGTGCTCGATCGAGAAGTCGCCGCTCTCGAGCGGGCCGTCCACGCCGAACGCGCGCGACTCCAATCGCAGCTCTCCGCGAGCCGAAAGCCTGAGCGGGACGTAGATCTCCTCGAAGTCGGGCTCGAAATGGCCGGCGCCGAGGCCGACCATCTTGACGCAGCCGTGATGCTCGAGTGCCCACCGGCGGTAGTCGGCGAGGTCGTCCGCGGAGCCGGGAAAGCCGCTCGGTGCAGGGGCGGGGGCGTTGGGGAAGGGTGGTGGCGACGAGCCGTCGGGAGCTTCGGCCTTCTCGCTCAGCGCCGAGCGGATCAGGCGCTGGGCTTCCTCTTCGCGCTTCCCGACCAGGTCGATGTACACGTGGGATTTGAGCAACGGCTCCAACTCGCCGGCTCGGACGCGAATGGGAATGAAGCGGCGCTGGCTGCCGTCGGGATCGTCGACCAGCTCAGACCACCATTCGATTCGGCAGAATTTGGAGCGCGCCGAATCCGGCGAAAGGAGCGCGAGCGTGGCATCGGCGCTGCGCGCCTGCTCGTTCATCCAGTCGAGGAAGTTGTGGCCAGCGCGGCAGTCACGCGCCTGATAGCGCACCTCGTGGCCAAGCGCTTCCACGAGCCACG
>CAYUSL010000044.1:0-22270 GCA_964447125.1 uncultured bacterium | reverse complement strand
CCCCCGCCCCGACGTGTCTTGCGGGGGCTTGCGAAGCCCCCGCACCCCAACGGGCGCGACTTTTCCGGGGCCCCACCCCCAAGCCGGCTCGTAGCGGCGCTCAACGAGGCGGCGCTCGCTCAGCCTCGTCCGCGTCCCATTGCCAGCCGTCGTGTGCGAGTAGCCGCTGCCAATCGCCGCCGAGCGGCGCTTCGATGGTGATCGGCGTGCCACTCACGGGATGCACGAAGGTGATTGCGCGTGCGTGCAGCCAGAGCCGTGTGTGCCCGAGCCACGCCGCCACCGCCCGGTTGTGCGCGCCGTCGCCGTGGGTGGTGTCGCCGATCACGGGATGCGAGGCGTGATGAAAGTGGCGCCGGATCTGTTGCCGCCGGCCGGTCTCGGGACGCGCTTCCACGAGCGCGTAGCGCGAGGTCGGGTGGCGCGAGCCCACCGCGAATGCGCACTCGATTCGCGCCAGCCGTCGCCACGCCGTGCGCGCCCCGAGCAGCGGTTGGCCGGCAGCAGGCCGCTCGAAATCGCGCACCAGCGGGTGATCGATCATTCCTTCGCGATCGAGCCAGCCGCGAACCAGCGCCAGGTAGCGCTTGTGGACGGCACCGCACGCAAACGCACGGGCGAGAGCGCTCGCTACTTCCTGGTCCCGTGCGAAGAGCAACACGCCCGAAGTGGCTCGGTCCAAGCGGTGGACCGGGAACACGTAGGTGCCGGTCTCGCGCCGCACGCGGCTGAGCGCACAATCCTCCACACCCGCAGCCTCTCGCGTGCGATGGACGAGCAGACCCGTGGGCTTGTCGATCGCCAAGAGGTGCGCGTCGGCGTAGCGGATCGAGAGTGCGTCGGTGGGCGGGCTCACGGATCGTTCCTCGCCTCGGCTGGGTTCGCCTCGGGCTCACGAGCGCTCTGCGTCGGCGCTTCGCTGCGGCGCCGTGGCGACGCATCGGTGCGGGTGCAGGGGCTGTCCCGGTTACGTTGAGTCATTCACCGGAGTCGCGCTGCATCTGCATCGATGCGTCGCGGACCGACCCATCGGTGTGGTTGCCGGCGTGGCCTCCGCGGAGGAGACCATGCACGAGAACCTGCAGTCGAACGAACCGAACGGTACGACCCATCGGATGCCGCGGCCGACCTGGCGCGGGCGCGGCGCGATCGTGTACGCATGGATGCTGGTCGTCGTTGCGGGCTGTGGCTCGTCGGGGGACGCTTCGCAGCAGCCTGCGGAGGAGGTGGCGATCCACGGACGCGTCGTCGAAGGCGCGCCCGCCCTCGCCGCGCGCACCGTCGCGAGCGTCGCGAGCATCACGGTCTCGGCGTCGCAAGACGGCGTGGTCGTCGATACGACGCAGACGACCGCGGAGGGTGAGTTTCAGCTCGTCGTCGCGCCCGGTCTGGTGACGTTGCACTTCGCGGCACAGGGCGTGGATGTGTCCGTGACGGTGACGGTGCCCGAGGGTGAGTCGTTCTCGATCACGGTCACGCTCGCACCCGACGATGCGGAAGTGAGCGACGCCGTGGTCACGCGCGACGCGCTTTCCTGCACGGCCGGCGAGCTGAGCCTGGATCTGGGTGAGTCCACGGCGTTGATCGTCGACGGCGGCGGTGACGCGTGTGTGCGCACCGAGGGCAACTGCGAGCTCGACGTCCGTGCGCGCGCGATCGCGCTCACCGAGTGCGGGCGCTGCATCGACACGCGCGGCACTTCTGCTGTCCGTCTCGTGACGACGGACGGCGATCTCGGCTGCACCGCCTCGGGGAACGGCATCGACGCGAGCGGCACACCGCGCGTGGACTTGACCAGCGCTGGCGCGCTCGTGATCGAGGCCGGTGGCGATCATGGGATCGCCGCTTCGGGCGATGCGCAGGTCTCGCTGATGAGCCCGGATACGTGCGTCGTTCGCGGCGCCGTCAGCCCGATCGACACCCAGGGCCACGCGAGCGTGGCCACGGACGCCTGTGCCTCGCTCGACCTCGGCGACGGCGGTTGATCGGCGCCGTTCGCGGTCGGCATACCGGTACCCGTCGTTTGACCCCGCCCGAAGCCGGTTGGGACACTCGAGGAACGCATCTTGCTCGACGATCATCCCTGCATTCCGGCGAGAGTGAGCCCACCTGTGAATCGCCCGCAATTCCGTCGCATTCTGCCCGTCGCGAGCCTCGCGCTCGTGGCGGGTCTCCTGAGCGTGGGTGCACAGTGCCCGCCGTCGACCTGGCGCAGCACGCTCTACCCCCCCAACTGGACGCCGGGATTCGCGGACGCCCAGGGCCGTTTTCTCCACGACTTCTCGTATGCCGGCTACCACAACGGTGCGATCGAGCCCCCCACCAACCCACCTGGCGCGACGTTCGACGTGGTGGCCGGTTACGGCGCGGATCCGTCAGGGACCGTCGATTCGACGGCTGCGATCCAGCAGGCGATCGATGCTGCCGAGCTCGCCGGCGGTGGGGTCGTTTGGGTGCCCGCCGGTACCTACCGCTGTGACGGAGTGCTGGAGGTCGCCGCGTCGAACGTGGTGATCCGCGGCGCGGGCGAGAGCGCGACCAAGATCTATTTCACGCGCTTCGCGGGCATGGGCGATCACGGCCACGTCTGGATCCACGGCAGCGTGAGCCGTGGCGCGGATCACGCGCTGGTGGTCGACGGCGCGAACGGTGCGCTGGACGTCCAGGTCGCGGACGTGAGCGGGCTCGCGGTCGGCGACGACGTGAGCGTGGGCTGGATCATCACGCCCGAGTTCATCGCCGAGCACAACATGACGGGCACCTGGCAGGCGTTCAACGGCCAGTGGGAGTCGTTCTTCAAGCGCAAGATCGTGGCGATCACGCCGGTGTCGGGCGCGTGGAAGCTCACCTTCGACGTGCCGATGCGCTACCCGGCGAAGCTCCGTGATTCCGCGAGCGTGCGCCGCGAGAGCGGATGGGTCTCCGAGGTGGGCATCGAGAACCTTGCGCTCTCCAACGCGGTGGCGTGGGCGGACGCGTGGACCGAGGTCAGGAACCACGTGATCCTGCTGGAGGACGTGAAGGACGCCTGGGTGCGGAACGTGGCGAGCTTCGCGAGCCCGTATCCGCCCGCCGCCGGCTACCACTTGCAGAACGGCGGCCTCGACGTGCTCGACTCGAAGCGCGTGACCGTCACCGACACCACCCTCGAAAAGGCGCAGAACCGCGGAGACGGTGGCAGCGGCTATCTCTTCGAGATCTCGATGTCGAACGAGGTTCTGACTCGCGACAGCGTCGCCCGCGACGGGCGCCACAACTTCATTCAGAACTGGGGCTTCGGTACCACGGGTTGCGTGTGGCTTCGGGTGAGCTCGTCGGGCAGCAAGTGCGGACTCAGCCCGGATCTCAACATCTACACCCCGTGCTACTCGGAGTTCCATCACTCGCTGGCCACGGCCAATCTCATCGATTCCTCCACCTTGAGCGACGGCTGGAAGGCAGAGAACCGTGGGCTCGAGAGCACGGGCGCCGGCATCACCGCCACGCAGACGGCATTCTGGAACGTCTCGGGCGGCGGCTTGTTGCAGTCGATGCAATACGGCTGGGGTTACGTGATCGGCACCCAGGGGATGAACGTGAACACCTCGCTCGCGCTCGGCAACGCCGCCGGCACGGCGCCGCAGGATTTCGTCGAGGGCCAGAACCAAGGCGCCACCCTCGAGCCCCAATCGCTCTATCTCGACCAGCGCCTGCGCCGTCTCGGCTTCTGAGCGGACGCGGAGCGCGGCGCGAGGTGCCGGTCGACCGGGCACTCGCCAGCGCTCACGTCTCGTGGCTGCGATCGAATCTCGGCGTTCGGTCGCGAACGAGGTATGCGAGCCGCCAGGCCGTGTAGCCGTCGAGGGGCGGGATCGGCAGTAGGTTGAGAACGATCATCCCGAGGTTCGGTCCCAGGAACACGCCGAGCAGGTTGGTGGGCCCGATCCGAAACGGGTTGAAGCCCACCAGCACCAGTGCGGCCACGAAGAGCACGAGCTGCGCCAGCACTCCGCCCCAAGCGATCGCGACCCGGGCGCGCATGCTCGAGGTCGCTTCGTGAACGCATTCGCCCGCGAAGGGAAGGACGCGGATCTCGCACACCCGCACGCGAAAGCGCCGGCACATCCAGGCGTGTCCGTACTCGTGGGCGAGGATCAGCAGCCAGACCCCGAGCGTCCCGCCGACGCTTCGCCGCCCAGCCGTGACGCTCGCGACCGCGAACGCGAGCGTGGACCAATGCGCGAGCACCGGCACGCCTCGCCACGTCAGCACGCGGACGAAGCCGGTTTCCAATGGGCCTCGGGTGCTCGTGTCAGTGAGCCGAGAGCGTTACTGGAGCGCTGTCCGCGCCGCGAGCCAGATCGCGCCAGGCGCGAAATGGGTAGATGAGCTGGGCGAGAAAGGTCGTGGGGAGCGCCGTGAGCGGACGTTCTTGCTCGTGGACGAAACGCGGATCCTCGATGCCCGTGACCGGATACTCGGTGCAATCGGCATACGCCGTGCCAAAGAGCCAGTCCCAGATGGAAAACGTGGTGCCGAAGTTCTTGTCGCGATGTCGCTCCTCCACCGAATGGTGGATGCGGTGGCTCTGGGGCGTGACCAACAAGAAGCGCAGCCACCCCAGATTGGTGCGGATGTTGGCGTGGTAGAAGCGGGTGAAGGTGCTGCGCGCCAGCGGGTAGATCGCGGTGAGGGTCAGCGGTGCTCCGAACAGTACGAGCGTGGCCAAGTGGAGCGTGGTGGTGAGCGCTTGCTCGAGTGGATGGTTGCGTAGGTCGGAGAGCAGATTGAGCTCGCGCTGCGAGTGGTGGACCGCGTGCAGCGCCCACAGCGCCGGCACCTTGTGGCGCACCCAATGTCCACCCCAACCCACGAAGTCGTCGATCAGCACGGCGATCGTGACCCGCACTCCGACGGGCCACTGCGCTGCGGCGTCGATCACGAGAAACGACAGATGTTCCTTGGCGAAGGTGCGCAGCGCGGCCGCGTAGGCCGTCAGGAAGAGGAGCTTCGAGCCGGTCGTGATCGCCGCCCAACCGAGATCGTGAAGCAGACCGCGCGACGCGATGCGCTGGCGCGGATCGGCGGGGATCCACCACTCGAGCACGAATACCAGCGCGAAGCCCAGATAGCCGAGCGGATTGAGCGTCACCCACGGCAGCCGTCGCAGCTCTATGGAAGCCAGCCGCGCCTGCCAATGCGCCGGTAGGGCCGGCACCACCGCCGCCCAGAAGACGAGCGTGGCGGCGAGCGCTCCGGTTGCCGCGACGAGCAGGACGGTGGAGGGCGAATCGAAGCGCGGCGCGCTGGGTGGGGTGACGTCGTCCGAAGGGATCGTCTTCGCCATGGGATTCGCCGAGCGCGTCGAGGCGGCGCGAAGCCTGGCTGAATCCCACGGCTGCGTCATCGCACCAAACCGCCGGCGTCGCGCCGCCGCGTCCGCGCGTGATCGGGGTGGGCGTCAGCGCGGCAACGGCACCCACGTGGTTTCGGCGGCGCCTCCCGCGGACACCGTCACGATCTGCATTCCGTGTGGGTCTCCCACCTGTCCCACGTCGTCCAAGCGGATCACGGTGGCATCACGCACACCGTCCACGCTCGGAGTCGTCTCCCGGAGCAGGTGATCGGCGCGCTCCGAGATCTTGAAGCCGAACTGGGCAGGTTTCACCCACCAGGAATCCGACGCTGCTCCGTCGCCTGCGCTGAACCAGGCTCGACACGCGGAGGCGTCGAGGGTCCCGCAAAGCCATCGGCTCTGTGCAGGAATGTCGTCGTGCGCGAAGAAGAGATGGGTGAGCCGCCCACCTCTTGCGTCGTGCTGGCCGTCCGGTGCGTTCGCGCTCGGCAGGTGCTCGTAGATCGTCCCCAGCACGTCCGGAGTCGTCCCGTGGGGATCGGGACCGAGCGGATTGCTCATCATCCACTCTTGCTGGAATTCGCTGTCCCGCAACCAGTTGTTGATGGCACGCACTCCGTAGCTGAACGCCGGCGTCAGCACCGGCCAAGAGATCGAGATCGGAGCGTTGGCGTCTTCGAAGAGTCCGCCGTAACCGAGCGTGATGCTGCCCAGCCAGGTGGACTTGGGATCGTAGTCCCCGTGCGGATCGTCTTCGAACGTCCGCTTCGTCGGCGTCCGGCCGCGCGGATCGTGGTGCATGAACAAGAACTGGTCGACCGCCGCCGGCCTACCGGCGGATTTCCCGGTCCAGCTCAACATGCCGTCGAGCCACGTGACGTCGTCTGGCTGCAGCTCGCCTCCCCAGTTGTAGGCGACGGCGCCGACCTGAGACCGCGACGCCGAGGGGAGGCTGTAGCTGTTGACTCCGACGAACGCCCGGTCGCGATACCGAAACGCGACGTGCAAGGGCCCGAGGTAACGCTGCCATTCGTTGAGCCCGTCGTAGAGCGGGGCAAAGCCCGAGATGCCTAGCCCACCGTCGCCCACGCGCAAGGCGACCAGCGTGGGGATGAAGCGAGCCGCTTGCTCGAGGAATCGGGCCCGATCCGCGATCTGGAAGAGGTCAGGATCATGCGAGCTCGCCGCGATGCCTCCCATCGGGGCGGCCACCAGGTACCTGCCGAAGAGGTAGAGCAGGTGGTGCAGCACGCCGGCCGACCCGATGAATCCATCGTGATTCCCCGGGACCGCGAACACCGGCTTGTCGAGCTTGGCGAGCTGGTGTCGTAGCTCTTGGTACTCGTGGCCATCCGAATCCGCGGTGTCGCGGTAGGGCGACCGTGGTGGATAGAGGCCGAAGAAATTCGCGACCAGTTGCGGGATGGCGCTCCCCGCCGCGCCGTCCGCCAGATCCCCCACGACCACGACGAACTTCGCCGCGCGGGCGGCCGCCAGCGCGGGATCGCTGGCAACGAGATCGTTCGACCCGTGAGGCGCGTAGCCCGACGCGTCGTAGCTGACGCTGCTCAGAAAACGATGAAGCGCCGTGAAGTCCCGGTGATACTGGAAGTCGCCGACGATCACGAAACTGAATGGTTCGGAAGCGGGGTGGGACTCGTCGAGCGCGACGGGTGCGAGCGACGACTCGTCCATCAGCAACGCGTCGATGGCGGCTCCGATCTGATCGCGCGCCGCGAGCAGCTCCGGGCTCGGTTGCGTCGCCTGGTCGCGTGCGTCGGTCCGCAATGCCTCGGCGCACTCGGCGAGGCGTTCGCGGATCTTCTCCAATCGATCGTGGAATTGAACGGCCGGGTGCTTGCGGGCCGAGTCGGCGAGCGCCTCCAGCCCGCGCGCGGCTTCCTTCGCGTGCGCCGCGTCCAACGGCAGCCGTGCGAGAGCGGGAAGGGCACCGTACCAGTCTCCCTCGGCCAGCCGCTGCGTCAGCTCGAGGGGCTCGCCGCCCGCCGTCGTGTCGTCGTCGACCAGGCGCGGCAGGATGCGCACGTTGTAGAAGCCGGGCGCGCTGCACTGGGGGCATCCGTACGGGATCTCGAACACGTACGGCAGCGTGTCTTCGAACGACGACGGCGGCATCGTGTACTTCCACTCAGGACGGTCCACGATCTTCGCATCCGAAGGCAACGTCACACGGTGAGCATCGAGCGCGACGGGGTTGCGTTGGCTCGGTTCGGTGAGCGCGCCGTGCTCGAGCCAGAACGCGATCGAGGTGGGGAATTGCTCGCGTCGCTTGCGTCGCGCGCCCGCCTCCGGTGCGATGGGGAGCGAGGCGAGAATGCGCTCCAGGTGGGTTGGCCGATTGTCGACGATCACGGGCACGAGCCAGCTCCGATGTGTCGCGCCCTTGGCGTCCTCGAGGTCCTGCGGTTCGCGGAGCGCCGGAAACGTGAGGCGGGGGAATCGCTGCACGGTCAGCCACGCGTCGTCGAACTCGGTGGGCACGCGATCGGGATCGTTTCCCAGCGCCAGGTATGCGTCGGTCAGCACCGTGAGCGCTTCGCCTTCGAGGTTGCCGCCGCCGCGCCGCGCCGCCAGGGCATCTCCGATCGCCTGGACGCGCTCGCGCGTGACGTGCCGCGTGTCGGCGAGGGATGCGTGTGGATCGGAGTCGGGAAGACCCCAGATGGTTGGTTGGGGATGTGCGCACGCCGTCGCCATGATCGAGAGTGCGAAGACCACCGGCTGCAGTCGGGACGTTCGCATGCGTTTTCCTCCAGTGTGCAGGCCTCGGGCGCGTCGCGTTCGTGGTGACGGCCGCCTGGCACGTGCGATTCATGATTACCCACATGAGCTGCGTCGATACCACGTGGGAGTCCTGGATCGCAACGCAATGGTCCCAGGGTTCATGCCGGAGGTCCTGATCGCAGAGGATTCTCAGCCCGATCTCGATTTCGTCGAGTGTGCTAGCGTCGCGCTGGGCGCGATGGCACAGGAAGTCCGATCAGGAGGAGCGATGAGTCGTGTGATTGAATTCGCGATCGCCGTATCGATGTCGCTGACCGTCGCTTGCGCCGGTCATCGCATCGGAGGCGAGCTGGCTGCGCCGCGCGCGCCCGTCCCGCACGACGTTGCCTCGGATGCGTTGCGGGTCGGGGCCGCCGAGGCCGACATCACGCCCATACCGGGCTACCCGATGGGAGGGCATGGCCCTGCGGGCACCATCGGGCGCGGGGTGTGGACGCGGCTGAAGGCGCGCGCGACCTACGTCGAGGATGCGAGCGGCGGTGCCGTTGCCTTCGTCGCGTGCGATCTGTGGGCGGTTCCAGCAGGACTCACGGACGCAGTCGTCGAGAAGGTCCAGCGTGATCCGGCCGGCCGCGCGCTGAGCCGGAATCGCATCGTGCTCGCAGCGACCCACACCCATCAGAGCCCGGGCAACTATTCCAGCTCCGATGCATACAACCTCTTCGCGTCCCGCATTCCAGGGTTCGATCCCGAGCTCTTCGACTTCTTGGCGGTGCGGATCGCGAGCGCGATCGTGGCTGCTGCGCGTGAAGCGGTTCCTGCCCAGGCGTTCTTCGGCGAGAGCACGGCGACGAACCTCGCGCGAAACCGCAGCCTGGGTCCCTATCGCCTCGACCCGGAAGCGGCGAATGCGTCACTCGATCCCGAACGAGCCGCGCGCGAGGCCGTCGATCCGCGCGTGCGGGTCTTCGCCTTCCGGGCTGTGCAGGCGCCGCGAGACTGGATCGCCGTGCAAGTATTCGTCGCCGTCCACAACACGGCGATGGACCACGGGACGCAGGTCTATCAGGGCGACCTGTTCGGTGCGTCCGCGCGATTGCTCGCCTGGCGACTGGCGGCCGACGCTGCGCGGGATCACGCGAGCCGCCGCCCAGTCGTCTCGATCTTCAATGGCGCCGAGGGAGACGTGCGACCGGATACCGGCGCGCGTGACCGCCTGGAGACGTTGCGACTTGCGAGCTCTTTGACCGCTGCCGCCCAGCGCGCGCTCGACACGAGCGCGGCTGTCGATGGTCGCTGGCGCCAGGCAATGCGGCGGCTGGACCTCCCGAACCAGTGCTCGGAGGACGCGGATGCGAATGCGCTCTGCCCAGCAGCGACCGCGGCCATGGGGATGGCGACGCCCGGCGGAGCGTCGGATGGACCGACGCTCTTCCGGGAGCTGATCTGGGTCGACGGTGTGCACGGCGCGTTGCGACGGAGCCGCCAGGGCCCGAAGCAACCGGCCATCGACATCGGCGATGCGCTCGCGCTCAGCTCGACGCCCGTCGACCACTTCTGGAACTTGGATCTGACGAGCTTGATCGCGCGCAAGGTGGCGGCGCCACCGACGGTGATGCCGCTCGGGTTCTTCCGCTTCGGACCGCTGGGATTCGTGACGTTGCCGGTGGAGGCGACGACGACCATGGGCCGTCGGATCGAGACTGCGGTCGCCGAGCGCCTGGAGCCGCAAGGCCCGGTGATCGTGATCGGGCTCGCGAACGAATACCTCTCGTACGTGGCGACTCCGGAAGAGTACGAAGCGCAGCATTACGAGGGAGCGTCCACGCTCTACGGTCCGGCGTCGGGACCGCTGATGCAGAAGACGCTGGTGGCGCTGGCGACGCAGGAGATCGCAGGCGATCCGGAGGCGGGTCGCTACGCGTACGACGTCGGCAACGTCCGACGATTCGGCGCGGAAGGCGTGGGTGAGCCACCGTTCGTCGTCGACGACGGCTTGAGTGATCTGCTGGAGGATGCCGCGGGCCGACCCGATCGCCACGCGCCTCGATTCTGCTGGAGCGCGCCGCGGCCCGAGTGGCCGCCGCGCGGTCCCGCCGCGCTGGCGGAGACGCCCATTCCAGCGGTCGCAATCGAGACCCGATCGGGGCACGCCGATTGGACGACGGCGATCCTCGACGGACGGCCGCAGACGGACGAGGGCGTCGACGTGGTGACGGTCTTGGAACGGGTGGCGCCGGACACGCTCTCGTGGTGCGCCTTCTGGGCTCTGGGTTCGTCGACCGCGACCCCGGAGCAGGAGTTTCGGTTTCGAGTATCCGCGCCTGGCGGCCGCCCCTGCGTATCGGAGCCGCTCCCGAAAGCGGAGGCGCGCCGGCCGGCGACCCACTTCGCGAACTGTGGCGCGCTGGAGCCGATGTGACGAGTGCAGGCCGCCAGCTCGATCAACGGCCGGATTCGCCGTCGTCGAGCTCGCGCACGAACCAGCGATCGCAACCGGTGTGTCCCGTGCAACCCAGCGGCGAGGGCACGCGCACGAATCCCGCTTGCTGGTAGAGGTGCTGCGCGGCGTCCATGCCGGTGAGGGTCTCGAGGTAGCAGCGTCGATAGCCGAGGCGGCGAGCGTCGTCCAGGCAGCAGGCGAGCAGCGCGCGCCCAGCGCCACGCCCGCGCCCGCGGGCGAGCAGATACATCTTGCGCAGCTCGCAGGTATCCGCGGGTCCGCCTTCGAGCGGCGCGATACCACCGCCGCCCACCACCTCGCCACCCTCGAGCTCGACGACCCAGTAGCGAGCACCCGGGCGAGCGTAAGCGTGCGCCATCGCATCCACCTCGGCGTCGTGAATCGCGAAGCCAGCGCCGTCTGCGCCGAACTCGGGCATCACGGTGCGAATCACCGCTGCGATGGCGGGCTCGTCGCGCGGCTCGATGACACGGATGCGAAAACGGTCAGCGGTCGGAGCGCTCATGAGTGAGCCAAGTCTAGTCGAGGCGCGCTCGTCTCCCCTGGGTGCTGGGCGTTGCCTCGTGCCGCTTCCCGGCGCGAGCCAGCCCCGGGCGTGATCGCTATGTTGCGGCCATCTCAGCACCCGAGGGGCTCATGACGGTCAAGTCCGTTTATCTGATCAAGCACGGTGACGCGGCGGAAGCGTTCGAGATTCGCGAGTCCAAGGAGAAGCCGGCGCCCGGACCGGGTCAGCTCCGGATCGCGGTCGAGGCTTTCGGCCTCAACTTCGCGGACGTCATGGCGCGGAGAGGCCTCTACCAGGATGCGCCGCCGATTCCCTCGGTGCTCGGCTACGAGGTGGTCGGCGAGGTCGAAGCGCTGGGCGCGGGCGTGGACGGTCCCAAGCCGGGCACGCGCGTCGCGGCGCTCACGCGCTTCGGTGGCTACTCGACCCACGCGCTCACCGACGCCCGCGCCGTGGCGGCGATTCCCGCGGACATGGACGTCGGCGTTGCGACCGCCATCCCCACCCAAGGCGCCACGGCGTGGTTCTGCGCCGAGGAAATGGTGCGTCTTCATCCCGGCGACCACGTGCTGGTGCAAGCCGCCGCCGGTGGCGTGGGAACGTTGCTCGTTCAGCTCGCCAAGCGCCATGGCTGCGTCGTCTACGGCACCGCGGGCTCGGAGGAGAAGATCGAGTACCTGAAGAAGCTCGGCGTGGACGTGCCGATCAACTACCGCACCACCGACTTCGCCGAGGTCATCGAGCGCAAGCGCGGCGACGAGGGCATCGACGTCGTGTTCGATTCCCTCGGCGGCGCGGCGATTCGCAAGGCCTTCAAGCTGGTGCGCGCCGGCGGGCGGGTGGTGGCGTTCGGCGCCGCCGAGCACGAGGCCGGCAGCTTCCAGTTGCTGCGCAGCCTCAAATTCTTGGCCTCGTTCGGCTTCCCGCATCCGGTGCTCTTGATGATGTCGTCCAAGTCCTTCCTCGCAGTGAACATGCTGCGGGTCGCCGACCAGCGCCCGCTGATCGTGAAGCGCTGCCTGGAGAACGTGATCGAGCGGGTTCTGAGCGGCGAGCTCACGCCCCACGTGGGCGGGCGTTTCACCGTGGACCGGATCGCCGACGCCCACGCGTTCCTCGAGAACCGCGGCTCGATGGGCAAGATCGTGGTGACGTGGTCCTGAGCGCGACCCTGCTTTCGCAAGGCGCTTCACCGTGAACGTCCACGTGCTCGTCGACCAGGCGATCGGCGCCAGCACGCGCTGGCTGCAGCGCAAGCTCCCGCCCAAGAACGACACCACACGGTGGCTCGATTTCTATCGTGGCCTGCCGCTCGAAACGCTCTTTCCCGCGCCGCCCGCGCGTCCCTACGTCGAGACTCGCGACACCCCCGCGCTCGGCGCCCTGGGCTCGCGGCGCTTTCGCATCGCGAGCGCACACGTGCCGCTCGCGGAGCCGCTGCGCGCGACCTACCAGCGCGAGCAGGAGCCGCTTCATTTCTTCCAGGGCCGCGAGCTTCGCCTCGGCGGTGACGGTGCCCGCGCCGCCCGCCGCGCGGTGGTCTACGTGCACGGCTGGATGGAATCGACCGACCTCGCCACCGAGGCGCTGCTGGCGCCGGTGGTGGCTTGGAAGCTCGACGCCGATTTCTTCCACTTTCAGCTTCCGCACCACTGGCGCAGACAGCTCGCGAGCTCGCGCTACAACGGCGCGCAGTTCCTGAGCGCCGATCTAGTGCAGACCTGCGAGGCGTTTCGGCAGGCGGTGCTGGACGCGCGGACGCTGCTCGCGTGGGTGCGCTCGCTGGGCCGCTACGACGAGGTCGGCGTGATGGGGATCAGCCTGGGCGGCCTCATCACGCAGATCGTCGCGTGCCTCGATCCCGATCTGCCGTGGGCGGTGCCCTGCGAGGCGCACCTCGACTTCCAGGACCTGCTCGCCCATGCGCCGATCCTCTCCGAGGTGCGTGACGAGCTGGCGGGGTTCGGCGTCGAACCCGCCACGCTCGAAGAGTTCCTCGTGGCGCTCGGCTTCGATCGGCTGGCGCCGGCGATCGACCCGGCGCGGCTGCTCTTCGTGGCGGCGCTCGACGATCAATTCATGCGCGCCGAAGCCATGGCCAGAGCGCTCGCGCGCTGGCCCGGCGTCGCCACGCTGTGGATTCCCGGCGGCCACATCACCGCGCTCTTCCGTCTGCCGCGCGTCCTCGACGACGTGCGGCGCTTCATCGACGAGCTACCCCGTTCGACCATCGAGGATCGCCGATCGTGAAACCGGAAGTCATCGCCTACACCGACGGCGGCTGCCGCGGAAACCCCGGGCCCGGCGCCTGGGCGTTCTTGCTCATCGATTGCGCATCCGGTGCCGCCCTCGAGCGCACCGGCGGCGAGCGCCAGACCACCAACAACCGCATGGAGCTCTCGGCCGTCATCGAGGCGCTCAAGGCGCTCAAGCGCTCGGGGCAGCGAGTGCGGTTGCTCAGCGACAGCCAGTACGTCATCAACTCGGCCACCAAATGGATGGCCGGCTGGAAGGCGAAGGGCTGGCGGCGCAAGGAGGGCGAGCTCAAGAACGTCGATCTGCTGAAGGAGCTCGATCGGCTGATCGGCCACCACGAGATCGAATGGCAGTGGGTACGCGGTCACGACGGCGAGCCCGGCAACGAGCGCGTGGACGCGCTCACCAATCACGGCATGGACCGGATCGCCCGCGGCGAGAGCGCCGCCTGGGAGAACCGCACCTCCTGGCCGAGCCAGCGTTGACGGAGCCGGTTGACGGCGTGGCGAAGGATGGGTCACAACCACGGCCGAATCTCCGAGGAAACGAGAGCCGAAACGGCGGGGGTGCCACGTGTTGAACCGAGAGGACTGCATTCTCTACAGCGGGGCCGCGAACGGCGCCGAGGCGTACTTCGGGACGATCGCCGAGCAGTTCGGCATCCAAGAGGTGAACTTCACGTTCGAGGGCCACAACGACGCGCGCTCGCGCGGCATGCGTGTGCTGACCACCGAGGAGCTCAAGCGTGGTGACGTCAGCCTCGGCTACGTCGGCAAGATGATGAATCGCGAGTATTCGCCGGCGCCGCTCATGAAGAAGGTGCTGCAGTGCATCTGGCACCAGGTCAACGAGGGTCAGGAGATCTACGTGGTCGGCAAGATCCTCGACGATGCTCACGTCAAGGGCGGCACGGGCTGGGGCGCCGAGTTCGCGAAGCTCTGCAACAAGCCGCTCTTCGTCTTCGATCAGGGACGCGACGCGTGGTTCCAGTGGGAAGACATGCGCTTCAAGCCGATCCAGAACCCGGTGATCGCCCATCCCCATTTCACCGGGACCGGCACGCGCTTTCTGGAAGCGAACGGCAAGGCCGCGATCGAAGGGCTCTACGCCCGTTCCTTCAAATGAGGACGTCGCGGCAGGCGTCCCCGTAACGCCGCGGTTCCCTTCGCCGCGGCGTCTCGTCTGTTCGTGCGAGCGCGGTCATGCTCGATCTCCACTACTGGCCCACGCCCAACGGCTGGAAGGTCTCCATCGCCCTCGAAGAGATGGAGCTTCCCTATCGCGTGGTGCCGGTGGACATCGGCCGCGGCGAGCAGTTCACGCCCGAATTCGAGCGCTTGAGCCCCAATCACCGGATGCCGGCACTCGTCGATTCCGCACCGCTCGGCGGCGGCGAGCCGATCACGATCTTCGAGTCCGGCGCGATCCTGCTCTACCTGGGCGAGAAGAGCGGGCGCTTCCTGCCGCCGTCTCCCCGCGAGCGCTTCGCGGTGGTGCAGTGGGTGATGTGGCAGATGGCTAACCTGGGACCGATCGCCGGCCAGGCCAATCACTTCCGTCACTACGTACCCGAGCCCAACCCGTATGCCGAAGAGCGCTACGGCTGGGAGCTGGCCCGGCTCTACGACGTCCTCGATCGGCGACTCGCCCAGAACGAGTACCTGGCCGGCGACTATTCGGTCGCCGACATGGCGACTTTCCCGTGGATCCTCAACTACAAGCGCTACGGCATGAGCCTCGTGGAACGACCGGGTCTCGCGCGCTGGTACGAAGCGATGAAGGCGCGCCCGGCGGTGCGCCGCGGCATCGATGTCGCGAAGGAGCTGCGGAGCTCGATTCCCGATCCCGAGGCGCTCAAACGGATGTTCGGCCCCGCCTTCGCCCGCCGGCAGCCGTGAGCCAGCAACGGCGCGCCGCGAGCCCCGAGCTCACGAGTTGAGCAGCGCGGTGACGGCGCGGGCCATGAACCGGGGTGAGATCCGCATTCCCTGAATCGCGAGCTTGTTCGACCAGCCCGGCACGCAGATCGCGCGGCCGCGCTTCATCGCGTGCCAGCCCGCGGCGGCCACGCGTTCGGGCTTGGCCACACCCACGCGGAACAGGATCGACTGGTCGTTCCCGGCCACCTTCGAGAACGCGGTCGCGACCGGCCCGGGACAGAGCGCCGTCGCCGTGACGCCGGTGCCGCGGAGCTCGTGGGCGAGTGCCTCCGTGAACGAGACCACGAAGGCCTTGCTCGCGTAGTAGACGGCCATCTTTGGTCCAGGCACGAAACCCGCCGTGGAAGCGACGTTGAGGATGCGACCGCGCCCGCGCTCGACCATGCCCCCAACGAAGCGGTGGGTGAGATCGGCGAGGGTCGTCACGTTCACCTGGATCATCTCGAGCTCGCGGTCGCGGGCATTGGTCCAGTAGCTGCCGTTCGAGCCGAAGCCGGCGCAGTTCACCAGCGCGTCCACGGTACTTCCCGCGTCTCGCACGTGCTGCTCGACCCGCGCCGGGGCGTCGCGATCACCGAGGTCCGCGTCGATCACGATCGTGCGTGCCCCGTGGCGCTCGGCCAGCTCGGCCGCCAGCGCATCCAGGCGGTCGCGGCTCCGGGCGACCAGGACGAGATCATGCCCATCGGCAGCCGCAGCGCGCGCCAGCTCGCGCCCGATGCCCATGGATGCGCCGGTCACGAGGGCGACTGGCTTGGGTGACGCTGCTGGGTTCACGGGGCGACTCCTTCGCGCTGGCGATTTCGAGAGCGTGCGTCAAAATGCCGTCCGCGAGGGGCGGCGTCGAGTGAACGGGGCCTGCTTGCTGGGGAGGATGCGATGAGCTGGTTGGACACTTACCGAGGCTTTGCCCGCTACAACCGGTGGATGAACGAGCGGCTCTACGCGCTCGCCGCGGACCTCACCGACGACGAGCGCAAGCGCGACGTGGGTGCCTTCTTCGGTTCGCTTCAGGACACCCTGGCGCACCTGGTCTTCGCCGATCAGGTGTGGCTAGGGCGCTTCACCAGCGATCCCGCGCTCGAGCGTCCGCGGGGCGAGGGCGGTCAGCCCCTCGACGTGCGTGCCTTTGGCCGCGGCGCCTTCCCCAGCTTCGAGCAACTGCGTGGGCGACGGGCGAGCCTGGATCGAGCCATCGAGGACTGGGTCGCGACACTCGACGAGCGCCGCCTGGATGCGGATTTCACCTATCGCAACCTGGCGGGCGAGAGTCAGGCGCACCCGCTGTGGTGGGCGGCACAGCATTTCTTCAATCATCAAACCCACCACCGCGGCCAGGCGACCACCATTCTGAAGCAACTCGGCCGAGACCCAGGCGTTACGGACTATGTGCAATTCCTCCGTCTCGATGCTGCAGGAAAGGCATGGCCCTGAGCGAGGTCGGGGCGAACCGGTGCGACTCGGTGGCACGTTCGAAAACCCGTCACCGGTGGGTGACGGGTCTGGCAGGCTAGCCAGTGGTGTGCGGTGCCACGGTAATCGGCGGTGCGCCGCGCCCGAGCCACACGCGCGACTCTCTGCGCGCCGAGGGCGCGACCCTGGCACGTGATTTCGCTCGGACTGCGCGCCAGCGACCAATCTGCAGACCGGGCTCGCGAGGCGGCGTGGCCTACTGGCACGCCGCTTGAGTGGTGTCCGCAAGACCCGGCAATCGCCAGCGCGAGTCGTGCTCGGCCGGTGCCCGCGGCAATCCTCACGCACGTGCGGGTGGGGAGACATTCGACGGCGATCCCTAGCCACGACGCGACGATGTGTCGCCTCGGAACAGGAGGAAGGTTCATGCAGCGGATGGAGAAGGTGACTCTGGCGATGGTCGTGCTCGCTCTGGCAGTCCCCACCTTGGCGCGCGCGGACGCTGCGGCTGGAAAGGCGATTTACGACAAGAAATGCGCGAATTGCCACGGCGCAGACGGAAAGGGCGACGCCAAGATGGAGGCGAAGCTCAAAGCGCGCACCAAGCTCGAGATCGAGGGCAAGAGCGATGCGGAGATGATGAAGTTGATGCAGGAAGGCAAGAAACCCATGCCTGGCTACGCCAAAAGCCTGAGCCAGGCAGAGCTGGACGACGTCTGGGCCTACACCAAGAGCTTGCTCGGCAAGTGAACCTCGCACCTCGGGCCCAAGCCGGTCGCGGTCGGGTCGGCTCGGGCCCGCTGGTATTCGGCGCAGTTCCATCGGCTTGCACACACACCTTCTTCGAGTGGCCGAACCAATGCACCACGGGCGGTTGGGAATGTCGTCGGCGTGCGGCGCTTCGCGTCGAGGTGCCCAGCGCGGCATCCGTGCACGTGGCGGCCCGGCGCGCTCGCGGCGTTGCGCCTGCGCCGGTTTCGCGACGGGCAGGGGCGATGGTGACCGGACGGCGGCATGCGCGCTTTCGCGTTACCCCAGCGAAACGGCAACTGGTGCCGGGTGTACCGAACGTTCCCGAGAGTTGTACACACGACCGGAGCGCAAGCGCGGCTTTCGCGTTGGATTGCGGCTTTGCGCGTGGAGGCACGCCGATTGCGGTACGCCGCCACGTCGAAGGGAGTGCGGTTTCAACGATCCAGCCCGCGACTTCTCGCAGCGCGCACCTCGGTGGTTTGGGTGACGGCGCCAAGGTCGGCCCGAAAGCCCGAACGCAGGAAAGCCGAACGGTGCCCCGGTGAGCGGCTCGAACGGGCCACCAGCAAGACCAGGGAGGTTCCAACCATGACGGACCGGCGGATGACCCTTTCCGCGATGGCACCAAGGCTGGCGGTGCTGACGCTCGTCGCTTGCATGGGACTGGGTCTGGGGAGCGCGTTCGCGGCAACCCAGTATCTCGGCGACGGCGCCGTTCCCAACGGCACCACGGGCGGCTGGGACCTTCCCAAGCAGGGCACGTGTCCTACCGACACCAATCAGACGACCCGGCCCGACTGCTTGGCTCTGCGGCTCAACGTGCTCCAGGCGAACTGTACGAGCGGCAACAACCAGTCGTGGACGACGAGCGGCGTGTGTAACGACCTCGTCAACACCGACCAGACGTCCTGCGAAGCGGCGGTCGACCGCAAGTGGAACGCGGCGACCAACACCTGCGCCGTCGTGTTGAAGAACGACGACCGCAACAACGTCGAGTGCGCGCTCCACGGTGCCACGTGGGTGACCACCGGAACGTGCACCGGAAGCTGGGTGATGCCAGCTCGGAACGATGCCGCTTATGGGTCGGGTCTCCTCACGTCGAACAGCCCGGGCGACCAGTGCTTGCGCTGTCACAACGCCACCACCCAGTACAACGGTCCACGCGTTCGCGACGTCGAGGACACGCTCTACATGGGCCACCGGAACATGTCGCGCAAGGTCGTGGCCGGTCAGGGTTGGGGCGGCCCGCCGATGGAGTGCGACAACGCCACGTTCCTCACCGAAGAAGCCTGTGAGGAGAACGGTGGTCATTGGTATCCAGTCGATCTCTATCCGTCGACCGACACTGGGCTGACCTTCGATTGGGTAAACGGCACCATCAACGTGAGCGGCATCGACCGTACCCTCTACTGGATCTACGGCGACTGGCTGGGACCGCTTCCGCGCGCGGTGTACTCGGCAGATCCGGTTGCCGGTACGCCACTCAAGGCAGGCGTTTCCTACTCGTGCGCCCGCTGCCACACCACCGGCTGGTCGAGCGACGCGACGCTGCAGACGGCTCGCGAGCCCGAGCGTTCGTTCCCCGGCATCACCTGGGACGGTGTGACCGACGCAGTGACTGGTCAGGTGAACCTGGCGAGTGGCGTGAGCGGTGACACCAACAAGATGGCGTCGTGGGATCTCTTCGGCATCGGTTGTACGCGCTGCCACAACTCGGCGGTGGACACCACGACCAACGGAGGCGTCGCGCCCTTCACGGCGCCTACCGGTATGTCCAGCCACCACAACAACCTGACCGCGCCCGACATCAGCAGTGGCACTTGCACGGATCCACGCTGGACGCTGGAGGCCCAGTGCACGTCGGCTGGCGGGCTCTGGCTGACGGCCTGTAGCACCACGACGGCCGATGTTTGCACGCAAGCCATCACGACGTCGGGAGCTTGCACGTCGCCCGGCGTGTGGGTCGCCGCGTCCGCTGGCTGGTGTAGCAACGCCTTCTACAGCGATCAGACCAACTGCACCGCCAACGGCTTCACGTGGCAGGACGGTTGGTGCACGCGTCCCGACAAGAACGTGAGCACTTGCACGGGTGGTTCCGGCACGAGCGCCCTGACGTGGCGGCGCAACGGCTCTCAGGCCTCGTGTCAGGTCGGCAGCGGCACCTGGTCGTTCTCGAAGTGCAGCGTCGAAGGCGTGTGCAACATCGACAACACCATCACCTCGAAGGCGGCCTGCGATCTCGCCGGCGGCCAGTTCGCGTACGCGACCGACATCGTTCGGTGCGTCGACATCGAAGAAGCCGTTCCCAGCTCTGGCGCCGAGTGGACAGGCAACAACACCAACCGCGGCCAGATCATCACCTCGCTGTGCATGAACTGCCACCGCCAGGAGACCTCGGGCCAGCCCTACGCCAACACCGGGAACGGCGTGGGCAGCGGCAGCACTTCGAATCCGGGCTCGTACGTGAAGGTGGGCCAGTACCACAGCACCATCACGTTCCCGAGCCATCCGCACGGCAACATGTTCATGAACAGCCCGCACGGGAAGTTCACGGGCACCTTCGACCAGATCGCCACCGCGAAATTCGGTGCCGGTTACGACAGCTACTTCCAGTTCGACGGTGAAGCCGCCAACACCGGTAACGGCTGCACCGGCTGCCACAATCCGCACCGCAGCACGATCGCCGCGGTGGGCGGCGAAGAGGCGGTCGAGCCGTGCCAGAAGTGCCACACCGGTCCGTACGCCGTCGACCTGAATGCGATCAATCACCTGAAGGGAACCGGAACGCCGTTCGACACAGCGCTCTTCGGCGACGGCGAAGCCGAGCCTTGCATCACCTGCCACATGCCTGGCGGGCAGCACATGTTCCGGATCAACCCGGACAAGACGTATTCGACCTTCCCGGCATCGACCGTGAGCTCGAGCACCGTCACCAACGCCAACACCGCGCCCGATGGCAGCTTCACCAACGCCGTGTGGGTGGACGTGGACGCGGCTTGCGGGCAGTGTCACGGTGGTGGCACGAACAAAGCCAGCACCACGCTGACGGTTGCGAACAGCACGGACGCCACGCTCGGCAAGACGCTCACCGTGGCCTCGACCACGGGCTTCGCTGCGGGCCAGCGGATCGAACTGGCAGGCGCGGGCAGCTTCTCGTACGACGATGAGGGCTCGGTATCGCAGGGCGACTTCCCCTCGTACGTCACGAGCGTGGTAAACGCGACGACGCTCACCGTGGTCGGCGCGGCGCCATTCAGCGTTGCACCCGGCGCGGCCCTCAAGCAGAACCCGGTCAAGTACGGCGCCCCGTACTACACCAAGGCGCAGCTCGCCGCGGTTGCGAAGGGCATGCACGGATCGTCCGGCACGGTCTACCCCGTGACGTTCAGCATCACGCCGTCGGGCACCGGCCTCACGGTCGCGGTCGATGCCACCGTGAATTGCGGCAGCGACCCATGCCCCGTGCTCACCTACGATTGGAATTGGGGCGATGGCTCGGCGAACGGCTCGGCCGATCCGGATAGCCACACCTACGCAACGGCCGGAGTGAAGACCATCCAGTTGACCGTCAACCTGATGGGCAAGGTCGCCGGATCCGCCACGCGCAGCATCACGCTCACGGCGATCGATCAGCCGCCGACGGCAGCCGCGACCTGCACGTGGGATGCGAACCTGTGGAAGATGTCGGTCCTCGACGCATCGACGGACGACAACGCCGTGAGCCAAGTCGTGGTCGACTTCGGCGACGGCAGCAACAAGACGATCGCGCCGGCTGGTAGCTCGATCAATCGTACGTACACCAAGCCCGGCACGTTCACCGTCACCGACCGTGCCATCGACAGCAAGCTGCAGACGTCCGTTTACACCTGCCCGACCCAGGCCACCCCGGCCTACTTCTCGATCAGCGGTACGGTCAAGAACAAGACGGGTGCCACGAACCTGAGCTCGGCGACGGTACAGCTCTACAACGGTGCCAACATCGTGAAGAGCACGCTCACGGCGGTCAACGGCACGTTCACTCTCGGCAACCTGAAGCCAGCGACGTACACCTTGAAGGTCTCGAAGAGCGGCTACACGTTCGCCAATCCCGCGGCGACGATCCAGGTGGGTCCGACGAGTGCGGGTACGGTCATCAACGCGACGAACAAGTGAACGAATGACGACGACGGGTGGGGCAGGCGGGACGGCCTGCCTGCCCCACCCGGGGAAACCTCAACCAAGCAGGAACGGCGAAGACCGCGAGCCGAAAACACGAGCGGACGCGCACGGAGGAGCGAAGCAATGAGACGCCACATTCACACCGCGCTGGCTGTCGCCCTGGGGCTCTTGCTCGCGCAGTCGGCGATGGCCTTCTCTGGATCATACGTCCCCGGTGCCGGGATCAACGGTACGGTGCACGACCTCGGCACCCCGGGCGCAAACGGCATGAACTACGGGGCATCGCCGGCAGATTCACTCAACCGGATTTGTATCTTCTGCCACGCGCCACACAACACGTATCGGCTGAGCACCGCGACTGGTGGGGCTGGCCCGCAGGCACCGTCGGAATTCGACTACTTGCCGCTCTGGAACCACACGCTGCAGGACCCGAACGGCTACACGATGTACGAGAATGGCCCAGGCGCGCCGCAGAGCGGCTCGAAGGCCTCTCAGGCGATCCTGAACGGTATGACCCCGGGCAGCACCTCGCTGCTCTGCCTGAGCTGCCACGACGGTACGATCGCCGTGAACTCGTACGGCAACGCGGATCAGATCAGCCAGTCCACGGGGAACAACGCCATCGTGGACGCGTACGCGATCGGCAAGGATCAGTACCTCGGCAACCACCACCCGATCGGCTTCAACTACGACGACGT
>CAYUSL010000043.1:0-22512 GCA_964447125.1 uncultured bacterium | reverse complement strand
GAGCCTGTCGAAGGCCGCTGCTTGCACGCTCGCAACCAGCTCCGCTCCGAAGCCGCAGGTGCGCGGCGCTTCGTGGACCACCACCATGCGACCCGTCTTCTCAACCGAGCGCACCACCGTGCGCAGGTCGAACGGCGCGATGCTCTGGAGGTCGATCACCTCCACGTCGTAGCCCTCGCCCTCGGCGATGGCTGCCGCTTCCAGCGCGGTGGTGAGCATCGCGCCCCACGCCACCAGCGTGACGTCGCCACCGCGGCGTGCCACCCGCGCCCGCTCGAGGGGCAGCGTGTAGTAGTCGAGGGGCACGTCACGGCGCGCCGAGCGGTAGATGCGCTTGGGCTCGAAGAAGATCACCGGGTCGTTCGATTCGAGGGCGCCGAGCAAGAGCCCCTTCGCCTCGTACGGCCCCGACGGCATCACCACGCGCAGCCCCGGCGTGTGGGCGAAGTACGCCTCGGGGCTTTGCGAGTGGTAGTGGCCACCCTTGATGCCGCCGCCGTAGGGCGCGCGGATGAGCACCCGCGGTGCGTATTGCCCACCCGAGCGGTAGCGGTACTTGGCCAGCTCGTTCACGATCTGGTCGAACGCCGGAAAGATGAAGTCGGCGAACTGGATCTCGGCAATCGGGCGCAGGCCGTTGAGCGCCATGCCGATCGCCATGCCCACGATCCCGGCCTCCGCAAGCGGCGCGTCGAAGACCCGCTCCGAGCCGTACTTCTGCTGCAGACCTTGGGTGACGCGGAAGACACCACCGAAGAGTCCCACGTCTTCGCCGAGCACCACCGCGGCCTCGTCGCGCTCCAGGTAGAGATCCAGCGCCTGGTTGAGCGCCTGGATCATGTTCATCGGCTGGGTGTCGGCCATCAGGCACTCGGTTCCACGCGCGAGGCAGTGGCGATCGGCGTCATCCCACCTCCGAGACCGGCTTCTCGCTGCGCTTTCGCCAGTAGCGCAAGTACTCGTCGCGCTGCTCGGCGAGCTGTGTCCCGGGCGCTTCGAGGACGTCCTCGAAAAGGCTCTCGACCGGCGGCGGTGGATGTCGCTCGCATTCGGCGAGGGTGTCCGTGACGCGCTTCTCCCACGCCTGCGTCGCCGCCTGGTCGGTCGCCTCGTCCCAGAGGCCACGCCAGCGGGCGTGGCGCTTGAGGCGCTCGAACGGATCCAGTCGGTTCCACTCCTCCGCTTCTGCTTCCGAGCGATAGGCGCTGGGATCGTCGGCGGTGGAATGGGCGCCGAGCCGGTACGTGAGCGCTTCGACGAGTGTCGGCCCGCCGCCAGCGCGCGCCCTTCGAACAGCGCCGCCGATCGCGTTCACGACGGCCAGGAAATCGTTGCCATCCACCTGATGGCCCGGCAGCCCGTAACCGTCGGCGCGGGCGGCGAGGCTCTCCGCAGCCGTCTGCACCGACTCGGGTGTGGAGATGGCGTAGCCGTTGTTGCGGATCACGAAGATCGCCGGCACCCAGAAAGCACCGGCGAAGTTGAGGGCGGTGTGAAAGTCGCCTTGCGACGCGGTGCCCTCGCCGAGGAACGCCAGCGCTACCTCTCCGCTCTGCCGGATCTTGGACGCGTACGCGAACCCGGTGGCGTGGGGGAGCTGCGTTCCCACAGGGCTCGACACCGAAGGAATGGCCCAGTCGCGGAAGCAGTAGTGGACCGGCATCTGCCGGCCGAGCGCCAGGTCGCGGGCGTTGCCGATGAGCTGGTTGAAGATGAGCGCGAGCGGCACCCGTCGCCACAAGAGGCAGCCGAGCTCGCGGTAGCTCAGAAAGATGGGATCGGTGGCGCCGAGGCTGAAGGACGCGCCGAGGATCGTCGCTTCCTCGCCGCGGCTCGTCATGTAGAAGCCGAGGCGACCCTGGCGCTGGAGCATTTGCAGGCGCCTGTCCAGCACCCGATTGAATGCCATCGTGTCGACGACCCGCAGCAACTCCTCGTCCGAGACCAGAGCCCGATGCTCGGGCTCGCAACTGCCGTCGGCGTTGAGGATGGAGAAGGGCGGTGCGACGGCGGTGTCGCGGTCGCGGGCGAGCGGGGAATCCGCAGGCGGCGACGAGGGCGAGGCGGGGACGGCGGAGGAGGTCATGGCGCGGGGATCGCCGATCCGTCCGATCGCACGATCACCCGCGCCAGTGTACGACGAACCGTCCTCGAAGAGTCCGCCGCACGGACCCGGCGCCGTGAGCTAGATCCGGGCCCGCGCGGCGGGTGTCACGCAATCGGCGCGAACGGCAACGAACCGGCTCGGGACACGGTCTCGAACCAAGCCCCCATCTCCTTGATCTCAGCCGCGCTCGGCTGAGCCGGAGCTGTGAGCTCGTGGAACGCGCGCGCCACCTTGTGCACCGCAAGCCCCAAGAGGGGCAGCACGGACAACAGCGTCGATGCGGAACCGGTGCTGAGCAGGGTGGCCTTGTGGATCATCGTGCGCTCCTTCGTCCGGGCGGGGCCGGCTCACTGCGTTCGCTCCTTGCGGACGATGGCTCTCGCAACCGGCCTGCCAATCTGCGCGGGGATCGCTGCTCGCGAAGTCATTGCGGTTTCTCGGATGGTGGCGACGTCGCCACGACGCAGCGGGCACCCCGCCCGGCGTTCCCTGCCGGCATCTCGCCCGCCACCGGGCGAGATGTGCCGTGCACCGTGTGCGAATCGTGAGCCGCCACGCATCCGCGCGTCTCGCGCCCCGCATCGTTCGACAGCCGCTTCACGCCGGAGAGACCATCGGAGCAAGGGAAGCGCGACCTGCGCGGCGGTGACTCCGTCGCGTCGCCGACGCCATGAGAAGGGAGTCGCCGCCCATGTCTCGCATCGTTCGCGCTCGGTTGCGTGTGAAGCTCGTTGGGATGGTGGGCGCCGCTTGGATGATGCTGGTGCTGCCGTCGGCGGTCCGGGCGGAATGGGGATCGGCGGCCCCACTCGCGAGCTCCTCCGGCGCCAACACTGCGTACGGCGGTCCCTCGGTGGGAGTGTCCGCCGATCGCTCTGCCGTGATCGCGTGGCGATCCAGCGCGTACGATGTCCGCGCCGCGGTACGTGACCGCGCCAGCGGCACGTGGTCGTTCACGCTGCTCAGCACCGACACCTGTACGACGGTTCCCGCGGTGGCGATGAACGACGCCGGGGATGCGGTGGTCGCGTGGGTCGGCTTCGGCTACGTGTTCGCTCGTTATCGACCCGCAGGCGGCAACTGGGGGACGAGCGCCACGCTCGCGACCAACACCAGCGGTAGCTACGTCGCGGGCGGCGCCCACGCCGCGATCAACAACGCCGGAGACGTGGTGGTGAGCTGGATCGGCGTCAACGTCGGCGTCACCCAGTACGAGGTGCACGCGGTGGTGCGCAGCAAATGGGGCGCGTGGCCGTCCACCAACGCGTTCGAGGTCGCGGGCGGTCCGACGGACGCGTTCGGAGAGTCGGCGATCGCGATCGACGACGCCGGCCACGTCGCCGCCGGGTGGGTCGAGGAATACGCCACCTTCGACGACAGCCCGGCGTCCCACCACGTGAACGTGGTGCGCGCCGCCGTTCGCGCCCCTGGTGGAGGTTGGGGTGCTGCGATCGACCTGTCGTCGCGCGGGTCGCAAACCGGCAGCATTCACTGCGCAGCCGGTCACCCGCCCATGCCCACGGCTTCGGCGCCATCGTTTTCGGCAGACCCAGCCACCGGGCAACTGGCAGTCGTCTACTTCGCCGATCCAACCTCCTACGAGTACAAGGCCGAAGACGCCGGTTGCAATCCCACCACCGCAGACTCGTCGCTGCGCCGAGCCGAGGGGACGGTGGCATCGCCGCCGGTCGGCGGTCTGGACCTCGGCACCGCGGTCGGGCTCACCGCGCAGGGCGGCGCCCCGCAGGTCTCGTTGCGGAACGGCCAGGTGACGATCGCGTGGGGTGAGTCGGACGGAGACGGCGTGCGGACCCAGTTCGGCGTGGGACCGTTCGGCGGTCCGCTCGGTACGACGCCGCTCGCGCTCGGCTACACCATCGCGGTGGCGATGGGCGGCGACGCGCGCGGTTTCTATGCAGGATCGAAGTTCTCGAGCGGCCACTTCTCGACCGTGGGCGCGAGCAGGCTCGCAGGCGGTTTGGGCGACGGGCCCACGACGCTCTCGTCGGCGGCGGCAGCGCCTTCGGTGGCGGCGACCTGCGGCGACTACGCGATCGCCGGGATGATCGGCGAGGACGGCAAGATCCACATCGCGGAGTATCCAGCCTCGGCGCCTGCGTGCGGCGTCTTTGGCGACAGCTTCGAGAGCGGCGGATTCGGGCGCTGGACCTCGCACGTGCCGTGAGCGGCGCCGCGCGCGCCGCGCTGCCACGCGGCACGCTGAACCGGATTCGCGTCACCACGGCTGGAGGGCGCCGCTCCGTCGGCGCCTCGGTGGCTGGCGCCTGCCACGCCGGAGATGCCAGCGCCGCGATGGAAAGCATCGGAGTGCACTCGGTAATATCCGGCGCATGTCGCGCAAGCCCGAGTGGGACTTCTTCCTCGCCCATGCCGGCGAGGACAAAGCCATTGCCGAGGAACTGTACGCGGCGCTCGCTGCCGGTGGCCGTGCGCGAGTGTTCCTCGATTTCAAGTGTCTGAAGCTTGGCGATGATTGGGCCGAAGCGCTCGCCGCGGCGCAACGCGCGAGCCGGGTCACAGCCGTCTTGGTCTCGGAGAAGACCCAGCGAGCGTACTACCAGCGCGAAGAGATCGCTGCCGCGATCGACATCGCACGACATGACCCGGGCGATCACCGGGTGGTGCCGATTTATCTGGATGGCCAGCCGAATGATCGATCCTCGATCCCGTTCGGGCTGCGACTGAAGCACGGCCTCGCCTGGGTGGATTCCGGCGGTGCGGCGGGAGTGGCGAAGCGTCTGTGCGCGTCGCTGCTCGCGGCACCAGCTCCGGAACGTTCAGACATCGACCGGCAGATCGAGGTTGCGGCCATCCTTCGAGCACACCTGAAAGAGCGAGGCGAGAGCACGGCGGAGATCGATGCGCAGATCGTCGACCTGAAGCGACGACGGCGAGCCAACAACCCTTCGCTGGAAGCGGGTGAATATCTGCTTGGTAGTCGGTTCAGGCTGGAACGCTGCATCGGCCACGGCGGGTTTGGAGACGTTTGGGAAGCGATCGACCGGGAGGCGAACCACCGACCCGTCGCGATCAAGGTCCTTCACCCCCAATGGGCGAGAAGTGAAGAACGTCGTGAGCGATTTTTTCGAGGGGCGCGGCAGATGGCGGCGCTGGATCACCCCGGCATCGTGCGAGTGCTTCATCCCAAAGGGCAGGAGTCCGGTTTCTCGTTCTACGTGATGGAGAATTTCGCCGGCGGCGATCTCAAGCACGCCGTGCTTCGAGGCGAGATCGGTGCGGAGCGCGCTCTCGAGGTTATCCGCCAAGTCGCCGCCGCGCTCCATCACGCACACGAGTCGGGGCTGGTTCATCGCGACGTGAAGCCCGAGAACATCCTTCTCGACGGCAAGGGGCGCGCCGCGCTCACCGATTTCGATCTGGTGCATGCCTTCGACACCACAGGTGGCACGGGCACAATGGCGTCGATGGGGTCGTTCTTCTACGCCGCTCCGGAGGCGCACCAGGACGCTGGCCAGGTCGACCGCCGCGCCGATGTGTACTCACTGGGTGTGACGACGATCTTCGGACTGCTAGGGAGAAGTATCACGTTGGATGACTTTCGCGATTGGGGGAAGTGCGTCGACGGGCTCGACGCGAGCGGCGGCGTGCGGGAGGTGCTGCGCAGGGCGGTGGCTTACGAACGCGAGAATCGATTCGAGAGCTGTGCGGCATTCGCGGCGGCGCTCCGCGACGCGGCGGTGCCACGTCCGGCGCCGCAGATCGAAGTCGTCACTTCGGTCGCCGCCCAGGCCGAAGACCCATTCCAGGAGGATCTCCGCGCCGCAGGCCTCGAGTGGGTGGAGATCCCCGCGGGTTCATTCCTAATGGGTTCTGACGGTCCCGAATCGTTCGACGACGAACGTCCGATTCACCCAGTGCACGTGAGCGCGTTCGCGATGTTGCGTTATCCGGTGACCAAGGCGCTCGACGGGCTGTTTCTTGCCGACGTGCGCTCGTCATCGCGAGCGAATCGCCGCAGGAAACGCTCCGCTGCCACTGCGCGTCTTCCAGCCGCGAACCTGTCCTGGCACGAGGCGAATGGGTTCTGTCGGTGGTTGGGAGAACGGACGGGTGACCCGATTCGACTACCGACGGAAGCCGAGTGGGAGTATGCCTGCCGCGCTGGATCGAAAACCGAACGATACGGAGAGCTCGACAAGATCGCGCGGTACGACGAGAACAGCGGCGAGCGACCCCACACGGTGGGCGTAAGAGACCCCAATGCGTGGGGTTTGTTTGACATGCTGGGAAATGTGTACGAGTGGTGCGCGGACTGGTACGGCCCTTACGTTGCGACGGCACAGACCGATCCGGTGGGGCCACCGTCAGGTGCGACCAGGGTATTGCGAGGTGGTTCTTGGAAGTCGCGCGCGCGCAGCGTGCGCGCGGCGCGACGCGCTGCGGACCTGCCAGATTTCCGCTACGCAGATTTCGGCTTCCGCTTGGTCCGCGGTCAGGGGGCGGTCGAGCCCGAGCCAGACCACCGGTAGATCCGCGCCCCCCGGCGGAGCCCGCGCTCAGAGCGGGGGTGTCCGGCAGGTGCGTGACCCATTGCAACCCGAGTACGCTCGCGTGCTGCCTCGCACCCGGGAAATCCCGCCCGTGGATCAAACAAAAGTCGCGGGGCGGCACGAGGCCGAATCCATGCATCTCACGAATATCCAGCGGAGCCTGATCGAGCGCGTCATCAACGTTTTCGAGACCAGCACGCCCGAGGGCAAGTACGACGCGCTCGTGATTTACGCCGATGGGCCGCACAAGATGCGGCAGATCACGTACGGCCGCTCCCAGACCACCGAGTACGGGAACCTCCGCGAGCTGGTTGCAGACTACGTCGCTGCGAACGGCACCTTCAGCGCCGCTCTCGCCGCGTATGCCGATCGCGTAGGTTCGGAGCCGCTCACCGACGACAAGACGTTCAAGGACCTGCTGCGCAAGGCCGGCCGCACCGATCCTCTGATGAAGCCGGTCCAGGATCGCTTCTTCGACAAGCGCTACTTCCAGCCCGCGATGACGTGGGCGGCCACCAATGGCTTCGTTCAGCCGCTCTCGGCGCTGGTGATCTACGACTCCTTCATCCACAGCGGCAGCATTCTGTGGTTCCTGCGCCAGCGCTTTGCCGAGAGCCCGCCAGCGAACGGCGGCGACGAGCGCGCCTGGACCAAGGCGTACGTGGACACTCGCCACGACTGGCTCGCGACCCATTCGCGCTAGGTGCTGCGCAAGACCGTCTACCGCACTGCCTGCTTCCAGCGCGAGATCGCCCGTGCGAACTGGAACCTCGATCAGGTGCCCATCACCGCCAACGGCGTCGACGTGACGCCGTAACGCGGAGTCGCCCGCTCCGTGTCCGCGACGTCCGTGGAAACGCACCCGTGGGGAATCGCGCGCTCGATCGAGTGCTGGTGGTGTGGTTCGCGCTGTTCGCGTTCACGTCGTTGGCGATGGAGCCGTACGTGGTGTTCGGGCTCGATCTCCATCGCGCCCATGATCCGCTGGCGGTGGCGTGGCTCCTCTACGCGAGCCGTTGGGACCCGGCGTTCCTGGACCCGCCGCTCTTCTTGCGGGTGATGTGCGGGCTCGATTGCTTCGTGTTCGGGCCGTTCTACCTCGTGCTGATCTACGCGTTCGTGCGCCGGCGCGACTGGATCCGGGCGCCGGCGCTGGTCTTCGTGGGTGCGGTCGTCTACTCGACGCTGGTCTATTTCGGCTGGGAACTCGTGAGCGAGCGCGGGCGAGCGGACTTGCCGATGGTGTTGCTGGTGAACGTGCCGTACACGTTGGTGCCGCTGGTGCTGGCCGTGCGGATGTGGCCTCCACACCCCTTCGCCCACGCCACGAGCTGACCCGACACGCGCCGGTTGGGGGGCGGCTCTCAACGGACACCGCGGGGCGTGCTATCTCGCGCCCGCCGCCGCGCCGCCCGTCGGCGCGCCTCCCCCTCCGTGCCCACGCTCGCCTCCGATCGACCGACCCGCGCTGCGGCGCCTGCGCCCGCGCGCCACGACGTGCTCAGGCTGCGGCCGTGGCAGCTCGCAGCGCTCGAGCAATTCGAGGCGAGCGCATCGCCGGATTTCCTCGCGGTCGCGACGCCGGGCGCGGGCAAGACCACGTTTGCGCTCACGGCTGCGCGCCGGGCGTTGGTGGCGCGGGCCGTGCGGCGGGTCGCGATCGTGGTGCCGACGCAGCACCTCAAGCACCAGTGGGCGCACGCCGCCGATCGCCTCGACATCCACCTCGATCCCGAATGGACCATCGGCTACGGCGGCTTGCCGTCCGACGTCCACGGCGTGGTCGTCACCTATCAGCAGGTCGCTGGCGCGCCCGAGGTTTTCCGCCAGCTCACGCGCGGTGCCTTCGTGGTCCTCGACGAGGTGCATCACGCCGGCGAGAGCCGCGCGTGGGGCGACGGCGTGCGGCTCGCGTTCGAATCCGCGTGGCGCCGGCTCTGTCTTTCGGGCACACCGTTTCGCTCGGACCAGATCACGATCCCGTTCATCCGCTACCACGGCGACATCGCGCAGCCGGATTTCGAGTACGGCTACGGCGACGCGCTCGCCGACGGACGCGTGGTGCGACCGGTCTACTTCCCGCGCATCAACGGTCGCATGGAGTGGACGGCACCCGACGGCGTCACCCACGAGGCGACGTTCAACGATTGGCTGACTCGCGAGCTGGCGAGTCAGCGGTTGCGCACGGCGCTCGACGTGTCGGGCGAGTGGTTACCCACGGTGCTAGCCCAGGCGCACGCGCAACTCCTGCATCTGCGCGCCGTCGACGCCGGCGCAGGTGGGCTCGTGATCGCGATGGATCAGGAGCACGCCAAGGGCATCGCGGCGATCATGCGGCGCAGGCTCGGCGTGTCGCCGGCCATCGCCACCTCGGACGATCCTGCGGCGTCCGAGAAGATCAGCCATTTCGCCGAGACCGCATCGCCCTGGATCGTGGCGGTGCGGATGGTGTCCGAAGGTGTCGACATTCCACGCCTGCGGGTGGGTGTGTACGCCACCAACACCGTCACCGAGCTCTTCTTCCGGCAGGCCGTGGGGCGGCTGGTGCGCTGGAATGCGCGGTTGCGCCAGCAGGCGGCGTACATGTTCATCCCCGACGACGTGCGGCTGCGCACGTTCGGGTCGGCGATCGCCGAGCAGCGGCGACACAGCTTGAGCAAGGACCGCCGGCGTGACGATCGCGGCGACGGACTCGACGCGCTCGATCCGCGGCGCGAGGCGGCTGCAGACGGTGCCGAGCAGCTTTCACTGTTCGCGGCGATCTCCGCCGTTCCCCTCGACGAGGACGGACGCCCACTCGAATCCGTGCAGGTCTACGCCAGCGAGCACGACGACGGCGTGTCCGCCGCGGAACACGGTGACGACGATCCCATCCCGGATCTCGTCGAGGCACCGCACGCCGATGCGGCGGGAGCGTATTTCCCGATCGTTCATCGCTCCGCGCCGGCGGTGCCCATTCCCGAGCCGGAGCACGCCCCCGCACCGATCGCGACACCGCCACGAGCGCGAGCCAACGGTGCCTTGGCGCGGCGCCGTGCGCTTCGCGACGCCAACAGCGAGGCGGTCCGCATCCTCGTAGTCAAGCTCGGCCGCACCTATGCCGAGGTGAACGCCGACCTCAACAAGCAGATCGGCGTACGCCGCATCAGCATGGCCACCGTGAAGCAGCTCGAGCAGCGCCTCGCGCTTGCTCGTGCGCTCCTTCGCAGCGGGTGACGCAGTCCCGGGTGCCTTTGGACATCGGCATCCCCGTGCGCGTGGGGACCGAGATCGCGTACAGTCATTCTCGAGGTTCGATCGGCACGTGGTCCCGCGGTTGACCGAGGAATCGGCCGATCACGCCCCATTCGGCTTGGAGGAATCCCATGAAGAAGATCGGACTCGCTGTGGTTCTTGGAATCGCTCTATCGTGTGTGACGGGCTGTGGCTCGTCGTCGTCCTCGTCGTCGCCGCTGCCCGAAGGGCAGGCGCCGGTCGCCAACGCCGGCCGCGACCAATCGGTTCCGACGGGTGCAACCGTGACCCTCGATGGAAGCGAAAGCTCCGATCCCGAGGGACAGAGCATCACCTACCTGTGGACGCTCGTTTCGACGCCGTCGCAGAGCGCTGCCGTGCTCTCGAACCCGACCGCACCACGGCCGACGTTCACCGCCGACCAAGCCGGTACGTACGAGCTGGAGCTGGTGGTGAGCGACGGCGAGCTGACGAGCCCCGCGGACGACGTGGTGATCACGGCCACCGACTCGAACCACGCGCCGAGCGCTAATGCCGGGCCGGATCAGATCGTCGCGGTGGGCTCGGTGGTGAATCTCGACGCCGGAGCGAGCAGCGACGCGGACGGTGACCCGATCACCTACGTGTGGTCCATCACGGCGCGCCCCGCAGGCAGCGTCGCGGGGATTCAGGATCCCTACAGCGCGACCACGCTCTTCCTCGCGGACGTCGCGGGGACCTACACGATCGAGCTGCTGATCGGTGACGGCACCGACTTGAGCACGCCGGACCAGATGGTGGTGACGGCGGTGGCGGCGAACGGCGTGCCGGTGGCGAACGCCGGGCCGGATCAGTCCGTGCAGACCGGCGCGACGGTCACGCTCAACGGTGGCGCCAGCAGCGACCCCGAGAGCGATCCACTCACCTTCCAGTGGTCACTTACGTCGAAGCCCGCCGGCAGCGCCGCTGCGATCAGCGACGCAGCGGCCGTGACACCGCAACTCGTGGCAGACGTCGACGGAGACTACGTGGTGCAGCTCGTGGTGAGCGACGGCGTCTCCGCCAGCGTCCCCGATACCGTCGTGATCACCGCCAGCGCAGTGCCTGTGCCGACGGTGCCGAGCATGACGGGGACCTGGACCGGATCGGCGAAGATCCTGACCGTGAACGCGTCGGTTCGGCTCGACGTGAACGAAGCGGCAGATGGCCGTCTCTCCGGGGACGCGACGTTCGACCTCGGCAATCTCGGTGAGTTCAGCGGTGCGGTGAGCGGCCGCCACGATCATCCGGACGTGCACCTCACGGCACAGATCGACCAGTACGAGGGCACGTTCGACGGGACGTTCTCTGGCGACGACACCATCAAGGGCAACGTCGACATCGCCGGTGTGGCCTCTGCGTCGCTCACGTTGTCACGACAATGAGCTGAGCCCCCGCGCGCTGGCAGAAGGCCGCGAGGTCACGACGAAGGTCGGAGCGGCTCGTGACCACGACGGCCGATCGCGTCAGGCAGGGCGCTCGGCCACGCGCCGGTGGAACGCCGCGAGCCGTTCCTCGATGGGTGGCGCGAGCGCGAGACCGGCGCTGTTCAGGAGTCCCGCCAGCGCGCGGTAGTGCCCGATCAGCATCACGACCTCGATCAGGCGAGCGTGATCGAGGTGCTCAGCGAGCAGGATGCCGAGCGCCGCGGCGGCGACGGCGGTGTTTCGATAAGCTCGCGCCGCACGCAGCGTGCGGCTGACGGGAACGCCGCGCCGCGAGGAGGACGACCGTGCCCATGCCCAAGCAGGGAATGTCGAAGGACGCCGTACTCTCGGCCCTCGAGTCTTTTCGGGCTGGCGACATGAGCTGGCGCGACGGACGTTGTTGGGCGTACGTCTACGATCCCGGGCCGGAAGCCACCGAGGTCATCGAGCGCGCCTACCTGAGCTTTCTTTCCGACAACGCCCTCGATTTCTCGGCCTTTCCCAGCGTGCTGAGGCTCGAGAACGAAGTGGTGGCGATCGCGGCTGCGCATCTCGGCGGTGACCAGAACGTGGTCGGTAGCTTCACCAGCGGTGGCACCGAGAGCATCCTCCTGGCGGTCAAGAGCGCCCGCGACTACCACCGCGAGAAGCGCCCCGAGATTCGCGAGCCGGAGATGGTGTTGCCCGTCACCGCACACGCGGCGTTCCACAAGGCGGGGCACTACTTGGGAGTGAAGCCGGTGCTGGTTCCGGTCGATCCGCGGACCTTCCGCGCCGACGTCGACGAAGTGCGCCGCGCGATCACGAAGGACACGATCCTCGTCGTGGGCTCGGCGGTCTCCTATGCACACGGAGTCGTCGATCCGATCCCGGCGTTGGGCGAGCTGGCGCTCGAGCACGACCTCTGGCTGCACGTCGACGGCTGCATGGGTGGGTTCCTGTTGCCGTACTTCCGCCGACTGGGTGCAGTCATCCCGGAATTCGATTTCCGCGTACCGGGGGTCACCTCGATTTCCATGGACCTCCACAAGTACGCGTTTGCCGCAAAAGGAGCCTCCACGATCCTCTACCGCACCCCCGAGCTACGACGTCACCAGATCTACGTGTGCGCGCAGTGGACTGGATACACGGTGGTCAACCCAACGGTGCAGAGCACCAAATCGGCCGGTCCGCTGGCGGCGGCGTGGGCCGCCCTGCACTTCATCGGTGACGAGGGCTACCTCGCGCTCGCGCGGCGGATGCGGGACGCCACGCAGCGGGTGAGGGCGGGAATCGAGGCCATCCCAGGCCTACGCATCCTGGGGAACCCCGACATGAACCTGGTGGCGTTCACGTCCGACGAGCTGAGCGTCTTCCACGTCATCGACGAGATGAAGCGTCGCGGGTGGTACATCCAGCCGCAGCTCGGGTTCCACGGTTCCAAGGAAAACGTCCATCTCTCGATCCAGCCTTCCAACGCGCGCTGGGCCGAAGCGTTTCTGGCCGATCTCAGCGAGGCGACGCTGGCGGGGCGCGCGTTGAGCGCAGCTACTGGCGACGATGCGCTACGCGATGCGCTCGCTGCACTCGGTTCTGGGCCGATCGCGCCCGAGCAGCTCGCCGGGCTCCTGCGCTTGGCAGGCGCCGATGGTTCGGGGCTGCCCGAACGCATGGCGGGAATCAACGCCTTGCTCAACTCGCTGCCGCCGGAGCGGACCGAGCAGATCCTGGTGGAGTACGTGAACCAGCTCTTTCGCCAGCGATCGGAGTCATGACCGGAGCTGGCGCGCCGCTGAAGAGAGCACCCGCTGGAGGCTTGCCACGGCGCCTTCGGAGTTCGAGCGAGGCGAGCCGACTTGGGGGTAGAGACCCACGAAAGACGCGCATTTCTCGGGGCGCGGGATGCTTCGCCGTGGCGCTGATGATCGCTCTCGCGGTCGGCTGCGGCGATGACACCAGCCCGCGTGGTGAGTCGACCGCCGGCACCCGGGTGATCTTCGACCTCGAGGCCGATCTCGCCAGCGCGGCCTCGTTTTACGATCTGCCGTTCCCGCTCGATCTCCGGCTCGACGCCGCGGGGCGGCCGGACCTCGGTGGCTTCCCGAGACCCGAGCGCAACCCGCTGCTGGCGCCGCTCGCGGCGATCGCCGGAGATCGCTCGCGGTTCCCGGTGACACCGACTGGCTATTTCCGTTTCTCCGCGCGCCCGGCTTCCCACGCCCCGGACGAACGGATCCCCGCCGTGCCGAGTGCGCCGATTCTGCTCGTCGACGTCGATTCGCGCTCGCCGGAACGAGGGCGGCTCTTCGCCACGTTCGTCACGGCACTCGAGCCAGACGCGTACGCACCGCCGTTCTTGCTCGCGGTGCGCGCAGCACCTGGAATCGTGCTGCACCCGGGGCGCACGTACGCGTTCGTGGTGAAGCGAGAGTGGGGCGACCAGGCGGGTGTGCCGCTGGCCGTATCGAAGTCCTTCGCCGAGCTCGGCGCCGGGCACACGCCGGGCGGGGCACGCGGCGCCGCAGCGCGCGAGCTCTATCGCCCGCTCTGGGAGACACTCGACGCGCTCGGCGTCGCGCGCGGCGACGTGGCCGCAGCGTCCGTCTTCAGCACCGGCGACGTCGTCGCGGAGCTCGCCGAGCTCTCGGCCGAGCTTCTGGGCCGGTATCGCGTCACCATCGACGACCTGCACCTCGATTCTGACGATGGCGCCGCTCACGAGCGCTTCTGCGAGCTGGTCGGGACCGCGACCGTGCCGCAATTCCAGACCGGTACGCCGCCGTTCGCGACGGGAGGGCTCTTCGAGCTCGGTGCCGACGGGCTGCCCCGCGAGCAACGACGCGAGACCGTCCCCGTGGTGGTGACGATCCCGCGCCAGCCGATGCCGCCCGAGGGCTATCCCCTGCTTCTCTACTTTCACGGCTCGGGAGGGCTCGCGAGCCAAGTCGTGGACCGTGGACCGATCACGGAGCCCGGTGGCGAGCCTCGCCCAGGCGAAGGCCCTGCGCACGTGCTCGCGGCGCACGGCGTCGCGACACTCGCGAGCGCCCTGCCGCTCAATCCCGAGCGGCTCCCGGGCGCGGCACCGCGCGCCTATTTGAATCCGATCAACCTCGCGGCCTACCGCGACACGTTTCGCCAGGGCACGATCGAGCAGCGCTTGCTCATCGATGCCGCCCATCATCTCGCCATCGATCCCGCAATGCTGGCGAGCTGCTCCGGTCCCCGCCTTCCAGCAGGTGCTGCGGCATTCCGGCTTCAGACCGAGCCCATGTCCGTGCTCGGTCAGTCGATGGGGGCGCAGTACGGCAACTTCGTGAGCGCCACCGACGCACGCGTGGGAGCCGTGGCGCTCACCGGGTCCGGGGGGCTTTGGAGCAGCCTGGTTTTGGCGCTCGATCTGATTCCCGGAATCGAGACGGCGCAGCTGCTGGCGCCCCTGCTCGGCGCCGGTCAGCCGATCACCACGCTCCACCCCAGCATGGCGTTGCTCGATCTCGCCTGGGAGGCGGCGGCGCCGGAGGTCTACGCGCCACGACTCGCCCGGCAACCGTTGGCCGGGTTCGGCCCTCGCGCCGTCTACCAGCCCATCGGCCAACACGACTCCAATTTTCCAGAGCCGATCTTCGACGCTATGGCGCTGGCGCACGGTAACCAGCAGGCGGGCGAAATCCTCTGGCCCGGTACGCAGCAAGCGCTGTCGCTCGACGGCCTCGATGGCATCGCGCCGTACCCGGTGCGCTCGAATCGCGTGTCGGCGAGCGGCGAGCCGGTGACGGGCGTGGTGGTTCAGTACGCCGGCGATGGCCTCGACGATCCGCACCACATCTACGTGCAGCTCGATGCTGTCAAGCACCAATACGGATGCTTCTTCGAAACCTTCTTCGCGAGTGGAGTTGCCGTGGTCCCCGCGCCAGCCGAGCTCGGGGTGCCCTGCGCCGGCACTGGGATGAGCGTGCCCCGAGCTCGATGAGCTCGGCACGCAGCGCGTGCTCAGCCCGCCGCGAGCAAGCGGTGGCAACCGGCGAGCTCGACGACGGCAAGGAGGGCACGCACGACGCTCACTCGCGCGCTGCCTGGCGCTCGGCCACGCGCCGGTGGAACGCCGCGAGCCGTTCCTCGATGGGCGCTTCGAGCGCGAGCCCGGCGCTGTTCAGGAATCCCGCCAGCATGCGGTAGTGACCGATCAGCATCACGATCTCGATCAGGTGAGCGCGATCGAAATGCTCGGCGAGCGCGCACCACGTCGCCTCCGCGACGAAATCCCGCGTGCAGAGCTGATCGCACGCTTCGAGGAGCGCGCGCTCGACGGGATCCGCCACCGCCTGCGGCCCGCGCGCGACCGCGAGGATCTCGGCGTCGCCGACACCGGCGGCGAGTGCCAGGTCCACGTGCTGCCCCCACTCGTAGCGGCTGCGGCAATTCCATGCGGTCCGCAAGATGAGCTTCTCGCGGATCGGAGCGGCGAGCTTTCCGTAGGGCATCAGGCGCGAGGCGAAGAAGAGCCAACCCCAGAAGAGCCGAGGGTGCAGGTGGAGCACCGTGAACACGTTGGGCAGCTCGGTTCGCCCGAACGCCGCCGAGATCCGCGAGAGTGCGCGAAACACGGTGCCGTGCGCCTCCCGCGGCGGTGGGGCGATACGGGTTTGCGCAGGTGCAGCCCAGCCGCCTTCGGGCGCGAGCGGAACCACGGTCGTGGGCATCGAGACTCTCCTGATCGCATGCTCGACCGCGCTCGAATGGTCGCGGGGTGCGCGTGGTTCGGGTGTGCTGCCGTCGTCGGTCTGGTGTACACCCATACGATGATCGCTTCGACGTTTGCCGACAAGAAATGCTTCGTGACCGGCGCTGCGAGCGGCATCGGTCGAGCGCTCGTGTTCGACCTCGGCCGCCGCGGCGCGATGCTCTATCTCACCGACATCGACGCAGCGGGGCTCGCCGCCACGGTTTCCGCACTCCGTGCCGAGGGCGCGAACGTGGCGCGCGCCGACCCCCTCGACATCGCGCGGTTCGAGGACGTGCGCTCGCTCGCCGCGGCGGTGCAGGAGGAAGCGGGTTCGATGGACGCGCTCTTCAACGTCGCCGGCATCGCCGTCTGGGGAACCGTCGATCGACTCGCGCACGACGATTGGCGGCGCACCATCGACGTCAACTTGATGGGGCCGATCCACGTCATCGAGTGCTTCGTGCCGGCGATGATTCGCGCCGGCCGCGGTGGCCACCTGGTCAACGTCTCCTCGGCGGCGGGGCTCTTCGGCTTCCCCTGGCACGCGGCGTACAGCGCCAGCAAGTTCGGGCTGCGTGGCCTATCCGAGGTGCTGCGCTTCGACCTCCGTCGCCACGGCATCGCCGTCACGCTGGTCTGCCCCGGTGCCGTCAACACCGGCTTGGTCCAGACCATCCGCATCGCCGGCGTGGATCCGAGCCGCGCGGATCTGCTCGCGATGAAGGCCCATTTCGTGCGTGTGGCGGTGACTCCCGAACGTGCTGCGCGTGCGATCCTTCGGGGCGTCGAGAGGAAACGCTTCCTCGTCTTCACGTCCACCGACATCCGCGTCGGCTATTGGATTCAGCGCAAATTCGCCTGGCCGTACGAGCTGGTGATGCGTCTGATGAACCACGCCATCCAGCGCTTCGTGGCGCCGCGCGACTGAGCCCCTCGCGAGCAGACGCGCTGCGTGGTCCGTTCGGGGCGGGGGCACCGCGGAATTGGGTGAGGTCGCCCTCGAACAGCGCCCCAATCACGAAGCTGCTGGCACGGGCTCGACGCGGCAGGGAAGGGATTTGTGGTAGGGGCAGCCGGTGAAGGGATCGCGATCTTGGGCCGCGGTCAGCTCGTTCAAATTGACGCCCACGGGGCGGCCGTCGGGGCCGAGAGCACCGAAGCCGTTGGGCACGGCGACGAAGCCGCGCCTGAGGTTGGCGTCGAGCCGCGCGGGAAGCTCCAGGGCGCCGACCTTGGTGGCGAGCCTCGCCAGCGCGCCATCGGCTAGGCCGAGCGCACGCGCGTCGTCCGGGTGGATCGAGAGCGCACAATGCGGACCGCGGCCCTTTCGCCAGGTCGGGTCGCGATGAATGGTGTTGGCGGTCCACGCGCTGCGTAGCCCCGCGGACAGGATCAGGGGATAGCGAGGATCGGTCGCAGGCCGGTCGCCCGCGAGGACACGCTCGATCTCACGCAGCATCGGCGGATGATGAAGGTGAACACCGCCGTCCGCGTGGCCGACGTGGGATTCGAGATTCCGCTCGGCGTCGAGGCGCGCGAGGAACGTGCCTTGGGGATTGGCGAGCGCCCGCCGGAAGAGCTCCTCGGCGATCGCGAAGGGCGAGCGTCGCGCCCAATTGGCGCCGAGCTCGCGGACCACGGCCTTGCGGCGGACGAGCGCGTTCTGGAGCAGCACGAACCAAACTACGACGAGTGACGGATCGGGCAGCGTCGCGCCGAGGGTGCGATACGCCCAATGGAGCGTGCGGCTGTCGCGGCCATTGGCAGAGCCGCGTTCACGAAGGGTGGTCCAGGCGGCGACGGTCGCCGAGAAGAGCGCGCGTTTCGTCGGCGTGGTGGCGCGGCGACCCAGCGCAGCGAGCGGTGCGGGTGCGCTGTCGACGAGCTTCATCGCTTCGGCGAGGCGCACGTAGATCTCGGCTTCGGCCAGCGCTTCGCCGGGCGCAGGCACGACGGGCGGTCGAAGCTGGAAGCCGATCGCCGGGTAGCCCTTCGGGAAATTGCAGAACTCCCATTTCTCGTAGCCCGTCCGTGCCGGCAGCACGTAGTGGGCGAGGCGCGCGGTCTCGGTCATGGCAGGGTCGATCACCACCACCAGCTCGAGTCGCGCGAACGCGTCGCGCCAGGCGCCGGTATCGGCGAAGGAGAGCATCGGGTTCGCGCCTTCGACGATCACCGCACGAATGCGCTCCGGATGATCGGTCGTGACCTCTTCCGGGAAGAGGTTGGGCGAGAACATGCCGAAGTCCGAGAACGCAGCGATGCCTGCGATGCCCGAGACCACCGCTCGTTCCGCTGGCTCGCGGCGTGCGCCTCGCGGCGGCGGTGGCAGCGGGCATTCGACGAACACGTTGCCGCCGGCGCGCCCGAGGTTGCCCGTGAGCACCGACAGCACCCGCACCAGGTACGCGGTGAGCGTGTTGTGCGGCCCCTGCTCGATCCCCAGGTCCATCTTGATGCACGCCGCCTCGGCGCGTGCGAAGCCGCGCGCCACCTCACGTATCTGGTGCGCGGGAAGCTCGGCACGACGCGCCATCTCCTCCACGTCCACGGCACGCAACACCGCGCGGAGCGGCTCGCCGTCGGCGACGTAGCGCGCCGCGAACGCACGGTTCTCCAACCCTTCTTGGACGATGACCGCCGCCAGCGCGATGAGCAGCTCGGCGTCGCGACCTGGAGCGATGGGCAAATGAAGGTCGGCGGTGCGCGCGGTTTCGGTGCGCCGTGGATCGACGACCACCGTGATACAGCGGTCGTTGGCGCCGAGCTCCTTCAGCAAGTCGGTGGCGCGAGGGATCTGGTTCGAGATCTTGGGATTGGCACCCAGCACCAACAGATATCGCGTGCGCTCGACGTCGGGCTCGAGATAGACGCCGGGCTGAGTGCCCGAGATCCACCCGTCGGTGAGCGGATGTTGCGTCTTCTCCTGGGCGAACGCGTTGAACCAGCGCCGCGAGCCGAGTTGCCAGAGGAAGCCGAGCGCCCACGCCCCGTCCATGTGATTGGCTTGTCCGCCCACTCCCACCAACGCCACCGAGCGTGGGGAGTGCGCTTTACGAATCGCGTCGAGGCGTGCGGCAATCTCGGCGATCGCCACCTCCCACGAGATGCGCTCGAACGTGCCGTCGGGTCGCCGGCGCAGCGGGTGCGTCACGCGCTGCTCGTGCTCGACGTACTGGGCGATCGAGTAGCCCTTGTTGCACGAGTAGCCGCGGGTGATCGGGTTCGACTCGTCGGGGCGAACGGCCGCGATGCGCCCGTTTTCGACGTCCACGCGAAGGCCGCAATTGTGGGAGCAGAGCACGCATGCAGTGGCTTGGTCGGCGCCGTCGTGGGGATGCATTGCGGTGATCATCGTGATCGCACCTTCCTGATAGGTTCGAACCGGGGTTTGCTCAGGCGCGTGCGCGACGTGCTCGGCCCGCTTGGAGCCCGAGCTTGGCGACGCTCGCCACGACCGAGCGCCACGGGCTCAAGGTGGGGTTGGGTGATTTCCCTGCGCCGATCCGAGCGAGCTGGTTCTCGTACCACGAGACGTCGAGCGCCATCATCCGGTCCACCACCTTCACGCCGGTGGAGAGCGGACGAACCCGGCTCCGGAAATCCTCGCCCGCAAGGATCCGGCGCGGCAGATCGGGCTCGATGGCGAGTGCACGCGCGAGGCCCACAAAATCGACCGCGCCGGAGCGCACCGCGTGCGCCATCCCCTCGGCGCTGCGAAATCCGCCGGTGAGCGCGAGCGGCACGTCGATCTCCGCGCGCACGCGCTCGGCGAAAGCCAGGAAATACGCCTCGCGCTGGCGCGTGCTCTCACGCACGGTTGCACCGGTCATCACCGGCGCCTCGTACGTCCCGCCGGAGATCTCCACCAGGTCGATCCCGCCGTCGACCAGCATTCGAATCACGTCCAGCGACTCGCCTTCGCTGAACCCGCCGTGCTGGAAATCGGCGGAGTTGATCTTGATGCCGATCGGGAAGTCGTCGCCCCCGGCCACGCGCATCGCGCGTAGCACTTCGCGGGCGAAGCGAGCGCGGTTCTCGAGGCTTCCACCCCAGGCGTCGGTGCGCCGGTTGTGGTGGGGTGAGAGGAACTGGCTCACCAGGTAGCCGTGCGCGCCGTGGATCTGCACGCCGTCGAAACCGGCTTTCTTCGCGATGGCGGCGGTTCGCGCGAAGCGCGCCACCAACTCCTCGATCTCTTCCGCGGTGAGCGCTCGCGGTGTCGTGAAGGCGCGTTCGAGGCCGGCACCGAGTGGGATGGCCGAAGGCGCCACCGGCTCGCGGCTCAGGAACGACGGGGACTGCTTCCCCGGATGATTGATCTGCATCCACAGGCTAGCGCCGCCGCGCTTGCCGGCGGCTGCCCAGCGGCGCAGTGCCTCGAGATCGCGCTCGTCCTCCACGACCACGTTCCCCGGCTCGCCGAGCGCCGTGCGATCGATCATCACGTTACCGGTGATCGCGAGCCCCAATCCGCCTTCGGCCCAGGTGCCGTAGAGGCGCTCCAGCTCGCGCGTTGGTGCGTGGGTCGCCGAGCCCAAGATCTCGCTCGTGGCCGACTTCAGGATGCGATTGCGGATCGTGACGGCACCTCGTTTCAGGCGGAACGGCGTCCCGAGAACGAGGGCTGGGGGCGGGTCGGCGAGCGGATCGGGGGTGAGGTTGCGGGCCGGTTCGGACACAGCGCTGGCGGGCATGGCGGGTCTCCTCTGGCGAAGCGCCGGACTTGGGCGCGATCGTTCGTGCTGGATGTTGAAAGTGACCGGTCGTCTCGAAACAAAGCTCGTGGTAACGCGCGTGAGCGAACTACTCGGGCTCACGCGATCGGCCGAAGAAAGTCGTGGAGCAGATCGAGTGTGCGTTCGAGAGGGGCCGTGGTGCGCTCGACCTTGGCGCGAAGTAGCGCCCCCTCCCACGCGTCCCAGAAAAACGCCGCCAGCTCGGCAGCACTGCGATCACCGCGAACTCGACCGCGTGCTTGGCCATCTTCGAGCAGCGCCGTCACGCGGCCGGCCCAGGCCTTCATCTGCGCGCAGGCGGCCGCGTTGCATTCGTCGTCGTCGGCACCGAGCTCGGCTGCGAGATTCCCGATCAGGCATCCCGGCAGGCCTGCACTCTCCTGGAAAGCGATCGACATCCGATAGACGCCGATGAGCGCCTGAAGCGGATCCTCGGTGGGCTGGGCCGCGAGCAGTGCCTCGAAGCCCTCTCGAAGGGCGGTGCCGTAGCGGTCGATCAGGGTCGCCACGAACGCCGCCTTACTCTCGAAGTGGTTGTAAAACGAACCCTTCGGGACGTCGGCAGCCTCGACGATGTCGCTGATGCCCGTGCCGTGGTAGCCGCGGCGCACGACCAGCTCGAAGCCCTCCTGCATGAGAGCCTGACGAGCATCCGGGTTGCGAGGTGTGCGGGCCACAGGGAAATAATATGACCAGTCGTCTTGAATGTCAACCGCTTGGCGAGCAAGCATTCACGCCCGAACTGAATCCGTCCGTCTGGCAGACGCTGCGCCGGTTGTGCGTGCAACCGAGCGCCCACGCAATCGAGCCGCGAGCCGCTACCCGGAACGGCAACTGGCGAGCGGGTGCATACGACTCACCTCGCCGATCGACGCCGTAGCTGAGGCCTGCATCCGATGCACGCGCGGCTCGGCAAGGTGGACCGTCGCCGCGCGTGACAAGCCGGGACTCTTGCGATGCAGGCTCGGCCGCAGCACTGCTCGCGCTCAGGAAGCTTTGAGTAGGCGGTCACATGGAGCTCCACAAAATCAAGCGCCCCACCGATCTCTCGATGGGGCGCTTGGGATCCTTCCACGTCAGGCGGTTCAAGCCTGAGGGTGAACGCTGGTCATGCGGTCCGAACGTTGTCGGCCGCTGGCCCTTTCGCTCCTTGGGTCACCTCGTATTGAACCCGCTGTCCCTCGGACAGCGTTCGGAACCCATCCATCTTGACGGCGGAGTGATGGACGAAAACGTCCTTCGAGCCGTCTTCGGGCGTAATGAATCCAAAACCCTTCGCATCGTTGAACCACTTCACGGTACCAATCGCCACGGCCTACCTCGTTCGCACTCCCGGCCCTTCGGAGAAATACAGCCGAAAGTCGACTTCGTTGATCTTCGCGACGGTGAACCAGTATGGGACACGCGCCGGTCGAATCGTGTTCTCTTTTGGATGGCGCAGTCAAAATCTCGACGCACAGGCCGCATCGTAACCGACGTCCCTGCGGGAGAGAACGGCGGGACACCAAGATGTTCGCGTTCGGTCACAGCTACGAGCTCGACCACGCGATTGGTCGGCCAACCGGCGGCCAGCTTTCGCTCACGTCGGCGAAGCCCGGCCGTTGTGCCGCGCGGCGCTGCGCACAGCGTGGTGCCCTCGAACGCTCCGCTTGGCGATGCCGAGCTATGAGTGAGGCCGGCGCCGCTGTCGACGACGATTCAGCAAGCAAGCGGCGGAATCGGCACACCGTGCGCGAGCAGTTCCTGATCG
>CAYUSL010000042.1:0-22743 GCA_964447125.1 uncultured bacterium | reverse complement strand
AGGATCAGCTCGTCGTCCCAGAAGAGCTTGATGGTCTTGTCCTTGCGAACGACCGACACGCGGTGCGCGCGTCCGGGCTCGAACAAGCGGCCGTCTTTTTCGATCTCGACGGTGTTGGGCATCTTGAACCGCGCGCCGTTGTGCTCGCGCGCGAGGATCTCGAGTGGATTGTCCTCGGAATCGACCAGCAGGATCTTCGTTTGCGATCCCCATTCGCTGAAGAAGGCGTCGAATCGAAAGGCCCAGCTCGCGGGAAACGTCATCGCCTTCTCGACGGTTTCCTCGCCCTCGATCTGGGTGCTCAGGAATTTCCGCTTGTCTTTCCCGCCCGGAACCATGAGCACCACCGAGTTCGGCCCCCAATCGGTGGCGGCATCGCCGATCTCGAAGCCCGCAAAGTCTTCTTGAAAGAAGACCGATTGGGCGCGAGCCGCCTGCGGCGCCGCGATGACGATGGCCAGCAGCGGGAGCGCTGCGAAAGCGACACGACGAATCATCGATTCTCCTTCGCGAGTGGCGCCGGGATGATGCCAAAGCCCAGGTCGGCGCGCCGCGTTTCGGGCGGTAGGTAGCCCGCTTGCTGGCATTCGCGGACGATGTCCTTGGTCTGCGGATAGCGGGAATTTGCGCGGGCGATCCAGAGCGAGATCTCGGGAGCGGCGTTCGCCGCTCGGCCGCTGCATGCGTCGTGCGGTGGCGGGCTCGTGGGGAGCATCACGCCGCCTCTCCAGCCGGCATACGCCCGCGCTTCGTACCAGCTCACGCCCACCACGGGTTGGCTGGGCAGATTGAGCGACGGCGAGCTCTTGTAGGCGGGGCCGTGGATGTCGGCGCGCGTCCGCCACGCCCAGCCGTCGGCGTCCCAATGCGCGGCCTCGTCGTATCCACCGGCGGTGACGAACTCGCGGTACTCGGCGTTGGTCACCACGTGCGAAGCGGAAGCAGGTGCGTCCGTCGCCTTCGGTGCTGGTCTCTGCAGCGGCGCTGGCTGGCCGATCAGGGGCTCGATCTCGGGGGTGCGCGCCATCGACGCCGTCGCGGCGGCGACCACCGCCATCGAGCTGGTATCGGTGACGCGGACGTTGGTCACGACTCGGTTGCCGAGCAACGTTGCGCTGCCGGTCGCGATGGCGGTGGCGCGAAGCCGGCGCGACAGCGTGTCGTTGATGCTGGATTCGGGACCGAAGACTGCGCCGTCATCGAGAATGCGCGCGATGTGATCGCGCTCGATCACCTCGAAGCGGCCGCGTGCGGCGCGGCTGAGCTGGGTCGCGAGGAGATCCGCGAACACTCGTCCGAAGGGAGGCGCGTCCTTTGGGTCGCCAAACGTGAGCGAGAGCACGGCGACGCGCGTTGCGGCCGGCGTGGTGCTGGCGAGGTTCGCCGCAAGCTGGCCGGCGATCGCGGCTGCCGCGTCTTCCATCTTCAGAAACGACTCATCGCCTGCTGCCGTTACCCGCGGCGCTCCGGCGAGTGCCATGCACGAGATCAGCGTGGCCAGGGCGAGCGCGCGGCGCATCGGGACGAGTCCACTTCTCCGAACAAGCGATGAGAAGTGGCGGATATTAGCGGCGTGACCCAGCGCCGACAACGATCCACGCGTCACAGGAGATTCTCGAGCTCTCTCGCTGGGCCACCGAGGGACCGGTGGCCCTCCAGCCGAGTTGCGTCCCTGTGGCTCGACCCGGAAGATTCGCGCGCGGGAGCCTACGGCCGCGACAGAGCGCGGCCCTCCACGCCTGTTGCGTGCTCGAGACGATGGAGGGCGCCGCTCCGTCGGCGCCGACGAGCTGTTGCGGGCACAAGCCACGGCCACTCGCGACGATCGCAGGTGTCGACGCGGCGATTCGTGGGGTCTCGGCGCAGCGTTATCGACGCGTCGCGGATGCCGTGCGAGGTCGCCAACCTCCCCCTCGCGGCGAGCTGCGCGCGGAGGGGAAGGCCAGGCCCCTGCTACGGCTCAACCCGAGTGGCGCGTGTTCTGCTCGATCGCGAGCTGACACAAGGCGGTTTGCGCTTGGAGCTTGAGGCGAAATCCCGCCTGGATCCCCACGACCACGCCCAGCAGCAACCCGAGCACGGCGCCGACGCCCATGGCGGTCGACGCGCCGACGAAGTTGCCGCCGATGGAGCCTGCGCCTGCGCCGACGAGGCCGTACACGACGGCGATGGTCCTCGCCTGGGAGTAAAGGCGATCGGCGAAGGCCTGGATGATCTGGGGGTCGTAGCTAGCCATGCTTGTGTCTCCTCGTGTCGCGCCGACACGGTGATCGAGTGGGTGAGCGCGTCGGGCGCCCGCGCCCGCCGTCTCGATGTGTTCAGGCAAGCGGGTGCGAGGTGTGACGCGACGGTTGGCGCGCTGGTCACAGGCGGCGCGATCGCGCCTAGACCTACGTCACCAGCCAGCGATGAGAGCGATCCCGGTGGAGGGCGGGGCTCCGTCCCCGCCGGGAAACAGCGGACCGGACGGAGCCGGTCCCTCCAGCCGATCGTTCCGATCCGTGGAAGGTGATCTGGTAGGCGCTGATGGCGAATGTGCGCGCAGCCAAGCGGGGGTGTCTCGAACCGGCCGACTGCGCTAGGGTTTCCCCGCTGGCGGCGGAGCGGCTACTGGCGGTCGATTCAGGGCACGTGCGCGAGTAGCGACGAAGGGGGGCGGATTCGTGGAAGAGGCCTGGACTGCGATCGTGCTGCGGCTGATCGTGGCGTTCGTTCTCAGCTCGGTGATCGCCTTCGAGCGCCAGATGGCGCGGCGCGTGGTGCCGTTCGGCACCTACGTCCTGGTGTGTACCGGCGCCTGTCTTTTCGTCCTGGTGCAGATCCAGACCCATTACGCGGGGCTCGATCTTTCGCTGGCGAGCGGCTTGGCAGCCGGCGTGGGCTTTCTGGGTAGCGGTGTGATCGCGCAGCGCGGCGGCGCGCAGGCGTTCACCACGGCTACCACCATCTGGCTCATGGCCGCGCTCGGTGCGACCATCGGTGCTGCGATGTACCAGACCGCCGGTGCGGCCTTCGGCATGGTGCTCTTCGTGCTCGGTCTCGATCGCTTGCTGGAGAAGCGCGGCGCGGGCTCGTATTTCCGCGTCATGCAGATCGGGCTCGCCGGGGATCGAGCGGTGAAGGAGCTGGAGCGCGCGTTGGACGCGTACCACGGTCGCGTCACGCTCATCGAGTGGCGCGACGATCCGGCTGCGTGGAAGATCGAAGCGCGCGTGAGCGTGACGACGGGTGCCGAGGAAGCAGCGGTGAACACCGTGCGCGCGTTGCCGGGTGTCACGAGTGTTCGCCTGGACTGAACGGACGGAACGAGGGGTGCCGACGTGAGCAACGCATCGGCGGTTGGGCGCGACGCGCGATTTGGGAAGTCGAACCCGAAGCGCGCGCGGGTCATTCGAACATGGCTGCGACGGAGCGCAGCCCTCCAGGGCACGATCGTGCTGGTCGCGTTGCTGGCCGGTTGCGCGGGGAAAAACCCGCTCAACATGCCGCCCGAGCGGATCGACGAGCCGAGCTTCGGCGGCAAGTCCGAGCTCGATCCGGAAATCCAGAAGCACATGCCGTCGCGCGTGGCGGTGTTGCCGTTCGTGAATCAAAGCGAGAGTGCCGCTGCGGCGCCCACCGTGCGGCGTAGCTTTTACAACCACTTCTCGGCCAAGAATTTCGAGGACGTGGAGCTCAAGGTGGTGGACGAAAAGCTCGCAGCGGCCGGGCTCGCGGATCCTGCAACGCTCGAAACCACCGATCCGCGGAAGCTCGGTGAGCTGCTCGGTGTCGACGGGCTGATCTTCGGGCGGATCGATTCGTTCGATCGCATTTACGCCGGAGTCGGTGCCTTGGTGACGGTGGGTGCGGAGATCCGTTTGGTGCATGCGCCAAGCGGCCGGGTGGTGTGGAAAGGAAAGGATTCCGAGAGCACGCAAGAAGGCTCCATTCCCACCACGATCATTGGTGCCATCGCCAGCGCCGCCGAAGCGGCGATGAACATGCGGCAGATCGTGATCCTGCGCACGTGTGACGAGCTCTTCCGCGCGATGGTCACCGCGATCCCCGAGCCCACCACGGTGGGACGCGGCCACCCGCCGGCGATCGTGTCGTTGCTTCACGACTCGGCGGGGCGTGTGCGCCGCAGCGGTGACGCCATCCACGTGGCGCTCACAGGCGATTCCGAGATGACGGCGCGGGCCACGCTGCGCGGTCTGGGCAAGACCGTGGATCTCGCGGAGACCAAGGCGGGCGTCTACGAGGGCGCTTACGTGGTGTTGCCCGGAGACGATGCAAAAGAGGTGGTCGTCACCGCGACGCTCGAGAATCGCGCGGGTTTGCACAGCGAGGCCGCGGACGCGCTCGGTGGTTTCGCCGTCGATACCGTCGGTCCGGCGGCGCCGGGTGCGCTGCGTGCCGAGGCCGGCGACGCCAGCGTGCGGCTCGCGTGGTCGGCGCCAGCGGCGGACGATTTGAAGGGCTATCGCATCTATCGCAGCAGCACACCACTCAGCGGCTTCGCGCCCGTCACCGACACGGAATTTCCGCAAGCGACGCTCACCGGGCTGGTGAACGGCGAGGCGGTGTTCGTGAAGGTGGCGGCGTTCGACCGCGCGGGGAACGAAGGTCCGGTCACGGAGGCGGTGGAGGCGATGCCGCGTCCGCAGGGCGCCACCGTCGTCAGCGCGCCGATCGCCGGTGAGGTGCGCTGGTGGGCTTCGGGGTCGCCGTACAGGGTGAGCGGGGATCTGGTGGTGCCTGCCGGTGCTTCGCTTCGAATCGAGCCGGGCACTGCTGTCGAGGTTGCGGGCGGCGCGATCCGCGTCGAGGGCACGCTCGAAGCGGTTGGCGAAGCGTCGCGCGGTATCACCTTTCGAGCGGGCGGTGCGGCGGAGGGCGCGCGGTGGGCGGGGATCGTGCTGCGCTCGGCGGCGGCGCGGCTCGAGCACGTGGCGGTCGAAGGAGCAGAGACGGCGATCACCGTCGAGGGTGTGTCGCCGCCGCTCGCGCATTTGCACCTGCGGCGAAATCGAGTGGGGATCGCGATTCAGGGAGCTTTCGCGAAGCCTACCGTGAGCGACACCGAGATCGTCGAGAACACCGAGTCTGGCGTGCGCGTCAGCGACGGCGCCCAGCCGAGCTTCACGGGAACGCGGATCGTGCGGAACGCCGGCGACGGCGTGATCGTGGAAGCGAGCGCGCCAATGTTCGACGGCTGCGTGATCGAAGGGAACGGACGCGATGGCCTTCGTTCGCGCGCCGCAACGCCGGTGCTGAAGCAGAGCACGATCACGGCCAACGGCGGGCTCGATCTCGAGCACGACGGCTCGCGGCTCGAGATCGGCCCCAACTGGTGGGGTGTGTCGAGCGCGGCGCAGGTGGTGCGGAGGATCGGCGGGAACGTGGCGCTCGCGGGATTCCTCGACGCGCCACCGGGGCAGGGCGCCGAGCGTGCGCTCGCGCTCGCGCCGAAGATGCTCGAAGGCTCGATCGCCAGCTCGCTCGTGCTCATCGCGGCGGACTCGCCGTACTCGCTCAGGGGCGAGGTGGTGCTGGCGCGCGGCGCGGACGTCACACTCGCGCCAGGCGTGACTATCCGGTATGCGACGCGCGATGCGGCGCTGGTGGTCGACCAAGGAGCTCTGAACGTGGCGGGGACGGCGGAGCGACCGGTGCGGTTGGTGTCGGGGCAGTCGTCGCCGGCGCCGGGTGACTACCGCGCCGCCATCGAGATCCGCCACGACGGAGCGGGGACGTCGCGGATCGAGCACGCCGAGATTCGTGATGCGGAGTACGGCATCGTGGTCGCCGAAGGCGCGCCGGAGATCATCGGCTCGCTCGTTCACGCGAACTTGCAGAGTGGCGTGCTGGTGAGCGGCAAGGCGCGTCCCAAGCTGGCGGCTTGCACGATCACGGCGAATCAGGGGCCAGCGGGCATCGAGGTGGCCGGCAGCGCCAGCCCGTCGATCGAAGGCAACAACGTCTTCGGCAACGGTTTCGCGATCCAGAGCACGTCGAGCCAGCACGTGTTCGCGCCGCGCAATTGGTGGGGCGGCGCTCCGGACGCGGGTGCGTTCGTGGGGTTGGTGGAGGTGAGCGAGCCGCTGGATCGGCCCGCGCCGGGTGCACCGATGCCGCGAGGCAGCGAGTGAACGGGGCGCGGCACGGTGCTGTGCGGCGCTTGGTGGCGCCGCTGGTGCTCGTGGCGTTCGCGCACGGGTCCGCGGCTGCGCGCAGCTATTGGTACACGGGAACCCTCACGAGCCGCGTGCAGGTGGAGCTGCGCCAGGAGTTCGATCTCTCGCGCGGCACCGGTGACTTCGAAATGCGTCTGGGCAAGTACGTGGACTTCGACGGTCCCGTGAACCAGCAGCGCATCGAGAGCTACCGCGTCGATTGTGATCGTCCGCCCGATCGCACGCGGACCGAGAAGGACCCGCACGGGAACGAGTTTCCGCGCCTGGTGTGGTCGAAGCCGCCGCCCCGTCTCACCTGCACCGTCTCGTTCGTCGCCAAGCTCACGACGAATCTCGAGCCGCTGGGAAAGATCGAGGAGAAGCCGCTCGCGTCGCTCGCCGCCCGCGGGAAGGGGCGCTACTTCGAAGAGACGGACCTAGTGACGTCCGACGAGAGCGAGATCCGTGATCTCGCCAAGCGCATCCGGGACGGTAGCCGTGGGCAGATCGACGCGATCATCGCGGTGCTCAACTTCGTGGTCGACCACATCGAGTACGTGGCGCAGCCGAAAAGCTATTCGGCCATCGAAGCCCTCGAGTCGGGGCGCGGCAATTGCCAGAACTACGCGCACCTCGCCGCGGCGTTGCTGCACGATTTGGGAATCGAGGCGCGGATCGTGAACGGGCTCTCGCTCACCCAGCCGTGGCGCCTGCCGCTCCCCAGCGGCTCGCTGACCCTCGACGGGGCGCAGCAGCGCCACGCGTGGCTGGAAGTGAACGTGCCCGAGCTGGGTTGGCTGGCGTTCGATCCGCAAGCAACGCAATTCTTCATCAGCCCTCACCTCGTGCGGCAGGCGGCCGGCTTCGATTCCCACGAGCTGGTCGAACGTTTCAGCGCTCGCGGCGCACGGCCGCAGCTCAGCGAGAAGATCGAAGCCAAGTTCTTGGAAGAGACCAACACGCTGGAGCTGCACGTGGAGGGGCCCGCGCCCAAGAACTTCGTGGTGGGCGGTCTGGTGCCGCCAGCACTGGCGAGCGGCACGCGGGTGGTGAGCGACGAGCCGCCCCGGCCGCGGCCGCTCTTGGTGCGCGATCAGAGTCAAGACCAAAAGCCCACGCCGGCGGTGCCGCCGACGATCGAGAGTCTGGGGACGCCTGCGCCCGCGAAGTCAAAGCCGAGTCCCGCGCCGCCACCCGTACCGCTGCCATCGGTGCCGGCCGTGACCCCAGTGCCTGCACCGATTCCGCCGAGCGTGGGTCCGTCCTCCACGCCGATTGCGGCGAATCCGCCGTCTCCGTCGCCGGTCGTGAGCGTTCCTGCACCGGCCACACCGTCGCCCGCACCGCCTGTGCCCGAACGGCCGTTCGCGCCGCCAGCACCGTTACCGACTCCCACTCCGAGCGCGGCACCCCCGGTTCCAGCTCCACCGCCGCCAGCGCCACCCGTCGAGCCCGTCTACGACGAGCTGATCGAGCTGGGGCTTCTCGATCTCTCCGAGGACGCGTATCAATACGTAACCTCGAAAGAGGTGTTCGCGCAGCGTTTCGAAACCCCAGGTCCGATTCAGCTCTGGGACGTGTCCTTCGCGCTGCAAAAGTTTGGCGGTGAGCCCACGGGAGAGCTGTGGGTGGCGCTCCTCGACGATGTCGACGGCATGCCCCGCGAGCCGGCGCGTGCGGAAAGCTTGCATCTGAAGCTCGGCGAGATCCCGCAGGGCGTCGATTTCCAATGGGTCAGCTTTTCCTTCCGACATCTCGCGGGACGAGGAAGGCTGCCCAAGGGACGCTATTGGCTGGCGCTGCGTTACACACCCGACGCGATCGTGAATTGGCACGCGCGCATCGGGAACCCCTATCTCGATCCCGACGACACTCGCTCGCGCGCTGCCGCGGGTGGGCCGTGGAACAACATCCTCAATCTCGACTTCAACTTTCTCGTGACCGGGCTCGCTCCGTCGGCGGCACCCGCGCGAGTCTCCAGCGGAGGCACTCCATGAACCCCGTGCACCGACTTCGGACGCTTCTCGTGTTTTTCGCTTTCGTTGCGTCTGCCACGGCGGCTGTCGCACAAGTTCCACAGGCCGGTGACGACATCACCGTTCCCGAAGCGGTGGGCTCGGGGCGCAACTTCGACGAGGCGAAGACCAACGCGTATCGCAGCGCCGTCGAGACGGGGCTTGGGCTCGCGATTCAGTCCGAGTCGAAGGTCGAGAACTTCCAGCTCACGCGGCAGATCATCCTCGCCCGATCGCAGGGCTACGTGAAGCGCGTGGGCCAGACCGGCGACCCGGTGACCAAGGATGGGATCGTGGAGGTTCGGCTGCGCGACGTGGTCGTGGGCCGCGCACTCTTGCTCTCCGATCTGGAGGGATTCCGGCAGGTGGCGTCGCGCATGGGCCAGCCGCGTCTCATGGTGGTGCTCAGCGCCGACAGCAAGGCGAGCCCCGAGCTTTGGGCCGCGGCGTACGGCGGCGCGGTGAAGGCTCTCGCCGACAAGGGCTTCGACGTGATCGACAAGACCACCAGTGACGCATTCACCACCGAGAAGGTGGATCTGCTCGGCACGTCGTTGGCGCGTGCAGCGATGTACGGCTTGCGCCACAACGCGGACTACGTGTTCGTCCTGGATCCGCAAGAGCTGGATGTCACGTCCGCTGCAGACACGCTGCCGGTGAACCCGGCGGTGCTCAAGATCCGGAAGTTCCGCGTCCAGGCACAGGTCATCAACACCACCACCGCAGGAATTCTCGGAAACGAGGAGCCTGCGGCCGTGAAGACGCGGGACGACTTCGCACCCGAGGTGCGCAACATGACGGCAGGTGCAGTCGACCAGCTCGTTCTTCGAGCCGTCGCACATTGGGGCGACTGGCTCTTGAACGGCGAGAAATTCGTTTTGGCGCTGGAAGGTGCTGGCGACGACTACGAGCACCTGATGAGCTTCCAGGATGCGGTCGAGAAGATCGAGTACATCACCGGTGTCGAGAAGCGTCAGTCGGGTGGCAACCTCGCCGAGTTCGACGTGCGCTACAAAGGCCGCGTCGGCCAGCTCGAGCGCGAGGTTTACAAGGCGATGAAAGCGGTGGGCTGGAGCATGAAGCTCGAGCGCCAGGAAGGAAGCCGCATGATCTGGCGCAAGACCGCTGCCGCGGCAGCGCGCTGAGCCGCGGTACCAACTCTGTGGCGGTTTGTGCCGGTCCAGTGGGGCCGGGGCTTGTCCCCGGCCGGCCGTCACGCCGCAATCCGGCGGGGGACGAGCCTCCGCCCTACGATGGATTCAACCATCACTGGGAGAAGCGAACGATGAAGGGGAGAGTTCTGTTGGGCATCCTGACTGTCGCCGTGCTGGGCGGCTGCGCCAATCTCGGATGGATCGGCCCCCAAGACCTGCGGGTCGATGTGCTGGAGGTGACCCCGGGAGTACCCACGAAAGAAGGGTTGCCGATCACGCTCAAGGTCAGCCTCGACAACCGCTCCGGCGTCAACCAGAAGCTCAAGTCGGTGAAGGTGCGCTTCCGCCTCAACGAAGAGCCGTTCGTCGAAGCCGAGTCGAAGGACCCCGTGGCGCTCGACGCGTCGCACCCGGTGGAGATCAAGCTGCCGATCCAGCTCGCGTATGGTGAAGTGGGATCGAACCTGAAATCGCTCGCACGCCTTTCCAAGAATCGCTACACCCTCGACGGCGAAGCCTACGTCGAAGCGGTTCCCAGCCCGGTCGTCGTCCCCTTTCACAAGGAAGGCACGATCGGGTTGACGGGATTGGAATGAGCGTTAGCCGGGGCGGCGCCGATGCGGCCGCCTCCGCCGCGTTGGTGCTGGTGACGATCGTGGTGATCGGGCAGTAGCGGCCGGAGGAGCGCTCGGTGTTTTGCAACTACTGTCGCGCCGAGAATCCGCAGGATGCGCGCTTCTGCTCGAGCTGCGGCCAGGAGATTCGCGGTTCGCGCGTGTCCTCGGGCGTTCCGGCTGCGCCCACGCCAGCATGGGGCGATTCGCTGAATGCACGAATGACTGGCGCACCGGCGCCCGCGGCGGTGCTGACCGATTCCTTGGATGCGCGCGAGACCGGATCCGCGCCGGGCGCTGCGCCGGAGGATGCGTTCCCGGCGGGTCATCGATTCGCCGGCCGCTGGCGCGTGGAACGTTGTCTCGGTCGGGGTGGCATGGGCGAGGTGTATCGGGTCCACGATGAGCTTCTCGGGATTCAGAAGGCGCTCAAGGTCATGCACCCGGCGCTGGTGCGTTCGCCCGAGGCCCAGAAACGTTTTCTGGAAGAAGCGGCTCTGACGCAAACGCTTCGTCACGACGGGATCGTGCAGACGTACGAGGTGGAGGCCGATGGCGACCAGCACCTCTACACCATGGAGTACGTGGACGGTGGCTCGCTACGCGGTTGGATGGAATCGCGCAGGACCGCCGGCGAGCCGCTCGCGCTGGTGGACGCCGCAGCGTTCATCGACGAGATCCTCGCAGCGCTCGTCTATGCCCATGCTCGCAACGTGGTGCACAGGGACATCAAGCCCGAGAACGTGCTGATCACTCGCGATGGCCACGTGAAGCTCGCAGACTTCGGCCTCGCGAAACTGGTGGATCCGTCGCGGCTGGCGTCGATGAGCCAGATCATGGGTACGCCCTATTACATGGCGCCTGAGCAGCTCAAGGCGAAGTCGTCCGTGGACCAGCGTGCGGATCTCTACGCCGTGGGTGTGATTTTCTACGAGCTGCTCACCGGCGAGGTGCCACTCGGGCGATTCGACTCGGTGAGCGCGCTGCGGACCGATTCATCGCCCGGTCTGGACGCTTTGCTCGACAAGGCGCTCGCTCGCCGCGCCGAGGACCGCATCGTGAGCGCCACCGAGTTTCGTAGCGCGCTCGCCGCGCTGACATCGCCGGGCTGGAGGGCCGTCGGTCCCTCGACGGCCGGAGGTTCGCTGGCGACCGAAGGACCGGACGCCCTCCAGGTCGCGGCTGCGGGTTCGCTCGATCTCGCGGCAGCCGGTGCCGCTTCCTCGGCGCAGCCCGTTGCGGCCCGTGACGAGCGGTTCACGGTCGTCGGCGACGGCACCGTGGTCGACAACCGCAATGGCTTGATGTGGGCCGCGGCGGACAACGGCACCGGCATCGACTGGCGGGGCGCCAAGCGCTACGCGGAGTCGCAGAAGCTGGGCGGACACGAAGGCTGGCGTTTGCCGACGCAGGCCGAGCTGCTCACGCTCTACGACGAGTCGGCCGAGCCAGCGAAGAACGACGGCGGCTGGGTGACGCGCACACCACGCGGGTTCCACTTCACGGGTCCGTGGTTCTGGGCATCGGAAGCGCGTGGAGCCGAGGCGGGGTGCGTGTATTTCAGCACCGGCACCCGTCATTTCACGGGGCAGTACTACTCCGACGCTGGTCGCGTGCTCCCGGTTCGCTCGTCCCGATGAGCGCTCGATTAACTGTTCACCCGATTCTTCGATCCTCCCCCTCGGCGGGCGGCGTGATTTGTCGCCGCGTCGCCTGTGCATCGCCGACGTAACTCCTCGCCGCAGCTCGCCTCTTTTCGCGCGTCACAGCCGTCCTCATCCCTGCCTACACGAGGTAGGCGCGGGACGGGGCACTTCCGCGCGGGTCGTTACTCGTGCCCGGGCAGCGAGATGCCAGGAGGCGGATGCAGCGATGGACGGCAATCGACAGGAAAGAAGGAGAGGGGAACGGCGACGGTTTCGCTGGGAAGCAGGTCGATCGAGACGCGCGCGCCGAGTGGTGCGCGTGCTTGCAGCGGGGTGCGTCCTCGCTGCAGGCGAATCGTTGTGTGCGGAAGTGAAAGCCATGGCCGAACCGGCGGCTGCGACGAGCGACTGCCGCAGCGTGAGCTTCACGATCGACGGGGTGGAAGTGACGCTGCGCAGCGCACGGGGATTCCCCGCGTGCACGTTCTCGGTGGACGAACCGGGAGCAGGTACCCAGGTGGCCACCTCGTTCCAGACGGCGCCTTTTCGCGAGATCACGCTCACGGCGATCCCGTTCGGCCACGACGGGCCGACCGAAGGCGTGCGCGCCGCGCGCCGCGGCTCTGCCGAGATCGCCCGAAGCGTGCTGGAAGACGCACGGCGCGAAGCCGGAGCGCGTGTGCTCGCCCGCTCGCGGATCGCGGCGTTCGGTCGCGCGGTGGATGCAGACACCAGCGTCGTGATGTTGAGCTTCGCCGGTGAGGAGCCGCGCCCGGTGCTCATTGCCGAAGCGGTGTTCGAGGCTGGCGAGCGGCTCTGGGTATTGCGACGCGCCGAGCAGCTGGACGCGCGCGACGCGGGCGCCGAGACGAAGATGGTGGATCGCTGGGTTCGCGATTCCGTGGAGATCGACGCGGCGAATCTGGATGCGCCGACCACGCTGCAACCGGATGCGGCCGAAGATTCGCTGGTGGATCTCCTGTTTCCGGCGGTGAGCGCCAGCGGGAACCTCCCGTTTCCTTCGTGGTGGAGCGGCAATTGCGACAGCGGTCGCGTGAAGAACGGCCATCCGCTGGGCGGCTCGTATCGCGGGACGCCGGCCTGCGGTCCCAATCCCGACTTGGTGCGCACGTTCCCCGGCTGCTCGTGGGGCGTTTACGAGTTCGAGTGCGTCGAGCTCTCGCACCGCTTGATGTTTCTCGAGTACGGCTCGTGTCCGTACAAGGCGAACGGCAAGGACATCGTCAACAATTATCCCGGGTCCAAGTTTCAGAAGGTCGCCAACGACGGGAAAGGAAAGAATCTGCTCGCGGCCGGCGACATTTTTTCCTCAGGCGCCACCTCGACCTACGGACACACCGGCATCATCAGCAGCGTGAACGTCGACGCCAGCGGCAACGGCACGATCGCGATCGTCGAACAAAACCGCAGCAGCACCGGCAGCGCGACCGCAAACGTTTCCGGCTGGAAGATCACGACGTCGCTGGGCGGTACCGTGAGCGGTTGGCTTCACGACAAGAGCAGCGTGAGCGGCTACGTGGTGGGCAAGCGCGCCGATGGCTCGATCGATTCGCTGATCGTGGACGATTTCAATCGCAACGGCGGTTCGTCCGCCATGGGCACGCCGGTGAACGCGGTACACGGCTGGGGCCCGGCGGAAGTGCAGGACTTCAGCGGCGGCAGCAAGGGCACCGGCATCATCATCCACGGCAGTGGTCAGTCGGGCGCGGGCGCGGTCTGGGGCAGCTTCTGGTCCCGCTACCTGGCGTTCGGCGGCATCGGTTCGATGGGCTACCCGGTGAACAACGGTGGTGGCTTCGACATCCACGCCTGGGGCGCCGGTCAGGTGCAGGACTACCGCGGCGGGCCGAGCGCGGATTGCATGTTGCTGAAAGGCAACGCCGTCGCGCAGCCTTACCGATTGCTCGGCGCGATCCGCTCGAAGTACCTGAGCGCGGGCGGCCCCTCGAGTGCGCTCAAGTTTCCGGTGAGCGACGAAGGCGATGCGGCCAAGAGCGCTGTCTCCGGCATCACCGGCCGCTACCAGAAATTCGAGGGCGGCATCATCAACTGGACCTCGAAGTACGGCGCGTTTCAGGTGTTCGGCGGCATGTTCGCGAAGTTCAGTGCGCTCGGTTACTCGGCCTCGAATCTAGGCTTTCCGACGTCGGACGAAGGGGCTGCGAGCAAGAGTGGCAAGTCTGGTATCGCTGGCGAATACCAGCGCTTCGAGGGTGGCGTGATGAATTGGACGCAGTCCTACGGCGCGCAGCGAGTCGTGGGCGCCGTGCTCACCAAGTACACGTCGCTCGGCTACTCGGGCTCGTGCTTGGGTTTCCCGAAGAACGAGGAATACGACTGGAGCTCGGGGCGCCGTCAGGACTTCGAGGGTGGCTACATCTACTGGAACCGCACCAACAACAGCACCTCGCACTCGTGTAGTTGATTCGACTCGAGCGGCCTCGACAGGTCGCTCGTTCGCGGCGCCGGTCGAACCCTCGGCCGTCGCCGCTTCGTCCGCCGCCATCGGCTAGACTCGCGCGCCGGCAAGTCAGGGTTTACGAGCAAGAAGGCGCGAATCCATGTTCTGCAGCTACTGCGGTGCTGAGAACCCCGACGACGGCCGGTTCTGCACCGGCTGTCGGCGCGGTCTGGCCGCGCAGCGCAGCCCGGCTGGCCGCACGCCGGGACTGCACTCGCCGGCACCGAGCACGTCACCGGCGCCTTTCGATTCGCTCGACTGGCGCGACACCGGCACGGCAACCGAATACCCGGGCGACGAAGCGGCGGCGGGCCGGCTCATCGCTGGCCGCTGGCGGGTGGAGGCGCTGCTCGGCCGGGGCGGGATGGGCGAGGTGTACCGGGTCTTCGACCAGCTCACCCAGCGCCGCCGCGCGCTCAAGGTGATTCACCCCGCATTGCTTCGCTCGGGCACGGCGCGCGAGCGCTTCCGCGAGGAGGCGGCGCTCACCCAGGAGCTGCGGCACGAGCGGATCGTGCAGACCTTCGACGTCGCTGACGACGGCGAAGATTTCGTGTACGTGATGGAGGACGTGGACGGCGGCTCCCTTCGGGACCGGATCGTCGCGCGGGAAGGCCAGGTGCGAAGCGGCGCGCGCGAGTATGCGTTCGACGTCCGCGAGGCGCTGGCGCTGGTGGACGAGATCCTGGAGGCGCTCGCCTACGCGCACGCCGGCGGCGTGCTGCACCGGGACGTGAAGCCCGAGAACGTGCTGCTCACGAGCGAGGGGCACGTGAAGCTCGCGGACTTTGGCCTCGCCAAGCTCGTAGACCCGGCGCGGCTGGCGTCGATGAGCCAGGTGGCGGGGACACCGCTCTACATGGCGCCCGAGCAGCTCAAGCCGAAGGCGTCCGTGGACCAGCGCGCCGACCTCTACGCCGTGGGTGTGATCCTCTACGAGCTGCTCACCGGCGAAGTGCCGCTCGGCCGCTTCGCGCCACCGAGCGTCGCGCGGCCGGGTTTGCCTGCGGCGCTCGACGCGATTCTCGACAGGGCGCTCGCCCCCCGCGCCGAGGACCGCATCGCCAGCGCCGTGGAGTTTCGCGGCGCCCTCGCGACCATCCCGCCCGGAGGGCGGCGCTCCGTCGCCGCCGCCGAGTCAGCTTGGCTTCTACGATCCCCCGCGACCGAGCGACCGATCGCCCTCCAAGCCGAAGAGACGCGATACGCCGATGCCCCAGCGCTCGACCGAGCCTCGTCCCCGCAACCCGAGGCGACGTTCGCATCCAACGGTCCGGCGGGGGCTCGGCCCCCGCCGGAGTCCGATGCGATCGCCGGCCGGGGACAAGCCCCGGCCCTACACGACCGCGTCGCGCGCAACCTGTCCTCATCGCCGGTGGCGTCATCGACATCGTCCGCGTTGCCGACCGGAGCCCGCGGATCCCGCCGGGCCAGCGCCACCTGGCGCGCTCTCTTTGCTGTCCTGCCTGCAGTCGGTGCAGTCGCGATAGGCATCAACGCCGTCTGGTTTAGTGGCAGTTCTAGGCAAGAGCCAGACCGCACCGCCCGTGCCGTACCGCCCGGAGAACCGCCGGCCACCCCATCCCTCGCGCCGACAACCGCGCCACGCGCTGAACGATTCGCGTCACGGGGTGATGGGACAGTGATCGACACGCAGACGGGTCTTCAGTGGGCGGCGAGCGACAACGGCTCGCGCATCGACTGGGCGGGTGCCAAGCGCTACGCGGAGAGCCTGACGTTGGGCGGCCACTCGGACTGGCGTCTGCCAACGCAGGATGAGCTTTGGGCGCTCTACGGGGCGGGAAAGTCGCTCGGTCGGTCGTACCGCCCGGGGTGTGACGGGGGCGACTGGATGGTCGCCTCCCCGCCCGGAATCCGTTTGTCGTGCACTTGGTTGTGGGCCTCGGAGACCCGTGGGTCGGAGGCGGCCGCCGTCCCCTTCTTCTATGGCAACCAGCTCGTCTACCCCAAGGACGACTCCGTCATCTTCCGGGTGCTGCCGGTTCGCTTGAGCAATTGAGAGCTTGATCCTTTGGTTCTTTGGTCCTTTGATTCTTTCGCTCTGCGGGCGGCGTGAGCCGCGGGTTGCCGCGCGTTGAAGAGGCCGGAGACATGAGAACGGATCACCACGCGAGCCTTGCCTGGGTCCGTGCGTGGATCGCGCTCGTGCTGAGCGTGGCGATGGCATGGGCATCGTCCGCGTCGGCCGGTGAGCGGCGGGTGGCGCTGGTGATCGGGAACCAGGCGTACCGTGAGGCGCCGCTCGCAAACCCGGTGAACGACGCGCGCGCGGTGGCGGGGGCGCTGCGGCAGGTGGGGTTCGATGTGAGCCTCGCGACGGACCTTGACGCGAGCGACCTGGAACGCCAGGTCCAGTCCTTCGCTGACGGCTTGCGCGAGGGGGACGAGGCGGTGTTCTTCTACTCGGGGCACGGGGCGCAGGTGGGTGGTACCAACTACTTGATCCCGGTGGGCCTTGCGAGCGCGGACGCGATCGACCTCAAGTACCGGTCGGTCTCGGCGCAAGGGGTGCAGGAGAAGATCGAGGCGGCGGGGACGCGGGTGTCGATCCTGATCTTGGACGCGTGCCGTGACAATCCGTTCCGGGGCTCGCGAAGCGGCGACCGCGGCCTTGCGAGCATGACGGCGCAGCGTGCGGGGACGCTGATCGCGTTCTCGACGGGGCCGGGCATGGTGGCGGCGGACAACGCCGAGCAGTCGAATTCCTGGTTCTCGCAGGCGCTGGCGGCGGCGATCCCCGAGCCGGGGCTCGAGCTCAAGCGCCTTTTCGACCAGGTGGGCAAGCGTGTGAGCGCCGCGTCGAAGGGACGGCAGCTTCCCTGGCTCAACTCGAACCTCTACGACGAGTTCTACTTCGCGGGGCGCATGGTGGTGCCGGAGCCGCCGTCGGAGAGCACGGCGGCGGATGCTCCCACGTCACCTTCCGCGTCCCCGTTTGTTGCGCAGGGCGGAATTGGGAGCGCCGCGCGTGTGGAGCGTGTCTCTCTCCAGCAGGGCGACGTCATCAAGCTCGTGCTTAGGGAGGGCGGCGATGTCTTGAGCGCGCGGCTCGAAGTCATGGTCAGCACGGACAGCGGTTTCCGTGCGGCGACGCCAGGCAATCCGCCGGCGGCAAGGATCGAGGGTACGATCAGTGGCAACGTTCTTCGCTTTCGTCTCTTCGACGATGACGCCGGTGGTTTCGCGTTATCCCTACGCTGCGAGAGTCCGATTTTGGTGGACGACCAGCTTGAGGGGAGCTGCCGCCGTGGCTCGGCTAACAGCGCGAGTTTCGTGGGCGAGATCGTTCGCGCGACTGAGCGTCTGGCTGTCGATGCGGAGCCTCAGCGGCAGGCATCCGGGGCAGCCACGCCGCGGGGTGAACGCTTCGTTTCCCGGGGCGATGGAACCGTGATCGATACGCGGACAGGTCTGCAATGGGCGGCGCAGGACAACGGCTCGGACACCGACTGGCCGAACGCGAAGCGGTACGCGGAAGACCTGACGCTGGGCGGCTACTCGGACTGGCGGTTGCCGACGCCGGACGAGCTCGACGGACTTTACGAAGCCGGAAAGGAAGCCGGACGACGCTATGGCCCTGCGTGTCGTGGTTCTGGCGACAACGGCACAGTCGCGTCGCCGCCGGGAATTCAGTTTTCCTGCTGGTGGTATTGGGCAGCTGAGACGCATGCCTGGGAGGCGGTCGGCGTCGGGGTCGGCTACGGCGGCCGCTTCTTCGGCCGCCAGGGGTACTCCGACCACGGTACCCGTGCGTTGCCTGTTCGCGTTCACAATTGAGAGCTGGAGCCTTTGAGCCTTCGAATCCTTTTCCTTCACGGCGGCGTGGGCCGTCGGCGTCGGCGCTGCTGAAATAGTGCGGACGTGAGAACGGATCACCGAGCTCTGTTCGCTTGGTTCCGTCCGTGGAGCGCTCTCGTGCTGGGCGTCGTGATTGCGTGGGCATGCCCTGCGTTGGCTGCCGAGCGGCGGGTGGCGTTGGTGATCGGGAACGGCGGCTACCGGCACGTGTCGCATCTTGTGAATCCGCCGGGCGATGCGCGGGCGATGGCTGCGGCGCTCGCCGAGGTGGGGTTCGAGATCGTTGGCGGCCAGCCGCTCGTCGACGCCGACAAGTCGGCGATGGAGAGCGCGATTCGCTCATTCGGCCGTGAGCTTCGCGGCGGGGCGGTCGGGCTCTTCTACTACGCGGGCCACGGGATCCAGGTCCGGGGTCAGAACTACCTGCTGCCGGTGACGGCAAACGTGGCGGGGGAGAGCGACGTCAAGTACGAGCTGGTGGACGCGGGGTTCGTGCTGGAGGAGATGGCGAACGCGGGCAACCGGCTCAACGTGGTGATCCTGGACGCGTGCCGGAACAACCCGTTCGGGGACCGTGGCCCGCGCTCGGCGGCGAGCGGCTTGGCGCAGGTGCAGGCTCCGGCGGGGACGGTGATCGGGTACGCGACGCAGCCGGGCGCGGTGGCGAAGGACGGGGAGGGGGACCACAGCCCGTACACGGCCGCGCTCGTGGAGGCGATCCGCCATCCGGGGCTGAGTCTGTTCGACACGTTCAACGAGGTGGGGTTACGGGTGAAGCGGGTGATGGCGGGCGAGCAGCAGCCTTGGCTTTCCACTTCGCCGATCGAGGGGCGGTTCTTCTTCGTTCCAGGCGCCGTCGTCGACGGCTCGTCGCCTCCCTCGGATCCCGCGGCGATCGAGCTGGCGTTGTGGACGAGTTCCGACCGGACGGGGACGAAGGAGTCGTACGAGGCGTATGTGGCCAAGTACCCGCGCGGGCAGTTCGCGGACGTGGCGAAGGCCGCGATCGCTAAGCTCGCGGCGGCGGTGGTGACGCCGGGTCCGTCGCCGAGCCCCACGTCTGCGCCAGCGGCGCGCGGTGAGCGATTCCGGGACCTGGGCGACGGGACGGTTCTCGACACCCGGACGGGTCTGCAGTGGGCGGCGCACGACAACGGATCGGACATCGACTGGCCGAGCGCCAAGCGTTACGCCGAGAGCCTGACACTGGGCGGCCATTCGGACTGGCGGCTCCCGACCCCGGACGAGCTCTACCGGGTTCATGAAGCAGGAAAGGCAGCCGGACGCCGCTATCTCCCTGCCTGTCGTGTCGCCGGTGCAGACACCACGGTTGCGTCTCCGCCCGGGATTCGCTTGTCCTGCTGGTACCACTGGGCGGCAATAAGGGGAGGTTCAGAGGCGGTCTACTTTTCATTCATCAACGGCTCCCGCGGCTTCGGTGCTCGGGCCGTGTCCGACAGGTTTCGGGCGTTGCCGGTTCGCGTTCGCGATTGAGAACTTGATGCTTGGCTTCTGCCGTCCGTAGATCCTTCTCGTTCGCGGGCAACGTGAGATGCCCGCGCCAGGGCTTTGGAGAGAACGCCACGATGAGAACGGAGCACAGCGCTTTCTTCGCTTGGGTCTGTGTGTGTGATGCTCTCGCGCTCGGCGTGCTGATGGCCTGGGCATCGTCTGCGTCGGCCGCTGAACCGCGGGTGGCGTTGGTGATCGGGAATGGCGGCTACCGGCACGTGTCGCGTCTGGCGAACCCGCCCGGTGATGCACGGGCGATGGCCGCGGCGCTCGCCGAGGTGGGGTTCGAGATCGTCAGCGGCCAGCCGCTCGTCGACGCCGACAAGCTGGCGATGGAGAGCGCGATCCGCTCCTTCGGCCGCGAGCTGCGGGGCGGAGCGGTGGGGCTCTTCTACTACGCGGGGCACGGGGTCCAGGCGCGGGGGCAGAACTACCTGCTGCCGGTGACGGCAAACGTGGCGGGAGAGAGCGACGTCAAGTACGAGCTGGTGGACGCGGGGTTCGTGCTGGACGAGATGGCGAACGCGGGGAACCGGCTCAACGTGGTGATCTTGGACGCGTGCCGGAACAACCCGTTCGGGGACCGCGGCCTGCGGTCGGCGTCGGCGGGTCTGGCGCAGGTGCAGGCTCCGGCGGGGACGGTGATCGGGTACGCGACGCAGCCGGGTGCGGTGGCAGAGGACGGCGAGGGGGACCATAGCCCGTACACGGCGGCGCTCGTGGAGGCGATCCGCCATCCGGGCCTGCGCCTGTTCGACACGTTCAACGAGGTGGGGCTACGGGTGAAGCGGGTGACAGCCGGCGAGCAGCAGCCCTGGCTTTCGACGTCGCCGATCGAGGGGCAGTTCTATTTCGTTCCGGGCGCGGTGGTCGATGGGGCGGCCCCTCTCACGGTTCCCTCGGCGATCGAACTGGCGTTTTGGACCAGCGCGGAGCGAACAAGCACGACGGCGTCGTACGAGGCGTATCTCGCCAAGTACCCGCGGGGGTCGTTTGCGGATGTGGCGAAGGCGGCGGTTTCGAAACTGACGGTGGTGGCGGTAACGCCGCATCCGACGCCGTCGCCGTCGCTTTCGCCCGGGCCAGCGGCGAGTGGCGAACGATTCCGGGACCAGGGCGACGGGACGGTTCTCGACACCCGGACGGGTCTGCAGTGGGCGGCGCGCGACAACGGCTCGGACATCGACTGGTCGAGCGCCAAGCGCTACGCGAACAGCCTGACGCTGGGCGGGCACTCCGACTGGGGGCTGCCGACGGAGGAAGATCTCTCGCTGCTGTTGCAGGCGGCGATGCCGTCGACTCATTCGTACCGCCCGGCGTGCTCGAAGGGCAGCTGGCTGGTCGACTCGCCGCCGGGCATCCGTCTATCGTGCCGTTTCTTGTGGGCCTCAGATACGCGTGGCTCGGAGGCGGCCAACGTCGATTTCAACTCTGGCCTCCTCCGCTTTGTCCGCCAGGCAGACGCCTACGACGCGCGGGTATTGCCAGTTCGTGTGCACGAATGAGAGCGTGCGCCTTCGATTCTTGGATTCTTTGATCCTTCTCCATTGCGACCGGCCACCCCGCTCGCTTCAGCGATAGATTCACGTATCGCGACGCGCCGTCCGCGGCATCCATCGTCCGCGCGCGCGGACCGGGTGCCGGAGGCGCGTCCGTCCCTCGGCAGTCTCTACGCGCCCGGGTCCGGCGATCGATCTGAAATTCCCGCCTCGGTGAAGGCCCTGCGGAGGAGATCGGCCACGTCCATCTCATTCGCTGCCCGCGCGAGGTAGGCTCGATCCAGCTCGTCGCGGCTGGCCTTGAGCACGCCCACGAGGTCGCGCCACTGGCGGTCGGCGACCTCGCCGCCTTCGCGATACCAGGCGAGCTTGCGAAGCACGATGTCCTCCGCGGACGTCACGGCGACCGGCTGAGGCGAAGCCGGGTCCAGCGTGACCGAGACGGCGTGCGCGAGCTGATGCCGATCGAGCGGTCGCGAGCCCGCCACGAACAAGTCGATCTTCTGGATGGTTTCGAGATGGATCACGTTGAACGATCCGGCACGCCGTACGGCCTCGGCGGCGGCGCGTGCGTCGACGTAGCAGATCGGCTCGAGCGCACGGACCAGCGCCGTTACCCGTTCGGAGTCGAGCTCGATCAGCAAGTCGAAATCCGCGGTGGAGCGTGGCTCGCCGTGCAGCGAGCTGGCGAAAGATCCGCCGATCGCGTAGCGGACACCGAGGCGCTCAAGGTGGTCGATGACCACGAGCAGGGCGCGGAGCGGGCCGGGGGCGCCGGTGTCTTCAGCCATCCGGCGCCCAGCCGAAAGCGCGGCGCACGAGATCGGGGCCGAGGCGGCGCGCGGCGAGCCTGAGCGCCAGCTCTCGCGGCGAGGCGTTCGGATGGCGCCGGCGGAGCCCGGCGAGCGCGAAGCGCTCGGCGGTCTCGCCGAGCTCGCAGATCCGCTCGGCCTTGCGCCAGGGCGGCAGAGCGCGCCACGCCGCCATCATCCGGCGATCGACGTCGACGGAGGTGTCGATCGACTGCGCGCGGTAGGTGTCTGCGCCCGCCCGCTGATCCGGCCGAAGCGGCCCAGTGTCAGCAGAGCCGGTCGGGAGCGGGTCGCAAGCCTCGGGGGGGCCGGGGACGGCGGGGGCGCGGCTGTTCGTGGTCGGTGGCACGTGGTCGCTCATTCGTCTGTGCGCGAGGTACCACAGAGGGCACCTTCCGATTCTACAGGGTGAGGAGCTCACACACACGGTCACCATCGGGTGTGCAACCAATGTTGCGCGTGAGCGCGGCCATGCGGGCGCGGCTCGCCCTCGCGAGCAGATGCGGATGCCGGTCGCATGGTTGTGGCACCTCGAGTGCGTCTTGCAGCCGAATGTGGTGGCAAAGTTCCGGATGGTCGTCGCTGACGGGCACACGCGTGTAGGCACGAGCCCCCAGTTGCATGCAGCTTTGGGGCGTGGCTCATGAGGGTTGCGCAGCAGGCGGCGCATGGAGCACGGAAGTCGTGTGCTGGACCATCTCTGTGCAAAGGTGCTTGCCGATCGGTCGACACAGGACGACGGCATCGGCGGAGGGTGAGTAGCGATGACCAGCCAGCGACCCGCGAGGCGCGGGGTGTCGATGATCTATGCGCCGGAGATCCATCCCGGCTCCTACGTTCACTTCTCGTGGTTCGACGAGGCTTGCGAGCTTCGGCTCTACGAGCCGGGGGCGACGCGGCCTCGTGAGCTGCCGCGGGAGCGGTCCACCAGCCAGGTCGAGGCGCTGATTCGCGACGAGGTGAGGGAAGGGGAGGGCCCGATCGTGCCGCGACGCGCACCGGTGGACGATATGGCGTTCTGGCTGCGCGTGA
>CAYUSL010000041.1:9048-22998 GCA_964447125.1 uncultured bacterium | reverse complement strand
TGGCCGTGCCGAGGGCGGCGTGAGCGGCGCGGAGCAGTCGTCGCTCCAGCCGGCGTGGACACATCCGTCCGCGCTGGTGGAGGCGGGGGTCACGCTGGGCCCAGGCACCAAGGTTTGGGACAACGTCCACATCCGCCGCAACGCGCGCATCGGCAAGTCCTGCATCATCGGCGAGAAAACCTACGTCGCATACGAGGTGGTGATCGGCGATTTCTGCAAGCTCAACGCGTCGGTGTACGTGTGCGCACAAGTGACCATCGAGGACTTCGTGATGATCGCGGCGCACACGGTCTTCACCAACGATCGCTACCCGCGTGCGGGCAACCTCTCACTGACCGGCCTCGAGACTTCCGACGTCACCGACGAGACGCTCGCGACCCGTGTCTGTCGCGGGGTCACCATCGGCGCCAACGCGACGATCGGTCCCGGCATCACTCTCGGCGAGTTCTCGATGGTGGGGATGGGCTCGGTCGTGACCCGCAGCGTCCCCGCATACCGGTTGGTGGCAGGGAACCCGGCGCGACCGGTGGCGTGGGTCTGCGCGTGCGGCGAACCGCTCGCCAAGGGTGAGGACGCCGAGGTCGCTCCCGGCCAGGAAGCCCGCGCCCTCGACTGTCACCGCTGTCAGCGCCGCTATCGTCTCGACGCGTTCGAGGGGCTGCGGCCGTTCGAGGCCGGGTGATGAAGACCGCCGTCGTCGGCGGCGGTCTGTTGGGCCTGACACTCGCGTACCGGCTCAGCGGGCTCGGACACTCGGTCGAGCTGTTCGAAGCGGCACCAGAGCTCGGTGGGCTGGCGTGCGCCCACGACTACGGCTCCTTCACCTGGGACCGCTTCTACCACTGCATCCTGCCGCAAGATCAGGCGCTCATCGGCTTGCTCGAAGAAATCGGGCTGGGCGGCGAGCTTCGCTACCGCACCACCGGCACGGGCTACTGGTCCGCAGGCCGCTTCTACACGATGAGCAGCAACGCGGACTTCGTGCGGTTTCCGCTGCTCTCGTTCATCGACAAGGGACGGCTCGGCGCCGCCATCCTCTACGCCACGCGATTCGCCGACCCGTTTCAGCTCTATCGCGTGACCGCCCAGGAATGGCTCACCAAGATCTGCGGCCGCCGCACCTACGAAGTGTTCTGGCGCCCACTGCTCAAAGCAAAATTCGGAACCTTTTACGATCAGGTGGCAGCGGTCTTCATCTGGGCCACGCTCACGCGACTCTTCGGGGCACGTCGTGGTGCGGCCGCCAAAGAAAACCTCGGCTACGCCGCCGGCGGATACGCGCGCATCCTGAGCACGCTCGCCGCCAAGCTCACGGAGCGGGGCGCGATCATCCACCTGCAGACGCCGGTGGCCGGGATTCGTCACGTGCCTGCGAGCGACGGCACTCCCGAGGGTTGCGAGATCGCATGGTCGAGCGCGGACGGCCAGCCCACGCGCCAGCGGTTCGATCAGGTCTTCTTCACCGCGCCCACGCGCCTCGCCGAGCATCTCGTTGGTGATGAGCTGAAGCCGCACGTCGCCCAGATGGCCGCGGATTTCCCGACCTCCCACGCATATCTCGGCGTCGCGTGCGCGGTGCTCGCCCTCGAGAAGCCGCTCACGCCGTACTACGTCCTCAACATCGGCGACGAGAACGTCGAGCTGACCGGCGTGATCGAGATGACCAATCTCGTCGACCGCGACACGGAGACCAACGGCAAGGCGCTCATCTACCTGCCGCGCTACCTGGGCGCCGACGACGAGCGCCTCGCCGCTCCCGACGGCGAGCTCCTCGACACCTTGGTGGGCCGAGGCCTCAAGAAGATCTTCCCCGACTTCCGCGAATCCGACATCCACTACGCGGGCATTCACCGCGCCCGCTACGTCCAGCCCCTACCGCTGGTCGGCGCCGCCCCCGCCGACGCCAAGAAGCAGGCCGGCCTCGCACGCCCGTTTCAGATCGTGAACACCTCGATGCTCACGTGCGCGACCCTCAACAACAACGAGGTCGTCTCCCTCGTCGACAACTACGTCGCGCGCCACGCGGAGTCTCTCACGGCGGGGTGAGCTGTTGACCGGCTCGTTCCGGCGGGCGTAGGGTCAGTCTTCTCTGCTCGGATCGAGCCTGGGGTCACGTCGCTCGTAACGTCCGATCCGACATGAGGCAGTCCTCGTGAGGCGTGTTCCTTTCGGCTCCTCCCAATGCCAGCTTCGCCTCCGACTTGCACCGCACGACGAGCTTCGACCACGTCCGTAGTTCGAAGAAAATCCTTTGAGTTGCGATGAGCAGACCCTCGTCGAGCACCTTGGAGGCGGAACGAGGATGGGACTCTCTCTTCCCAGACTTTCGAGATGCGCAACCGCGTGTGATACGTGCCCAACTTCACCGTTTCATCTCGGACGCGTCGCAGGAGCAAATTCGCGCATGGGACCACTCGATCCCGCTGCTTCAGGGGGAGGTCCGAGAGATCTGCGAGGTCGACGCGGCGGCCGGCGAATGCACCGCAATCTTGGAGTACGAGCTACCGCTGGACTCGCGACGGCCCGATGTCGTGCTCCTCGTCCGAGGTGCGGTCGTCGTGTTGGAACTGAAGGGAAAGGAGAGTCCCGCCCTGGCCGACCTCGATCAAGCCGCCGCGTATGCGAGAGACCTTCGCTGCTACCACCGCGCGTGTGATGGGACGCCTGTGCACGCAGTGGTGGTACCGACGCGGGCGCGCGGACGACTGGGCGAGCGTGACGGAGTTCACGTCGTGGGTCCCGATGCGCTCGACGCCCTCGTTCAGGACCTGCAGCAGGCGAGGGACAGATCGCCGCTCTCGGCCGAAGCGTTCCTGTCAGCCGAGGCGTATCGACCGCTTCCGACGTTGGTCCAAGCGGCTCGCGAGCTGTTCAATTCCGGCAGCATTCGCCGTGTCTGGCGCGCGGCGGCGATCACCGATCCAACGGTAGAGCAGATCGCTCGTATAGTTCATGACGCTGCCGCCACAAAGACGCGACGGCTAGTCCTCCTAAGCGGGGTCCCGGGCGCCGGGAAGACGCTCGTTGGACTCCGGGTCGTACACGCCGATTACCTCACCGATCTCACCATCGAGCGCACCGACGGCAAGCCCACCGCACCGGCCGTCTTCCTCTCTGGAAACGGACCCCTCGTCAAGGTTCTCCAATACGAGCTGAAGAGAGCGGGTGGCGCTGGAAAGACGTTTGTTCGCGGGGTGAAGGACTACGTCAAGACCTATTCGCGCAAGCCGGACCTGGTCCCGCCGGAGCATGTACTGGTGTTCGACGAGGCCCAGCGAGCGTGGGATGCGGAAAAGGCTGGGTCGAAGCACCCGGAGAATCCGGCCAAGTCGGAGCCAGAACACTTCATCGAGTTCGCTGAGCGCATTCCCGGGTGGTGCGTGGTGATCGGACTGATCGGTGGCGGTCAAGAGATCCATGAGGGGGAGGAGGGTGGTCTGCTCCTCTGGCGTCGTGCCGTCGAAGGCTCAGGCGGGCGGACCAAATGGACCGTGCACGCGCCACCGGCCGTGTTGGGCATATTTCAGGGAACAACCGCTGAGACGCTCGCTTCGCCACTACTCAATCTCGACAGCGAGGTTCGGTTTCACCTAGCAACGGGAATCAGCGAGCTGGTGGCCACCATTCTGGAGAATCCAGGGCGGCCGGACGCCGCACGGGCGATTGCAGATCAGCTAGCCGCGACGGACTACCGCATCCTCATCACGAGGGAACTCGACCTAGCCAAGAAGTACCTTCATGCTCGCTACACCGACGCGCCTGAGGCGCGCTACGGGCTACTAGCGTCTTCAAGGGACCGAGACCTCGCGGATCTTGGCGTCCCCAACGATGCATCGAGCGTCAAGCCCGTAAGAGATGCACCTGGCCCCTGGTTCTGCGAGGGTTCGAGACACCCGCGCTCGTGCCGCCACCTCATAGAAGTCGCGACTGAGTTTCAAGCACAAGGGCTCGAGCTCGACGGCGTGCTCCTCGCGTGGGGGACCGACCTTATTCGCCACCAGGGTGTTTGGTCCAACGCAAACGCACGCGGATACAGACACGGGGCCAAGGTTCGCGATCCGTTTCAACTTCGCGTTAACGCTTACCGCGTGCTGCTAACCCGGGCTCGGGACACCACAGTGGTTTACGTGCCGCCGCTCAGAAGTCTCGACGAAACCTACGAGTATCTCCGACTGTGTGGTGCCCGACTCATCGAGTCTGCTTGACTGGCGGTTTGCCCTGCTGGCTCGGGCGCCCTCGGTCGCCAGCATCGCTACCCGTTGCGAGGCGCACTTGCGCGAAGCCGATGGAGCTTTTCGGCCTTCTTCGATGCTGCGACCCTCTCTAGTCGGTTGAACAGGTGCTCCGATTCTTGAATCAGGGCGCGAGCCTCCGGATCATCGCTTCCCTCACCGTGTACGAAGCCATTGTTCCGGTAGCGCTCGTCGGAGAGCTGCCAGTAGATGTGCGAGTCGAGCGCTTCTTTCAGCAAGTCGAGTTCGTTAAGCGAGAGTCTGACCGTGACATGGCTCGCCATCTGAGGCTCCTTGTTCGGCTGGCCTTCGTGCCAAGTTTCACACGGGAGTCGGCACGCCTCCAGGCGTGCGACGCTGCACACGGAATCAACGCCGCAGGGATTGTGGAGTGCGAGCGGGGTCGATCGACTCTTCGGCACTACTTGGCACACGACGAGAGCGACTTCGGCAGATGTGGGGGCGGGTCGTTTCTCCGGCCGCATGGGGCTCGACGATGCGGCAACAATCGCCCGGTGGCAAGCGATGAGTCTCGACCAAGGGCATCGCTAGGTTCACGAGGCGGTGCTCGGAAATACCGGCGCGCGCGTAGAGTCGGTTTTTCAAGATGAGGTCGGCCACCGCGCCGGCCAGTGGCGCTGTGCAGAGTGCTCGGGCGAGTAGTCGCCGTGGGACAAGCGCGGGCTCGGGCGCAGGCTCGGAGCCTTCCGCGACCGCGACTGGCAGTTGGACCTGGGCGATCGCGCGATCGAGAGCGGTTGCCGAGAGGATGCGGCTCGAGCGCCGGACCACCTCGGCGTCCGGCGACCAGCGCAGGTTCATGGCCACGAGTACCGCCTCCCACAGCTCGACATGCTCATCGTCGCGATTGCCGCGCGACCATGCGGCCGCACTCGGCTCGACACGTTCAGCATACGCTCCCGAGCGGGATCCCAACCAGATCGCTAATGTTAGCGCTTACGCCGACGGCGGATGAAGCGAGAGCGCGCCGAACTTGTGGCCGGCGAAGTCGGTCTCTCCAACCGATCGATCGCCGGGCGCGTTTCGCGGATCGCTGATCCCCGGTAGAAGTGGATCCGTTCGCCTGCTTGCTCCTGCTCATAGTCGAAGGGTGGTGAGCCTTGCGGTCCGCGTGAACGTGTGTCATACAGATGTCTGACAAGTGGCACGAGGAGCCCGACATGCGCGTCAACGCACGATTGAGCAAGGAACAAGCGCAGCACCTGGAAGAGCTGTGTGCGGCCACCGGGGAGAGCGTTTCGGAGATCGTCCGTGCTGCGATCGAGCACTATCACGGCCAGACGTTCGAGCCTCACGGCGGCGCCGGGAGAGCACTGAGGGCCGCGGGGTTCGTTGGGTGCGCTTCGGCGAACCCTGACCTCTCGACCACTTACCACGAGAGCCTGCGCGAGGGGCTCGCAGGGAAGCATGGTCATCGCTGACACGGGCTTTTGGCTCGCGCTCGCGAATCGCCGAGATCGGCACCACGAGCGAGCGATCGAGGTTCTCGACACGCTCGGGGACGGTCTAGCGCTCACCTGGCCGGTGATGACGGAGGCTTGCTACCTGCTGCTACACCACCTCGGTGCGGATGCAGCCGAACGCTTCATCCGCAGCCACGAGCATGGAGCGTTCGTCGTGGTCGATCCGGCAATCCATCCGCTCGCGCGCGTCGCTCCACTTCTCAGGAAGTACCGCGACCTTCCCATGGATCTTGCGGATGCCACGTTGGTGCTGTTGGCAGAGCATCTGGGACATGGGCGGATACTCTCCACCGACGAGCGTGACTTCCGCACCTATCGCTGGAAGAGTCGGCGTCCATTCGAGAACTTGCTCTTGGTGTGACGCGCGGGCGCGCGGGGAGTCACGCCGCGAGTGGCGGGCCGAACATTTCGGCGCACGCGGCGGGGTTCATGAACGCGCGATACCGAGTGGCCTCGTTGCGCGTGAGCACTTCGATCAAGAAAGTGCCGTCGACCCAGACCTCGATCACGCGAAAGACGCCACCGCGCTCGCAACCGAGGGCCCGCCAGCCGGCGCGACGCGCGATCTCGAGCACTCGCGCCTCGTCGAGCTCGGTGACGAGCGCCGCGTGGAACGGCGACGCGGTGAGAGGCGGCCCGTCTGGGCGGATCTGGTCTTCCCAAGGCATGGGCACCGGACCCATCGGTGGGCGTGTGGGATCGACGTCGCCCTCGCCCGGGTGATGGGCCATTCGCTCCGGCATCACCTCGATGGCCAATCCGGAACCGTCGTCCGAGACGGCGACGAACGATCCCGGCACCACCGGGAACGAGAAGACCGAACCGGAAATGATCTTGGCGAGAGCGTGCGCGGTGGCTTCGGGTGCGCGTGACGAGATGGAAAAGTGCGCGATCACGGGAATTCCTCCTGTGCGAGATCGAATGAGGTTCAGCGCGAGCGGCGAGGCCGCGCTCGCTTCGATTGCTTTCGTAGGTCCGCGAGGATGAGCCGAATCACCCAGGCCGAGGTCGTAGCGGCGTCTTTGCCCGAGAGCCCCCACTGCTCGCGCAAGGAGAGCCACGCATAGGCGCTGTGCAGCAACTGAATCACCGCAGCGGCGCGGCGTTTGGTGCCGGCATCGAGCCCAGCCGCGGCGACCGCTACCGCCGCCAGGAACGCCCGCTGCCGCTCGGCGTCGAGCGCCTCACGCATCTCCCGCCCGCGGGAGGAGAGAACGGATGCAGTGATCTGCGCGGGTAGCCGATCGAAACCCTCGAATAGCGGCGCGAGCTGATCGGTGAGCGCCGCTTCGCTCGTCGGCATGCCGATGTCCGGGCTGATCCGTGTGTTGAGCCAGCCCCACAGCCCGGTCAGCAACTCCTTGCGCGTGGGGAAGTGCCGGTAGACCGTCATCTCGGTCACGCCCGCCTTCTCAGCAACGGCGCGATACGTGATCGCCTCGGCGGAGTCGCTTCCTCCCAGAAGCGAAGACATCGCTTCCAAGATGCGCTCACGCGTGGCAGCGGCCTGTGCCCGTCGCAACGGTGACTCGTATGTGACTGGTGCCCTCTTCATGTTAGTTATACTAACATGAATAACGATCGACCGCAAGCGACTCGCGCTCTTCGATGGGGCGAGCCACGCGCTCACGCGGCGCGAGGCGCTCGCGCGTCGCACAGCGCACCTGGCAGGACGAGCGTTGCGTCCCCATGCTCGTGCGCCTGAAACCCTTCGCGTTCGGCGAGTTGCACGGCCCGTGCAAGCGTTTCGGCAGCGACGAGCGAACCGAGCAGCCGGAAGTGGCTTTCGCCAGGCGTGTGCACGCCGGACACGAGGCCGTCGACGACTTGGGCGCGGTGCTCGGGGGTGATCGTGAGCGTTGCTGTTCCAAATCCCGCGCGAACGCCGTTCGGGCCAGCGGCGGATTCCAGCGCCCGCATCACGGTGGTTCCGACGGCGATCGCGCGCCCGCCGCCGCGGCGCGCATTCATGACGGCGAGCGCCGTAGCCGCCGGGATCGCGTAGCGCTCGGGCAAGGGCAACGCTGCGTCGAGCGTCGGATCGCCCGTGGCCGACAAGCCCGCTGCGTGAGTGAGCGACGCAATCGCCACGCCGCCACGCACCAACGCGAGCAAGATCTCCCACGAAAGCGGCCTGCCCGCGGAGGGCATCTCCACCGCCCACGGTGCGCCACCAAACGCGGTCTGCACGGACCAAAGCGGCAACGGCTCCCGGCGATACGCGTACTGCACTGGGCGCCCCAGCCGGTAAAGTCGATTCCAGAGCGCGCTGCGTTCGCTCCCGCCGACTCCGAAGTCCAGCTCCACCAGGCGCGGCGACAGAGACGAGACCGAGCGTACTTCCGCGTCGAGCGGCGTTGCGCCCTCCTGCCCAAGACGAAGCCGCTCGCCAGCCGTCACTCGCGGTGGCGCCGGTCGATCCTCGGTACGCGTTCGATGATCGCCGGCGCCGAACAGCACCGCGGTTGCCCGCATGCCGTCGACCGGTCCCGACAAGCGCACCTCGATCGACTCGTCGCGCTCCGTCACGCCAGGTAACGACGCGGGCAGCGTGGCGGAATCGTTGAGCACCAACAGATCGCCCGGTGCCAGCAGCTCGGGCAAAGCGTTGAATGGGCGTGCCGCCACCGCTCCGGCAGCGGGATCGATCACGAGCAAGCGAACGCGCTCACGGGAGACATAGGCCGCGCCGATCACGACGTCGCCTCCACGCCCTGCGTCGCGACCGTGCTGCGAGTCGCATCGAAAGCCGAGGGCCACGAACCCGCTTCCAGACGAGCGCCGCTACCTCCTCCGGCCGAGCCAGCGATGCCGGATCGGCATCGGGCATCGCAGCGCGATGCATCACGGTGTCCATCTCGCCAGGATCCACGGCAAGCACCCGCACCTGCGTTCCGTCGAGCTCTGCGGCGAGAATGCGCGAGAGCTGATCCTGCGCCGCTTTCGAAATGCCGTAGGCACCCCAGTGCGGATACGCGCTCACCGCTGCGTCCGAGCTCACGTGCACGATCGTTCCCGTGCCCCGCAGCGCCATTGAACCTGCAACGATCTTGGTGAGGCGGAACGGTCCCACCAGGTTCGTCTCCAGCACGTGCGAGAGGTCCTCGCAATCGGTGTCGAGCAACAAGCGCAGCGGCGTCGGGCCGAGCGTGCTGGCGTTGTGCACGAGAACGTCGACCGGCCCGACCAGTGCCGCAGCCTGCCCGGCAATGCGATGCGCGTCGCCCAGCTCGGCGACGTCCCCCGCGACGGCGTACGCCTCGAGTCCTGCCCGGCGGATCTCTGCGACAACCGCTTCGAGCGGCTCCGCATGACGCGCCACGAGCACGACTCGCGAGCCTTCGGCGGCTAGCCGCATCGCCAGCGCGCGGCCCAAGCCACGGCTTGCACCCGTAATCAGCGAAGCACGATGTCGAATGTTCATGGATCGTTTCTCCTCTGCGATCCATGGTAGAAGTCACCTGCCAGTTCGTCAGCCAGGCGGGCAATCTGTTGGCCGAAGGTCATTCCATGAGCGAACTTCGGCCCGAAACCGCCTTCTTGGCCGACAACGTTCGTGCCGTGCGCGAGGCGCGCGGCCTCACGCAACTGCAGATGGCGCGTCTCGCTGGCATCCCGCGGGCCACCTGGACCCACCTGGAATCCGGCACCGCGAATCCCACGCTTACCGTGCTCACACGCGTCGCCAACGCCTTGCAGGTGCGGCTCGACGAGCTACTCGCCGCCCCCCGCAACCGTGGCCGCCACTTCCATTCCGCCGACCTACCCACCCGCCGCCGCGACGACGTCGAGATTCGCAAGCTCTTGCCCGAAACCATCGCCGGGCTCGATATCGAGCGCATGTCGATACCGCCCGGCGGGCGGCTGCGCGGGATCCCGCACACAGCCGGAACGCGCGAATACCTCACCTGCGAGCGCGGCTCGCTCGAGCTTGCCGTAGCCGGCGAGATCTACCTCCTCGCCACCGGCGACGTCGTCGTCTTCCGTGGCGACCAGCGCCACGGCTACCACAATCCGGGGCGAACCGACACAATCGCCTTCAGCGTGATCGCCTTCGCCCCAGTCGCCTCGTGAATAGCGCACCCGTCGCGCCACCCACGCCAACGGCACCAAACGCACGGTCCGAATCCTGTATGCCAGGTCGTGCGAACGTCGGTACGCCAACACATGCGTTGCGATCGTGCCGCTGACCCTGGAGGCGAATACTGCCGCGATGTCGGACGCAAACCGCCGCCTGCCGGATACTGCAACGTCAGCTTTCGCCAGCGTACGCCACCGACTGCGTGTTACAACCGCGGAGAATGCAGAATGTTCACACGAAGCAACGGTGCACTCACTATTCAGATAGTGATCCTCTTCGTGTATCTCGCAAATTGCGCACGACTTGCGCGGGCCAACGACTTTGTCGTGAACGTGTGTGACGACGTTGAAGATGGCTCGTGCGATGCTACGCATTGCAGCTTGCGCGATGCGATCAACGCCTCCAGAGTAACAGGGGAGGCTGATACAATTCTTTATCAAGGATCGTCATGCGAGCTGGCACTGGCATCGGACCTCGTGATCGAAGATCCTGGACTGATCTTCGATGGCTCAAATCTACTAATATTGAATGGCGCAAGCCTTGATCAATCGCGTGACGTCATTCGTCTCGCGAGCTCTTCAATAGGATGTGAAATCCGACGCTTAGGAATTGTCGGCCGATCGGGTATCGGGATCGACGCAGATCAATGTAAACTGTCGGACCTCAATCTTGATTGCACCCCCTTTTCCACAGGCGATGCAATTCGCATCGGCGGGGGAGCAAACGTGATGACACACATCACCTCTACTGGATGCAGCTTTTTTGACGGTGGCGCCGGGAACGAATGGAATGACATCCGATCCGGAGAGGGCCCGATTGAGTTTAACCACTCATCGGACTCTGTGTTTGCCGACTCTAGCGTCGGACACATTGGGCTAGGACCAAACGGGTCTGGCGTGGACGGGCTCCTGGTGAGTAATGTCGATTTTACCGCGATGGACGGTGGACTCGAGGGATCTGTAGAAGCATTGCGCGTCTTGGGTGGCTCGTGCCGATCACAAAGTCGAGGCAGTTGTATCTTGCTTGGCCCAGGTGTTAGTGGGGCTAGCGTAGGCGGCTGCGCGCCTGGTGAGGGGCTCACGATCGTGGCGAGCGACGCGGGCCTGACCGTCATTGGAGCTGCCACCGATATTGACGTACTCTGCTCGGACATCTCGGCTTCGGGTAACGGAGTGGAAATCTACGCGAACTCGACTGGACGCTCAGAGCGAACGCGAATTGCTGGAAATTCAATCATTTCCGGTGCGATCGGGATCACCCTCGAAGGAGTGCATACGATAGTCGAAAATAACCAGATTGTGGCAGGTACCATCGGAGTTCAGGTGAGCCGATACAGCGGTGCTGACTCATCCTACGACGGACTCGGTGATGATCTTGCAGCAACGCCAATTATAGCTGGCAATGCGGTGCGCGACACCCCTACGGCTGTTCTTCACTACGACGCAGCAAGCGGCAACTTTGGCGATCTTATGAATGTAAATACGTTTGAGCGTGTGCCGATTTCTGTCGAGTCGGTCTGGCCATTTGTCGTACGGACTCTCGACCAGAGCGGACGGCCGGTAACTGGTGCATCGATTGCTGTAAGAGACCGCGATGGAATCATCAGGGCCAGCTACACTAGTGGCAGCAATGGATTTCCGGGCTCCAATTTTGACATTCAATCGCTCTACCGTTGGGAGAGTCGAGTACACGCATTTGAGGATACAGACCGAAATCCGTTTACGATCGAGGCGACGGGTGAGGTTGTGGAGAGTGGGGTTCGCGTGCCGGCGACTGGGTCGCTGGTGGTGGTGATGGATGGAACCAGTGTCAGCGCGCCCGTTCCGGACTCGGGTTATGCCTGGTGTGTCCCCACGGATGGCGGGCTTTGCCGGGAGTACATCGCGGAGGTCGTCATCGCGCCCGCGGGCTCGGCCAATACACCGCCGACGGTCGACGTCACTGCACCGGAGCCGGGCGCGCGTGTGGAGCGAGGTCGGCCGGTTGATCTTCGCGCCACCGTGACGGATGCCGAGGATACGAGCCTGAGCCAGATCCACGTGCGATGGTCGTCCGACCGCGATGGCGTGCTCTTCGAGGGTCCAGCGGGCGGCGACGTGCGGGCGGTGAGCGGCAATACTGAGTTCACCACGTCTTCGCTCTCCGTCGGCACTCACACGCTTACGCTGCTCGCCACGGATTCGGGCGGCGCGAGCGCGAGCGATTCGACCTCGTTGACGGTGTACGACGCAACGAATCCCGCCTGCGTCGGGCTACCGAGTGTCACGATTCTCGCGCCCAGCGACGGCGCAACGCTCGCGAGCGACGACGCAGTCCCGTTCGGCATCGCCATCGCCGACGCCTCGCCCGCTCCGGAAGTCCTGGCGCTCACCGTGCGGTCCGACGTGGACGGCTTGCTTTTCGAAGCGATGGGGTTGCAGCCTGGCGTCGAGCGCTTCACGGCGCCGCCCTTGTCAGCCGGCACCCATCGCATCCTCGCCGAGGTTCGCGATTCCTGTCCGACGGCCAACGTGGCGCGCGCGGCGATCCTCGTTCGAGTGGTGAATCCCGCGCAGCCGGCCTGTGGCCATTCGCCGACGGTCGAGCTCTCGAGTCCGGCCGACGGCGACGTCTTCGATCACGGACAGACGGTCGCGTTTGCCGCGCGCTTGGATGATCCGGACCTCCCCGAAGACTCGTTGCGCTACACGCTCCGCTCGAGCCTCGATGGCCTCTTAACCGAGCGGGACGAGCTCGGCCGCGGCACTCAGACGTTCCAGACGGCTTCGCTCTCGGTCGGCGTTCACACGATCACAGCCGGCGTCACGGACGCTTGCGAGCCGACCGGGTCGGGCGCCGACACCGTGACGATCCTGGTGCGCGATCCCACCAGCGATTGCGACCAAGACGGAACGCCAGACCCCGCCGAGCCCGATCGTGATGGCGACGGGGCCCCGGACGATTGTGACAACTGCCCGTCGGCCGCGAGCGTCACGCAGACTGATGGTGACGGAGACGGCGTGGGGGACGCCTGCGACAACTGCCCCACGGTGCCGAACGCCTCGCAAGCGGACTCCGACGGCAATGGCGCAGGCGATGCGTGCCCTGGCTCGCCGCCGCCCACGCACAGTTGTCCAGACGTGCGGCCGTGCACGCCGAGCGACCTCGATTGCAAGGTCGACGGTACCTGCGAGCCGAAGCCGACATACGGGGGCGACGTTCCCGAGCAGTGGTTCGAGAAAGCCTCCGATGCTTTCTTGTTGCAGGTCGCGACCGATGATCCGCAAGCGCTCAACACGCTGCTGGCAATCCTGACGGAAACCAACCGCGATGGGGACCTGACGGACGTGAACGACCGCAATCGGCTGCGGGAGATCATCGAGAGCCTGCTGATGCAGCTCTGGCCGGCGCAAGTTCCCCTCGTGGGCGACCTGCTCGGCTTCGAGAGCGGGGACTCGAGCGGTCCGCCCGTGCCGCCCTCGCACGCGCACAGCGGCGGCGGCCTGTCGTGTGCGATTCACCCGGCCGCGCGCGATTCGCGTGAGCTCGTCGGCACGCTCGCTCCGGTTCTCACGGTGCTGGCGTTCGCGGATGCCACGCGCCGCCGGCGACGGCGGGCCGGCGCCGCGAAACGCGATCACTCGCGGTAGTCGCCGTTGAGAGCTGCGCTTGGTTCCGCCGAGCGAGCGTGGATTGCGATGCTCGCCTGCGCGCACTTCGTAGCGTTGCTCGCGCTACCGGTCGTGCAGATCACCGACCACAAGTTCCTGTTGATGGCGACCGATTCGCTGCTGCGCCGGGGCACGTTGCGCTTGGACGGCCTCGCGCTGCGCGGCGCGACTCTGGTGGCGGGCGCGGAGGCGCGCTCGCCGGACTATCGGATCGAAGTCGCCGATGGTCACTACTACCATTCGTTTCCGCTGGGCACCGCGATTCTGAGCGCACCGCTGGTCGCAGTGGGACGCGCATTCGGCGTGGTGAGCGTCGACGCCAACGGAGCGTATGAGTCGCGCGGGGAACGGCTGCTCAATCGCGTGGGCGCGGCCAGTATCGTCGCGCTGCTCGTGGTGCCGTTCTTCGCAATCGCACGTTCTTTCGCAAGCCCTCGCGCGAGCGCCGTGCTCACGAGCGCGGTCATTCTCGGCTCGCCTCTCACCAGCACCGCCTCGCGCGG
>CAYUSL010000041.1:6950-8948 GCA_964447125.1 uncultured bacterium | reverse complement strand
CTGGTGTGGGCGCACGCGTCACGGGGAAGCTGGCTTCCCTCGTACTACCAACCCTCGCGCCTCCATCTGGCCGGATTCGCCCGAGGGCTCCTCGGCAACCTGCTCAGCCCGTCACGAGGCGTGCTGGTGTTCGTGCCCTGGCTCGCGTGGCTCGCCTGGGTTGCTTGGCGCCAGCGCGATCGCCTCGAGGCACGCCGCTGGATCGTGATGGCGGGCCTCGCGACGGTAGCGGAGTTGCTGGTGGTGGCGTCGTTTCCAAAGTGGTACGGCGGCCACTCGTACGGCGCGCGGATGATGACCGATGTGGTGCCGTGGTGGTTCGCGGCGCTCGCGATCGTGACCGGATCGTTCGAGGACGCCGAGCGGGCCGCGAGCTGGCGCTACGGCCGCGTCCCAATTCGCTCGGGCGTGGCGTTCTTCGCGATCGCGATCGCGCTCAACGTCGTCGGCGCGGCGAGCCAAGCGAGCTGGCGCTGGAACGCGCTGCGCGGCGGGATCGACGCGAGCGTCGAGCGGCTGTGGAGCTGGCGAGAAGCGCAGTTCCTCGCACCGCTGCTACCGGAACCACTTGCGGCGCGGTGATCACGCGCCCGCGGCAGCAGCCGGCGATGCCAGCGCTTCAACGCCGCGCGATGGGGCGGGCAGCGAAGAGCCGATCGTAGATCCAGCCGGGGATGAAGTACTGGCGCTTGTTCATCACCGCGCCGATGATGTTGCCGCCCGCGCGGTTGATCTGCTCGATCGCCACGTTCACGACCTGGCGGCGCGTCTTGCCCGCCTCGATGACCAGCACCAGCCCGTCGACGTGCTGGCAAAGCAAGAGCGAGTGCGTGGAGTCGAGCACTGGCGGTCCGTCCACGATCACCAGCCCGAACTCCTGCTTGAGTCGCGCCATCAACACCGGGAACGCGTTGGCCAGCTCCACCAGGCCCACGTCGCGCTTGCCCGCGCCGATCGGCAGCACCCACAGGTTTTCGTCGACGAGCGGCAAGCACGCCGAACCGATGTCAGCGCCGGCGACGTCCGCCAGCGAGGGGAGCCAGCCGTCCTTCGGATCGCCCAAACGCTCGCTGAGCGCTGGGTGCTTGACGTTCATGTCGACGAGCAAGATCTGCGCATCGCCGAGGTTGCGGGAGAGGTTGCGCGCGGAACGCACGCAACTGTAGGTCGTTCCCTCGCCACCGTAGGTCGAGACGAAGAGGAAACTCTTGGCGACCGAGAAGCCACCGACGCCGAGCCCGAACGTGAGCGCGCCGCCCCCCGGCACCACGGCCGGCAAGGTGGTCGATGGCGCGCCGTTGCCTCGCGCGTCGGCAGGCTGAGCAGCCGGCGTGGGACCGGATTGATACATCTTGAGCAGCAGCGGATCGATGGCCATCAAGTTCCTTCGTTCGCCGTGACGCCGCCTGGCGCAGGCGACGGGGACGCCTCCGTCGCACCACCCACGTCGAGCCGCTTCCAGTACGGGTACACCAACGCCAGATACGCGCTCAGCGCGATCGCGCTCGCCACCGGCAGGCGCAGCGCGACCGGAGTTAACCAATCCGCCCACGGTAATGCAAAGAGGAGGCCGAGCATGCAGGTGGCGCCGGCAACCACGCGTCCGGCTGCTCGCATTTCGGGCCAGCCTAAGTCCGCTCGTTTCCAGAGATAAATCGTCACGATCCAGACCGTGACCGAGGATGCGAGCGCGATCCCTTTCACGCCCAAGGGCAGAAGCAGCAAATCCGACAACGTGTTGATGACCAGCGCCAAGATCCCGAATCGCGCCACTTCGCGGGTGTTGCGCTCCACGAAGTACATGCCCTTGATTCCCATCCCCGTGAGGCTCGCCGGTACGCCCACGGCGTAGGCGATCACGGTTCCGGCGGCGATCGGGGCCTGCGCGGCGGTGAACTTGCCGTGCAGCAGGATGAGCGCCACCAGGTCGTGGGCCGCCCACACCACCAGTACGGCCAGCGGCAGCCCGACCGACATCAGGAACGTCGCCATCACCGA
>CAYUSL010000041.1:4563-6850 GCA_964447125.1 uncultured bacterium | reverse complement strand
GCGAGCTGCGCCGCCGCGGCCCCCACCAGCCCGACGGCGTAACCGCGCACGCCGAACCACCCGCCCGCGACGAAGAGCGCGCCCATCGCCACCACCCGCCACACGGTGGCCGCGAGCTCTGGCTCGTAGAAGACGCGGCGCGAGTAGAAGAGGTTCTGACCGATGCCGAAGAGTCCGAGGAGGAAAAACGACGGTGCCAGAAGGCGAAGTAGATGGCCGCCCTCCACGAGCGCCGCTTCCGGCAGCCTGGGCGTCGCGATGCGCGGGATCCACGGCGCCACCACGAAGAGCAGCAACGTCGCAATGGCCAGCAACACCAGCCACCACGTCATGAAGAGCTGCGGCACGCGGTCGCGCTTGGCGATCGCACTCTCCACCAGGAAGGGGATCAACACCAGTCCGACCACACGGGGTAGCTCACGCGCCAGGTTCACCGCGATGAACATCGCGGTGTTGAGCGCGTCCATGAAGCCATCGGTCGGCAACACCCAGGCGAGCGCCAAGCCCAGCACGAAGCCGAGACCGGTATTGACGAGCTTGAGCGCCGAGAGTGTCGCGCCCTTGCCGAGGCTCACGATGCGCTCACGCGGCCGCACCTTCGCGGCGGGAGCTCGCGAGCACGTCGGCGTAGAGCGCTTGGTGACGCGCGACCACGCCCGCGAGGGTGTAGTTGCGCTCGATCTCGGCGCGGGCGGCATCCCCGCGGGCGTGAGCAGCGGGTGGATCGGCGAGGGTGCGGCGGATCTCCGCGGCCATCGCCAGCGGGTCCGCAGGCGGCACGAGACCGCCGATGGCATCTAGAAGCTCGGGGTTCCCGCCCACCCGGGTCGCCACGATCGGCAACGCAGCACCCATTGCTTCGAGCACCGCGTTCGAGAGCCCTTCGCGATGGGATGGAGCCACGAACAGGTCCGCCTCCCCGAGCAGCGTGGACACGTCGTCACGATGACCCAGGAACTCGACGCGCCCGGATACGCCTTCGCTGCGGGCGAGCGCTTCCAGCGCCGCGCGCTCCGAGCCATCGCCGACGAGCCGCGCACGGAAATCGACGCCACCGCGACACAGCTCACCGAGGGCGCGAATCAGCACGTCGAAACCCTTCACCGGTTCGAGACGCCCCACGCCGACGATCATCGGGGGCGAGCGGAAACCCGGCAGGCGCGCCGGAGGCGGCGCGAAGACGTCCGTTGCGAGCCCATTGGGGATCACGACCATGCGGTCGCGATGTACGGGCATGAACTTCGCGAGGTGATCGCGCACCGCTCGTGACACGCAGATCACGCGATCGGTGAACGCCGTGAGCGCGGCCTCGGGTAGATAGGTCTTCCAGGGCCGCTCGCGAAAGCTCAGGGTCGCGTGGGTGTGGACGATGCCGCGCGCCCGTGCGGCGAGCGCCGCGGTGCGCCCGTAGGTTCCGCCCGAGAACATGTGACTGTGCACGAGATCCACGCGCTGCTCGTGGATCAAGCGAAGCAGCGCTGGCACGCGACGGTACTTCGGCCGCGCGTCGACCCGCACCACGCGGACCCCTTCGGCGGCGAGCGCGTCGCCGAGATCGCCGGGCAGGAACGTCGCCACGATCGGCGTGAAGCGCTCGCGGTCCATGGCACGCACCAGGCGTGCGAGCGCCGTCTCGCGCCCGCCGAGGTGCATGTGCTCGATGACGTGCAGGACGGTGGCGGGCGCCATGCGATCAGTGCTCGCCCGGACGAAGACTCGACTCGGAGCTCCCCGCACGCGTGGCCGCGAGCTCGGGGTGAGCCTCGTGCGCCGCGTCGGGCGTGGTCTCCGTCGGTGCGCCATTCACGCCCACGTTGCTCGCGTACTGCGTCCAGTGCTGTGCCTGGGCGACGGCAGCGAGCTCGCGCCGCGAGCGCTCGCTGAGCGCGCGAATCGTCGCGAGCATCAGCCACAGGTACTTGTTGAGCGCCATCACCTGGAACATGCCCAGCATCAGAAGCCCGATCAGCGCGAGCAGCACGGCACGCGCGTGCAGCCCAACCTCACCGGCCATGAGCCGCAGTCGCCACGCCGAGCGCACCGAAACCAGCAGGAATCCGCCGAAGATCACGGCTCCCACGACCCCGCCTTCGGTGATCACCGTCAGGTACATGTTGTGCGCCACGCGCTCCATGCCGATGAGCGAGACCTCGGACTGGTACTCGGCGCGTGCGTGCAGCACTCGGAAATTTCCGGGGCCAGCGCCGAACACCGGATGGTCGGCGAGAATCCGCGCGCCCACCCGCAGGTAGTTGGTGCGCCGCCAGAGCGAGATGTCCTGCTGGCC
>CAYUSL010000041.1:2529-4463 GCA_964447125.1 uncultured bacterium | reverse complement strand
CGTGGGCGTCCGCGCCTGCCCACGATCGCGAACAGCGACACCGAGAGGGGTAGCAGCAGGAACGTGGCGAAGAGATTCGGCGAGATGCTCGACGCACCCGTGATGCGCGTGATGCTGTCCGAGACGTCTCCCTCGCTCGACATCGTCGAGAACGGGTTGTTGCCCGTGAGGTAGGTGCCGATGCCGATCGCCACCGAGATGCCGACGGTGATGCGCACGGCGGCGAGCAGCCGCGTCTGCCAGATCGGCTCGACGAAGCTGCGGCTCAGCACCAGGTAGAAGAGCCACATGCTCAGGCTGCGGCGAAAGTCGTTGAGCGCCGTGGGGCGATCCACGGCGATCAGCACGCCGAGCGCCGAGTAGAGCGCCCACATGAGCAGCCAGCGGTCGATGGCGTGCAGCGACACGCGCCGGTCTGCGCTCACGAGATAGCGCAAGAAGAGAATCGCGGTCGCTGCGGGAAAGAGCAGCTTGGTGAAAGTGAGCGCCGCCGCCGTTTGACCGGGCAATACCGCGAAAACGTCGAGCGGGATGAGCGCGATCATCGCCAGCAGGATCGCCTGCGGGTTTCGGAACGCGAACGGCGCCAGTGCCAGCGCCCCGGGCATCGCGAGCAGCGCCCACGACTTGGCGCCCATGGCGAAGGCCACGGCGACGATCGCGAGGCTGAGCAGAAACGCGGCGAGAAAGACCAGCGCCATCGCTCACCCGCCCCGCAACGGATTCGGGCGCGCCGACGACGAGGACGACACCGGATCACGCTTCATGGAGTGGAGCGATTCGACGACAGGAACATCGTCGCGACCGCCAGCGAGGCCGCCCGAGCGCAGGCAACCTCGCGGGCCGTCGTCGTGCCGAATCAGCCCGAATCGAGATCGATCATCCGGAGCGCCGGGCATCGCTCGCCACACGCTACCCGCTCGTCCCGGCCGCGAACCTCAAACCGTCTGCTCGAGCGGGTAGGTCGCGAGCACCGGTACGCCCAGCTCGCGCACGATCTGCTCGGGCAGCTTGAACGAATCGTCGAGCAGCTCGAGCAGCACTGCACCGACCACCCCCAGGAAGAGACCGACGGCGAACGACAGCGGGATCAGCGTGCCACGCTGGGGGAAGAGCGGGCTCGGGCTCACGTAGGGCTCCGAGATCACCGCCACGTTCGGCAGCAGGCTCGATCGCAACTGGTTGTAGACGTCGACCTCGCCTTCCTTGCGCTGGAACTGGTTCACCTGCTCGAGGGCGATCTTGCGTCGCTGCTCGAGCACCGACAGCCGCTGCTCGGCTTCTTCTACGGCGGGGATCTTGTTCTTGAGGTCCGCGAGTTGCGCCGTGAGCTGCTCCTTGCGGCCGCGCACGCTGGTGAGGTCGTTGGCGAGAAACTCGGTGACGATCGACTTGTACTGGCCGGAGAGGGTCCCCAGCTCGCGGTCCACCGCCTGCACCATCGGACTCGTGGGGCTGAAGTTCCGCAGCATCTCGGCGCGCTGGCCTTCGAGCTGGCCCATGCGCGCGCTGATCTCGCGCAGCATCGGATCGGACGCCGTGCCTTCCACGCCCAGCGCGCGGATACCGCGTGCGCCCGCGGCCTGGGCGCGCGTCGAAAGGCTCGCGAGCTCGTCTTCGCGCACCTCCAGCTTGTTGAGCTCGGTGATCAACTCGCCGAGCTGCTTCACGAGCCGCGTCTTCTCTTCGGTCGGCGCGACGAGTGTGGGGTCGGCCTTGATGCGCTGGATCTCCTTGTTCACCGCATCGAGCTCGGCGAGCCTGAGATCCGTCTGCTTGCGATAGAACTCGGGCGCCGCAGCGTTGCTCCAGATGGCGCTGCGCTGCTCGGTGTAGACGCGCAGATAGCTGCGCAGGATCTCCTCGGTGAGATGACTATCGAAGTGCTTGACCCGGATGTCGATCACGTCGTTGCCGACACCGGGGCTCACTTC
>CAYUSL010000041.1:0-2429 GCA_964447125.1 uncultured bacterium | reverse complement strand
GCCGGTCTGCACCATCGACCCCGGCACGATCGCCGAGGTGTCGACGTCGCTGCCCTTCACGATCACTGAGAAGCTGCCCGAATAGACCTTGGGCAGCGTGAAGCAGAGCACCGTGGTGATCACCACGGTGATCGCCACCAGCCACACGATCAGTCGCTTGTGCAGGAACATCATCACCAGCAGCAGCCGCGCCAGCTCGGACGGGCGCTGCTGGGAGGGCGTCTCGTCGAATGCCGTTGGAATCGGCATCCCAGGAAAGCCGGGCGGGAGACCCGCCGTGGGTCGGTTCGCGATCACGGGTTCGAGGTGATGACCTTGGTGCCGTTCTGCGTGGCTTCCAGGAGGTTGTACGAGAAGCTCACGCTGTAGCCGCGGAAGAACGTGATGGCCGCGAGCCGGCTCGAGAGGTAGGCGAGATCGGTGACGCGCGAGCGCGGGATCCAGACCACGTCACCCGGCATCACCACCGCCACGTTGCCGTCCTCGTCGGCGTTGAGCGGGTCGGTGAGGTCCACGCGGCGGACGATCACGTCCTTGCCGGCGGCGCGCATGGTGATGACCTCGTCGGGCAGCGCATCGATGGTGAAGCCACCGGCGAGCGCCACTGCTTCGAGCACCGTGCGCGGGCGTTCCATGCGATAGGCGCCGGGGCTGCGCACGTCGCCCAGCACGAAGACTTTGGCGCCTTCGCTCTGGGTGAGACCGACGTTGACGGTCAGCCGATCGTATGCCCGCCCGTACTCGGTGGACACCGCTTCCGAGAGCTCGGCGAGCGTCCGCCCGCCGGCCTGGATGTCGCCGACGATCGGGAACGTGGCGCCGCCGTCGGGGCGCACCACGATGCGGCGCACCGGGCCGTTGTCGCTGCTCGACACGGCCTTGAGCAGCTCCTGGGTAGCCGCGTCGAACTGCTTGACCGAGATGAAGATGTCCGGATCTCGAAGCGTCCCTTTGTAGGCGTTTCGAACCTCGCCGACCAACTCCTCGGGACTCTTGCCCGCGGCGACCACGTCTCCCAGGTAGGGCAGCGAGATCTTCCCGTCGGGACGGATGGTCTGGGTGGAATCGAAGGTGGGAAGCGTGGGGAAGCGAATGTCGAGCTGATCGCGGATCTGCAGCAGGTACTTGGGTCGGAGCTCGTCGCGAATGGCGTAGAGGACGCTGAGCTCGTCCCCTGGCGAGATGCGGTACTCGGGCATCTGGTCCAGCGTGGGGACGCCCTCGCCTGCGGCGCCCTTCATGGGGTCGAAGAGCGGTAGGTTGACCGGCTCCTTGGGTGCACAGCCGCCGAACGCCAGGATCGGCAACGCTGCGACTGCGGCGATCCGCGCGAGCATGCTCATGGGAGTTCCTTTCGGGCGAAGAGCGAGACGCCGCCGATGATGCTTCGCGGGCGTCGCCGAGTAAAGCCGCGCGCTTGCCCGGCAGCCGCCGCGACCGCCTTCGTCAAGCGATGCTGCTCCGGAGCACGTACTGATCGACGATGTAGCGATTGAGGTGGGTCACCGGCTCGTAGAAGACGACCACCGATTGGCCCTCTCCGTTCGTCTCCGGCGCCCCCGGGGCTGCCGGCAATCCACGGCCATCGTCGGAGTGCAGTGATTCGTCGCCGTTCGTCCCCGGCTTCACGCGATAGACGAAGCCTTTGCAGCGGGCGCGCTTGCGCCGGCCCGAGCGTGGGCTGAAGGTCTCGAGCACCACGTGCACCGCCTGGTTCTTCTCGAGCGGCAGCGGCGTCACGAGGCAGAGCGCTTCGTGGTTGATGTCGATGAGCTCGCAGGCCACCGGCAGGCGCACCCGGAAGCTCTCGTCCGTCAGGAACGCCTCGACGTCCTCTCGCGCCACGCGACGGGTGACGCGTTTGTTGGCGAGCGACGAGACCGCCAGCGATTTCCGCACCATCGTCCACTGGGAGCGAAGGATGCGGAGCTGGTCGGCCAGCGCGTTCCACGTCTCGCGCATCGTGTTGCGCAGCACCGTGAAGGCCGTCGTGAGGATGAAGCCCACGTCACGAAATGGGCTCGAGCCGCGCGTGAGGAAGCGATAGTCGATTCGCGAGCGGATCTGCTTCGGCGTGGAGTGGGGCGTGAAGAACTGCGAGTAGCCGGTGAGCCCAGGCCGCACCAGGAACGTGCGGTCGTAATTCGGGATCATCTGGCGATAGCGCTCGTAAGCCTCGGGTCGCACAGGTCGCGGGCCGACGAAGTCCATGTCGCCACGGATGATGTTGAAGAGCTGCGGAAGCTCGTCGAGACGGGTGGCACGGAGGAAGCGCCCGAAGGCCGTCTCGAGCTTGCCGTTCGGCACGTGCAGATTGGCGCCCAGCTCGCGCTCGGCGTTTCGGGACAGTGTGCGGATCTTGTAGATCGTGAAAATCCGCTTGCCCTTACCCAGGCGACGGCCCTTGTAGATGAACTGCCCGCGATCTT
>CAYUSL010000040.1:0-23421 GCA_964447125.1 uncultured bacterium | reverse complement strand
GTCACCATGTAGGCGAAGAGCATCGGCGCGATCGAGAAGCTGGGGCTGAACGCGGTGGTGACCAGGATCTGGAAGAGTGCGAGCAGGTGGATCTGCACGTACTCGCGGTTGGTCTTGGGATGGAGCAGCCGGTACGCCTGGAGGTAGAGCAAGAGCCGGACGAAGCCCAAGAAGCGGGTGTCGCTGCTCGGCACTTGCACCGCGACCCACGCCGCCACGGCGCCGGTCACGACCACCCAGAACGGTAGGCTGGCGAGCCGCGGAATGCGCCCCAGGTCCGCCAGATACCCCGCGACGAGCACCGCTGCGCACGGCACTACCCACGCGACGGTGAGCACGTGGACGCTGAAGAGCGGCAAGAGCGCCGCCGCGCACATCGCGTACGTGAGGTCGTGGAAGCGAGTGCTGAAGCCGCCCGCGCGGCGTGGGCCCCAAGCGCTGCGGGCGCGCATGGCGAGAGCGGAGGCGTTCAGGACACGGCTCCGGCCGCGCTCCGAACGGGCGGGGTGGGAGCGATCACGATGGGATTGGGCTCACCGAAGACGGCTTCGGGTGTTGCGAGCGGGGCGAGGATCGGTCCGTAAGGATCGAGCCGGGCCAGCGCTTCGAGCATCGCGTCCACCTGGCTCGGTCCGGTGCCGTGCGCGATCACCACGCCGTGGGTCGCGAGGCGCACTGCGAAGCCGTGCTGGGCGAGCTCGGTGGCGACGCCGGCGGTGCGGCTGATCGCCGCTTCGATCTCGGCGTCGTGATGGGGATCGGGGCGCTCGCGGCGAGCGGCCTCGGTGAGATCGAGCACCAAAGTGACTCGTTGCATCGCGGGCATCTCGAAGTCCCGGACCAACAGCGCGCCGGTGCGTCCGCTGTGCTTCCACGAGATGTGGCGCGGCGAGTCTCCGTGCTGGAAAGGCCGGATCGAGTGAATCTCCTCACCCGGACCTTTGCGATGGGAGGGCTCGCCGCCCTCGCCGAGCCCGCGCAGGATGCCGGGCACGGCGCTGCGATCGAGGCTCGGCCACACCAGCACCTCGAGTGGGCTCGGTACGCGCCGGGCGCGTTCGATGAAGCCGAATGGGAAGCGCGTGCCGATGCGCAGCCCAGGTAATCGCGTCACACCGCGGCGCTCGAAGCGGTACTCGGCGCTGAGCTCGACCTCGCCTCGCGCCGGTACCTCGGGCACGAACTTGAAGAGCACCGCCTTACCGGTGCTGGTCGTGTCGCTGCATTCGAGCGCGAAGCTCGCCATCCAGCGCTTGTCGTTGCGCAGCAGCAACGACGCCAGCACCGGCTCACCCGCGTAGATGCGTCCCGGCAGCCGGCGCGCCCCGGAAACACGGCGCAACGTGCTCAGCGCCAGGATGCCGGAAACCAGGAAGAACGCGAGCATCATGGCCAGTACCAGGTAGAGCACGTTGTTGCCGGTGTTCATCGCCGCCAGGCCGACGGCGAAGGTGAGCACCAGGAACACCAGCCCTTCGACGCGGATGCGCGGGATTTCCTGCGGGGACGCTGCCGGAAACCGAGACTCGAGAGCGGCGCGTGCGGCCATGGAGGACGTGTGCCGTGCGCTCAGACCGGAACGGCGACCCGACCGAGCACCGTCTGCACCACCTGCGCGGCCTGCGCGTAGGGCCGGAATCCGTTGCCACCGCGGGTGCGAAGCACGATGCGGTGGGCGAGCACCGCCACCGCCATGGCCTTCACGTCGTCGGGGAGCACGTGCTCGCGGCCTTCGACGAGCGCGTGGGCTTGGGCTGCGCGGTAGAGGTGAACCGCGCCGCGGGTGCTGACGCCGAGCTCCACTTGGTCGTGGTCGCGAATCGCGTGAACGAGGTCCAGCACGTAGTCCTCGAGCGGCGGCGCCACTCGCACCCGCTCGACCTCGTTCTGGATCGCCACCACCTGTTCGGGGGTGATCACCGCGTCGAGCTCGTTGCGGGCGCCGTAGAGCTCGGGGTTGCGCAGGATCTGGCGCTCGTGGTCGCGATCCGGATAGCCGAGCCGCAGCGCCACCAGGAAGCGGTCGAGCTGTGATTCGGGCAGCGGGTAGGTGCCGTGGAATTCGAGGGGATTCTGGGTGGCGATCACCATGAACGGCTGGGGCAGCGCGTGGGTGTCGTTGTCCACGGTCACCTGAAACTCGTTCATCGCCTCCAGCAGGGCGCTCTGGGTCTTGGGCGTGGCGCGATTCACCTCGTCGGCGAGGACGATGTTGGCGAACACCGGGCCGGGCCGGAACTCGAAGACTCGCTTGTCGCGATCGTAGACCGAGACACCGAGCACGTCCGCAGGCAGAAGGTCGACGGTGAATTGGATGCGCCGCATCTTGCCGTCGAGGCTGCGCGCGATGGCGAGCGCGAGCGTGGTCTTGCCCACGCCGGGCACGTCTTCGAGCAGCAGATGGCCGCGCGCGAAGAGCGCGACGGTGGCGAGCCGCACCGCGTCGGGCTTGCCGACCAGCATGCGCTCCATGTTCTTCCGCAGGGCTTGGATGCGGCTCAGATCGACCATGACGTTGGGGTTGCTCCTTTCCGGGCCAGCGAGCGCGGTGGCTCGGACGGGGTCGGGGCACTCGCGTGCATCGGATCGCCGTGGGTTCTCCGATCGGGCTCGGCGAAACGAGTGCGCCGGGGGGAGTGGCGCGGGGTGCCGATCGTCGAGGGCCTCGAGGCGTGCAGGGGGCGAGCGCGCGCAGAGTATATCGCCGCGCGTCGCGCGGAACGCCAGCTTTTCGACGCGGTCCCGTGTCCCCGCCACGAGCGCATCGGGTGTTCCCGCGGGATGCCGATGGCGAGAACGGCGCGCGCGTCGAGGCGCGTCGGCGAGCGCGTGCGAGGGAGTACACTCTCGGCCCACACCGATTTCGCGTCCCGAGCCGGGACTCAACGGGAGTGACATGGCTGCCCTCGAGCTCGCATTCGTGATGGACCCGATCGGCTCGATCGACCCGGACAAGGACACGACCTTCGTGCTGATGCTGGAGGCTCAGGCGCGCGGGCACACGGTGCAGTACCTGGAGGTTCCCGATCTGATCCTGCGCTCCGGGCGCACGTTCGGCCGGATGCGCCGCGCGCGGGTGCGACGCGGCACGCCGCATTTCGAGCTGGGGCCCGCGGAAATGCGACCGCTGGCGGAGATGGACGCGGTCTTCATGCGCAAGGATCCGCCCTACGACATGGGCTATTTCTACGCGACTCATCTTCTCGACCCCGCGCTTTCCGGCGCGTGGATCCTGAACGGCGCCCAGGGCTTGCGCGAGGCCACCGAGAAGCTCTTCGGGTTGCGCTTTCCGGACCTCATCCCGCGCACCCACTTGGCGAGCGATCCGATCGAGCTCGAGCGCTTGCTCGTCGAGCTGGGTGGGCGAATGGTGGTGAAGCGGCTCGACGCGAGTGGTGGCTCGGGCGTGTTCCTGGTGCGCGACGGCGATCCCAACCTCCGCGTGATCCTCGAGTCGAGCACGCACTTCGGGCGCACGCCGGTGCTCGCGCAGGAATACCTCGAAGCGGCGAACCAGGGGGACAAGCGGTTGATCGTGATCGCCGGTGAGCCCGTGGGCGCCGTGCTGCGGGTGCCGCGCACCCACAACGAGTTCCGCGCCAACATCCACGTGGGCGCCACCTGCGTGCATGCCGACGTCGACGAACGCGATCGTGAGATCTGTGCGCGGCTGCGGCCGGAGCTGGTACGCCTGGGCCTGGAGCTGGTGGGGCTCGACGTGATCGCGGGCTACGTCACCGAGATCAACGTGACCAGCCCCACCGGTTTCCAGGAGATCCGCAAGCTGAGCGGGGTCGCGCTCGAGGAGCGGATGCTCGATCGAGTCGAGGACGGCGTGCGCGCGCGGCGCGCTGCAGCCACGCCGGCGACGGCCCGCGCGTGAAGCAGTGCGGTGGCGCACGCGCGGGCTTCACGCTCTCGCGGGCCGGCGGGCTGGCTGCGATCGCGCTGCTCACGGTGCTCGCCTACGCGCCAGCGCTCCGGGCACCGCTCACCTACGACGATCCATTCTTGGTCCAGCGCTCGCCGGTGGTGATCGGCGCGCGGCCGCTCGCGGATGCGTTTCGCCTCGGCTACTGGGAGGGGATCGCGCCCGACCGGGGCAACGAGTACCGGCCACTCACGATCCTGCTGCTTGCGATCGAGCATCGGCTCTTCGGCGAGAGTCCCCCGGGCTACCGGCTCGTGAGCTGGCTGCTTCACCTCGCGTGCGTCGTGTCGGTCGCGGTCTTGGCGAGGCGCCTGCGGCTTGCGCCGGCTGCGGCCTTGGGCGCGGCGGCCATCTTCGCGATTCATCCCGTTCACGTCGAAGCGGTGACCAGCATCGTCGGGCAAGGCGAGCTGTTGCAGACGTCGCTCGCGCTCGCGACGGTGCTGGCGTTCGTGACGAACGGGACCGCCGCGGCGATCGGCTGGCCGATCGTGGCGCTCGCCGCGTTGCTCGCGAAGGAAGCGGCGATCGTGGCACCGCTCTTGGCGGCGGTCGTCGCGCTGTGGCTGCGCTTGCGCCACGGCGACCGGGTTCGCGCGCCGCAGGCGGCGCTGGTCATGGTGCCGCTCTGGGTGGGTTATTTCGCGCTACGTGCGTGGATCCTGGGTGGCGTCGAGGGGGCTCGGCCGGTGGGGGTGATCGAGAATCCGCTGGTCGCCGTGGATGGCGTGGGGCGGACGCTCGCAGGGGCGTGGCTCTTGGCGCGTTACGCGTGGCTCCACGTGTTTCCGGTGCGGCTCTCCGCGGACTACGGCCTCGCCTGTCTCACGCCGCCGACCTCGACGAGCTCGCTCGCGAGCTGGCTCCCGCTTGCTGGCTGGGTTGCGCTGGCGGTGGGCGCGCTGATTCGTCCCCGCTCGCTCGTGGCGTTGCTCGCGGCGTGGTTCGTGCTCGCGCTGGCGGTGGTATCGAACGTGGCGTTTCCGATCGGCACGATCTTCGGCGAGCGGCTCGCGTACCTCGCCTCGGTCGCGCCGTGCCTCGCTGTAGGCGCCGTGCACTCCCGCTGCCAGCGGCTGCGCTGGCGTGGCGCGGGTGCGTTGGCGCTGAGCTTCTTGGCGCTGCTCGCGGCGCGCACGGCCATCCGCAACGTGGACTACTCGAGCGAGGAGCGGCTCTTCGCGAGCGCCGTGCGCACCTGTCCGGCGAGCGCGAAAGGGCACTTCAATCTGGCGGTGAGTCGCGCCCAGCGCGGCGAGCTGGCGAGCGCGCTCGAGAACCTGGACGCAGCGCTGGCGATCGCGCCGGATTGGCCGCTGGCGCTCGGTTCCCGCGGTCGCTTGCTGCTCGCGCGCGGCGCCGCGGAGCGCGCCGCGGACGATTTCCGGCACGCGCTCGCGTTCGATCCGAACGACGCCATGGCGCTCGCCGGTCTCGGCGATCTCGCCCGAGCGGCAGGCGATTGCGTACGCGCCCGACCGCTCTATTCGCAGGCGATGAGCGTGGCGCCCGGCGATGCGTACGCGCGCGCTGGGCTCGCCGCGTGCGATGCTCTCGAGCCAGCGACGATCAATTAGCTTAGCGATCGGTGCGCACGCGAGCCGAGGTGGAAGCGGTGATGACGAGAGCGAGCACGGCGCGGGGGCGAAGCGGGTGGTGGTGCTCCGCGTCTGCGAGCGTGTGCGGTGCGCAGTCGCAGGTCCGCGGGCGTGCCCCGCGATTCACGCGACGCGCGGTGGCGATGCTGGCCGCGTTCGCCATTCTCGCCTCGCCGGGCCGTGGCCAGGGCAGCAATCCCGAGCCCATTCACGTCCCTGGGCCGCCTGCGGACGTGGTGCTGCCCTTGCACCCGGTGGTACATCCCGCGTTCGAGGTCGGAGAAGTGCTCCAATACGAGTTCGGCTGGAAGGGAATCGCCGCCGCCCACGCGACGCTCAGCGTCGAGACCGTGCCCGGCGAGGGTCCGCGACGGGTGAAGGTCGTGGGCACCGCACGCACGCTCTCTTGGCTCGACTGGATCTGGAAGATGAACGACAGGGTCGAAGCCGTGTTCGCTGCCGAGAGCCTGATTCCCGAGACTTTCGACTTTCGCCAGCGCGAGAAGGGCGACAAGATCGACACCCATCTCGCGATCTCCTGGAAGGACGGCGTCGCCACCAGCACCCGCATCAAGAACGGCAATCCCAAGGAATGGTTCTTCCCGATCACCCGCGCCTACGATCCGGTGAGCGCCGCGTTCCTGCTGCGCGGCGTGGATCTGACTCCCGGCGACTCCAAGCTGGTCGAGGTGCTGAACGGCAAGAGTCGCTATCTCATCACCATGCACGTCGCGGGACGCGAGACGGTGACCGTTCCGGCGGGCACCTTCGACACCTTCCGGCTGGAGCCGGAGATCCGCAACGTCAACGTGCCGCCGCCGCCGCCCGAGAAGCGCAAGCTCCGGCGCGTGGCGATCTGGATCTCCACCGAGGCACCGCGGCGCATCGTGAAGATCGAGAGCGAGGTGTTCTGGGGCAGCGTGTACGGCGAGTGGATCGGTCCGAAGTTCGGCGACGCGCGAGCGCGCGATGAATCGCGACCGACCGGCTGACGCTCGGCTGAGCCGCGCTTCGCATCACCGCTCGCGTCGGGTGGTGCGAGGCTGCGCGATCGCTCGCGCTGCCGCGGGGCGCCAGCGATGAACGGCTACGGGCTTTCCGTCGTGATCCCCGTGCTCAACGAGGCGGAGCGATTGCCGCCCACGCTGGATCGGATCGTTCGCTATCTCGCAGCGCGCGTCGACGGCCCCCACGAAGTGGTGGTGGTCGACGATGGTAGTACCGACCGCTCCAGCGACGTGGTGCGCTCGTTCCAGAGCGGGCCGGCCGGCGTCGAGGTGGTGCTGGTGCGAGCGGAGCGCAATCGCGGCAAGGGCGCCGCCGTGCGCGACGGGATGCTCGCAGCACGCGGTCGCGCCCGGCTCATGTGCGACGCGGATCTGTCGACCCCCATCGAGGAGGTCGAGCCCCTCGAGCGCGCCCTCGCCGCCGGCGCAGCCGTGGCGATCGGCTCACGGGGCCTCGCCGATTGCCGCGTCGAGGTCCACCAGCCGTGGCTTCGCGAGCATCTGGGCAAGGCCTTCAACCATTTCGTGCGCGCAGTCACGGGGCTTCCCATCCACGACACCCAGTGCGGCTTCAAGCTGTTCCGCGCGGAGTCGGTGCCGGCACTCTTCGAACGGCTCTTCACGCCCGGCTTCGCGTTCGACGTCGAGGTGCTGATGCGCGCCCATCGCCTGGGCCAGCGCATCGACGAGATCCCGGTGGTGTGGCGAAACGATCCGCGCACCAAGGTCCGGCCCGCCGTCGACGGAACCCGCATGGTGGTCGACGTCGTGCGCATCCGCATGCGCTTGGCGCTCGAATCCCGTGCGGGACGTGCGGCATGACGGGTGCGCGCGGCTTGCCACGCGGTATTCGGAGCGGGCTCGCGCTGCTCTTCGGTGCCTCGCTCGTGGCGGGCCTGGTGGCCCATTTGCAGGTGGCGTGGCAGCTCGGCGCCGACTACTACGACGCCACCGACTACCTGATCAACGCGCGCTTCCTCGCCGGCCACGGCTCCTGGTTCGAGGGCGTGCGACCGCCGCTGGTGTCGCTCGTCGACCTGCCCTTCTTCCTCCATGGCTCGACACGCGCGTGGCGCGGCCCGCACGTGGTCGCGACGCTCGTTTCGTACGCGGCGCTCGGTGGTTGTGCCGTGCTTTTCGCGCGCTCGCTGTCGCCGCTACGGGCCTTGGGCGCCACGCTGCTCTTCGCGGGCTCGCGCCTCTTCGTCCACTACGCGCCGTTCGTGATGGGCGATCTCGTGGGTACCGGTTGTGTCGTGCTCGCATTCGCGCTGCACCTGCGGGGACGCGAGCACGGATCGCCGTGGGCCACCGTGGGGTTCGCGCTCGCCACGTTGGCGGCGGTGGCTGCTCGGCATCCTCTCGCGATCCTGGGTCCCTTCGTCGTCGGCTTCGAGATCTTCGAGTCGTTGCGTGGCCGGTCCCTCACGTCGCCGCTGGGTCGCATCCGCTTCTGGCTCGCGGCGTCGCTGCCGATCGTGCTCTTCGTCGGCGGGATGGTGGCGCTCTTCCATTGGCGGTTGGGATGGGACATCCATCGCGGGCTCGCGGCCCTGGCGGAGATCGTCACTTCCCAGGCGGAGAAGAGCGGCATCACGAGCCGGGCAGCGGAGTCGCGGCTCGAGTACCTGGACGCGATCGTGGCGGCATTCCGCTGGCCACTCTCTCTCCTCGTGCTCGCCGGCACGTTTCTCGCCGTGCTCCGTGGCCGCCTCGACGATCGCCTCCACGCGCTTTGGCTGGTGGCGAACCTGGCGCTCTTCTCGCTGGTGATCAGTCGTCGTGAGTCGCGCTACCTGCTGCCGGCGTTGCCGAGCGCCGTGGTACTGGCCGTGCGGGCGCTCACGCGTTTCGAGGCGGCGCTCACCCCTCGGCCGCTGGCGGGAGGTTGGCGACCGCGCGGCGTGGCCGCGCTGACCGCGGGATTGTGGGTTGGCGTCGCAGCGCCGTTGGTCCCCGGGATCGTCACCGAGATCGATGCGTTTCGCGATCCGGTCTACCGGGACCCGTTTGCGCTCCGCATCGCGGAGCGCGCCGGGGCCTTGACGCGTTCCCCGGGCCGCTTGCTGGTGGTGGGCGACAAGTACGCCGTTCACCCGCAGCGCTATCGATTCACCGAAGGAGATGAGTATTACTACTTCCACCACATCGCACCGCGCTGGTTTCACTATTGGCTGGGAATCGACGTGGTGCCGCTGCCCGAGGTGGCGCCACCTGCCGACCGCTGGTTGCGCTTTCCACGCCTTCTCGATTGGGCGGCGCCCGGCGACGTGATCGTGGTACTCGAGCCGGAGACCTACCAGACGCGCTTCCAGCCTGCAGTGAAGCGACCGCTGTCGATCGTCCGCGTGTGGGCGGACCGTGCCGAGCGCGACTCCGAGGGGGCGTGTGACGTCTATCGGTCGGCGCGAGCGGCGTTGACGCTGTGCCGCGGGGAAGCGGGACTCGAGGCACGAGTCGAAGCGGCTCTGCCCGTCGAGGTGTACGTTCCGGACGGGAGCGGGTTCGTGTCGCGTGGCTGGCTGCGTCCGGTCCCGCGGGAAGCGTCGGACGCAACGGGGATCCGAGCGCGTGGCGCGCCCTTCGCCGGGCCGATTCCCGCGGCGGTGATGCTTGCCACGTACGACGCCGCGATCTCCGAATGCCCGCGCGTCGCCGACGTCGCGAGCGTCGCCGATCTCGCCGCACGCACCTGGCCGGGCGCGGATGTGTGTCCGTTGCTGTGGCGGCCGTGAGCGCGTCGCGCGGCTCAGGTGCCTGCGCCAGGATCGTCGCCGTCGCCAGCGAGGATTCGCTGGAGCTCGCCCTCGCGGATCATTCGACCGCGTAGTCGCACCTGCGCCCACGAGAGCGGAAACTCACGGCGGCAGCCTGAGCAGTAGCCGCTCGGTTGCTCTCGCTGGTGGCGCTCGCGTAGCGCTCGAAATCCGCTCGCCAGCCACTCGATCTTGCCCGAGAACTGGCTGCAACCGGGACACGATCCATAGAGCGTGAGCTTGTACTCCGGAGGCGACGAGCCCGGCGAGGATGGGGTACGCGCGGTTGGGCTCATCGACGCCGCCGAGTCTAACCGCCAGCGCGCGGAATGGGGCCGCCTTCGCTAGCTGGTTCGCCCACATAGGTTCGGGGGCTTCCCCAGTCCCACCATTGGGACCGAGAAAGCCCCCGGGGGGGGCGGTGTCGGTGGATGCGTACGCCGATCGCGGCTCGCCAGCTCTCGAATTCGGCGACGCTTCCGCATCGACGGTTGAGCAGGATGCGTGCCGCTCGACGAGGGCGGCTGAGGACTGCTGTCGCCGACGAATTCCTCAATGAATCTGGGGAAGAGACCGTGGATCGGTGCAGGTGCGCGTGCCACGTATCGGGATGTTTGACGGCCGTGCGACGGCGACTTGACGCAATGCCATGCGCCTGGCGTGCGTGCCCGGGGCGCGCACTCGCTCGTGTGAGTGACGTTTTGTGTCGGCAGCCGGTGACCAGAGTCGTTGATGGCACGCGGAGTCGGGTGCCCTTGTCCGGCATTGAGAGCAGCGGTGGGCGAGAATCATTCGTGGTTTCAACCTGCTGGAGGCATATCGGGACATTTCGTGGTGTGGCGTGGAAGTTGCTTTGAGCGCAGAGGGGCGTTGTTCAACCGGGAGGATGGATGAGAAGACGATCAAGAACGATCCGGGCGCGCGGTCAACACGGATTCACGCTGATCGAGCTGCTGATCGTGATCGCGATCATCGGTATTCTCGCGGCCATCGCCGTGCCTCAGCTCTTGGGCGCACGTGAGAAAGCGGCGCATGCGACGTGCCTCACCGCGCTCCATCAAGTGGACGGCGACGTCGTAAACCGCTTGGAGTACTGGGAAGGCGTCGGCGATTCAGCGGCGGCCGACAAGGCCATCGACGACGTGATCGCCCTGACCACGATTCAGCCGCAGATCCAGAATCCCCGCAATCGCGGGCGCACCCCGATAGACCCTGGCTACGAGAAGGTGGCGAGCACCAGCTACGTACCGGCGGTCAACACGACGTGCAAAGTCTTCCTTTTCGACGCGACCTCCCTCGAGACCCCGCCGTCGCCGACCGTGGTGCTGACCCAGTACGAGATGCGCGTGCGGTCGTACCGGATCGCGTTGCACTGAACGCCGCGACCTTCGGGTTTCGCGGAGCGCCCGGGGCCTCGGCCCCGGGCGTATTCGTTTCGGGCTGGCCGTGGACGGTGAGGGGGAGCGGGCTATACTCGGCGCCCCCTCGCGCCGGCGCACGCGGTGTGCGGCGAGCGGCAGGGGCCGTCGATCGTCTTCCGAGGGGTGGCCGTGCGTGATCTGATCCGCATGTGGAGCAATACCCGCATGATCGTGCTGGTGGCGATCTGCGCGGCCGTGTACGCAGCGATTCTCATTCCTTTCAAGCCGATTCCGCTGATTCCCGGCGTCACCGAGTTGCGGCCGGCGAATTCGATCCCGCCGATCGCTTCACTCTTGTTTGGTCCGGCTGCCGCTTGGGGGATTGCTTTCGGTAACCTCATCGGCGACTTCTTCGGCACGCTCGGACCGGTCACGATCTTCGGGTTTCTCGGCAACTTCCTTCTCGGTTGGATCCCGTACCGGATGTGGCGCGCGCTCGACGGCACTCCGGCGCCGTCCTTGCTCACGGGCCGTCGCCGCGAGGGCTCGGCGGCGGGGTCGCCGATCGGGCTCGAGCTCGCTCAGTACGCCTTCACGGTGGTGGTCGCGAGCGCAGCGTGCGCGCTGGTGATCGGCTGGGGCGGTCTGCTCTTCGAAGCGTTTCCCGTGCGGGTGGTGGCCCCGATCATCTTCTTCAACAACGTCTCGTGGAGCTTGGTGGTCGCGCCGTTCGTGATGCGTGCGGTGGGTCCGCGGGTGCGCGCGTGGGGGCTCACTGCGGATCAGATTCTGCCCGACGATGCGGCGCCGGCGGCAGGCGCGCGCCGTTTGGCGGGGCTCTTCCTCACGCCAGCGGCCGCCTTCGGTGGCTTTCTTTTGCTCTATTTCTTCTCGGGCTCGGCGGCAGCAGGGCTGGACGCGCGCTGGCTGGCAGCCGTTCCCGCGGTGTTGGTTTTCGTCGGCACCGCGCTGCTGTGATCGTCCTGCCGCCTGCGTGAGTCGAGCCCCCGAGCCGCTCCAGCGTTGCCGATGAGCGCCGTTCTCGAGATCCGCGGCCTCACCTTCGCGTATCGCGGTACCGAGCAAGACGCGCTTCACGATGTCGAGCTCGCGCTCGCCCCCGGCGAGAGCTTGTCGATCGTGGGTGCCTCGGGCGCCGGCAAGACCACGCTCGTGCGCTGCGCCAATGGTCTGGTTCCCGCGTTCTTTCCCGGCAAGCTCGCAGGCGAGGTGATGCTCGCGGGCGAGTCGCCGGCCGCGTTGGGAGTCGCGCGCGCGGCCCGTCACGCGGGCATGGTGTTCCAGGACTTCGACGCCCAGCTCTTCAGCACCAACGCGCGCCTGGAGGTGGCGTTCGGCGCCGAGAGCCTGGGCGTTCCGCGCGAGGAGATCGCGCGCCGCGTGAGCGATTGCCTGGGGCGAGTGGGTCTCGCCGGTTTCGAGATGCGCGAGCCGGCGACGCTGTCGGGTGGCGAAAAGCAGCGGCTCGCGATCGCGTCGGTACTGGCGATGCGGCCGAGCCTCATTCTGCTCGACGAGCCCACCACCGACCTCGATCCCGTAGGGAAGGGCGAGGTGCACGCGATCCTGCGCGAGCTCGCGAGCGACGGCCTGGCGGTGGCGGTGATCGAGCACGAGACCGAGGAGATCCTCGATCTCCATCGCGTGCTTCACCTTCACGCGGGCGCGGTGCGGATCGACGGCCCGCCGCGCCGCGTCTTCCTCGACGTGGACGGCCTCGCCGCGGCGGGCGTCGAGCCGCCGGTGGCGGCACGACTCGCGTCGGCGTGCGGCTGGGCCGAGGTGCCACGCGAGGACGCGCTGGCCCGCTTGCTCTCCGTGCGGGACCGCGCGTGTAGCTCGCTCGCGCCGCTCGCGCCTCGGCCAGCGCGCGGCGGCGCGCCGCTCCTCGAGGTGGATCGGCTCGTTCACCGCTATCCGTTGCGCGATCGGCCCGCCGTCGACGACGTGAGCTTCGCGATTCGCCCGGGGGAGTTCGTGGCGCTCCTGGGTGCCAACGGCTCGGGTAAGACGACGCTCGCCAAGCACTTGAATGCGCTGCTCAGGCCGTCGAGCGGCACCGTCCGAATCGCCGGCGCGGACACACGGAAGCAGGGCACCGCCACGTTGGCGAAACGCGTCGGCTACGTGTTCCAGGATCCCGATCACCAGATCTTTTCGGCGACGGTGTGGGAAGAGATGGCGTTCGGGCCGCGGAACTTCGGTGTTCCGGAGGCGGAGCTCGAAACGCGCATCGCCGGCGCCCTCGACGTGGTGGGGCTCGCCGATGCCCGCGACCGCGATCCCTTCGTGCTCACCAAGGGGCAGCGCCAGCGCCTCGCCGTGGCCAGCGTGCTCGCCACCGAGCCCGAGGTGCTGGTTCTCGACGAGCCCACCACGGGCCTCGACTACAACGATCGTGAGCGCATGCTGGCCTTGCTCGCCGATCTCCATCGCCGCGGCCACACGGTGCTCGTCATCACCCACTCGATGGAGGTGGTGGCGAGCCATTGCGAGCGTGCGGTGGTGATGGCGGGCGGCAAGCTGGTCTTCGACGGCGGCATTCCCGAGCTCTTCCGGAACGAACGCGTTCTCGCGGAAGCGCGGTTGCGTGCGCCGTCGGCGTGGCGCATCGGTCGCATGCTCGGGCTCGAGACGCTCACGCCCGAGGCGCTCACCGCGGCGCTGGGCGGCGCCGGTGCTCCACGCGGGGTGGTGCCGTGAAGCTCTTCCTCTACGTCGATCGCGGCAGCGTGCTGCATCGTCTGCACCCCGTGACCAAGCTCCTCTGGCTGCCGGCGTTCTTCGCCGTGGCGATGCGCCTCGAACGCCTGGATGCGCTGCTGGCGCTGGCGACGTTGGTGCTGCTCGCTGCCTTCGCCGGCCGCGTGACCGATGCGCTCGCGGGAATGGCGTCGCTGCTGCTCACGCTCTTCCTCGTCACCACGCTGATGTGGTGGTTCTTCGCGCCCCAGGGAAGTGTCTTCCGCGTGGGGTTCGACGCCACGGCGTTGGCGCGTGCTGCTGCGCTCGGTCTCCGGCTCGCGCTCATGGTGGCCTCGGGGGTGCTCTTCCTGGCGACGACGCGGGTGGAGGAGTTCGCGTACGGCCTCAAGTCGCTCGGGCTCGGCTATCGCGTGGCCTTTGCGCTCACGCTCGCGTTCCGGTTGGTGCCGACGTTCGTCGCCTCGGGGCGAGCGGTGGCGGAGGCGCAGCGGGCGCGCGGGCTCGACCTCGACCACGGCGGGATCTTGGCGCGGATGCGCCGCTACACGCCGCTGGTCGTGCCGATGTTCCTCACCGCGGTGCGGCGCGCGGATCGCGTCGCGGCGGCGCTCGAGACGCGCGGCTTCGGTTCGGGCGAGAAGCGCAGCGAGCTCGCCGAGCATCGCTTCGGGCTCGCGGACGCCATGGCCGGCGTGCTGATGCTGGTGCTGGCGGCGAGCACGCTCTGGGGGCGCGAGGCGCTCGCGTCGGCGCGCGTGCAGGAAGTGCTCGTGCTCGTCGCGGGCTGGCTCCACGCGCTGCGCGCTTCGGCGCTGGGCGCGCCCTGAGCGGCTGGCCGTCGGCTATCTGCGCCTTTGGTCGAGAGGAGGACGGCATGGGACGCCAGCAAACGCGCGGTACGGCGGTCACGCGTACGGCCCCCAGCGCGGTGCAGGGGGTCGCGCCGGTGCGGATCGATCTCGCCGGAGGCACGGTCGATCTGTGGCCGCTTTACGTGCTCGTGCCCGGCGCGCTCACGATCAACGTGGCGATCGGCATTCACGCGCGGGCCTGGATCGAGCCGCTCGCCGGTGGGCGGGTGCGCATCGAGTCGCGCGACCAGGGGCAGATGATCGAGGCGCGCTCGCTCGCCGAGCTGCCGCGCGACCGGCTGCCGTTGCCGCGCACCCTCGCCGAGCACCTGCTGCCCCAAGGTGGCTTTCGCTTGGTCCTCGAGGCGCAGGCACCCGCGGGATCGGGCTTGGGCGGCTCGTCGGCGCTCGCGGTGGCGATCGCGGCCACGCTCGGTGCGTATGCCGGTCGGCGCTTCGAGAAGTGGCGCACCCTGGAGATCTGTCGCAACGCGGAGGCTCGGATCCTCGGCGTTCCGACAGGCGACCAGGATTACCACCCGGCGCTCTGGGGTGGGCTGGTGGCGCTGCGTTTCGGTCTGGATGGCGTGCGACGTGAGACGCTCGACGTGGACCTGGGGGAGCTCGAGCGGCGGCTGGTGCTCGGATACTCGGGCGTGTCGCGGAACTCGGGCCTCAACAACTGGGACGTCTTTCGCGGCGTGGTCGAGGGGCGTGCGCCATTGGTGCGGCGGCTCACGCGAATCGTGGAGGCGGCCAACGAGTTGCGCACGGCGCTGCTCGCGGGCGACTGGCCCGCGACGGCGCGCGCCATCGACGCCGAGTGGACCGCCCGCGCGAAGCTCGCGCCGGGCATCCGCACGCCCGAGCTGGACCGTCTCGAGCGCGCCGCGCGACGTGCAGGTGCCGTTGCCGCCAAGGTCTGTGGGGCGGGCGGAGGTGGGTGCATCGCGTTTCTGGCTGAGCCTGCCGACAGGGAAGCGGTGGCCGGCGCCATCGAGCGTGCCGGCGGGCAGGTGCTGTCGAGTCGCATCGCCCGCCACGGCGTCCAGGTGCGGCGGGGTGTGATCGAGTGTGACGGCGAGCACAGGAGCCCGATGTGAACAGCCTGTCGACAAATCGTGAATCGGGTTACCGCGCGAGCCCTGCGATCGAAGAAGCTCGCGTGATTCATCAGATTAAAAATGTAATGATATCAATTGTATGCTGATCTATGTGAATGTAGATTCGTCGGTTTGCTGCGCGCCTCGAGTGAGGGTGACGGGCTCCGTAGGCTGTGGGATTCTCGCGGAAGCGTCGGATGGCGTCGTGGGGCCGGGAGCAGCGCGGGCAGGGGTGGGTCGCGCTTCGTTCCGGCGAGTGGCTGCGGCCCGCCGATGTTCCGCGGCGCTCGGCGTCGCGCTGGTGATCGCAGGTTCGTGGGCTGGCGCGGCTGGCGCGCAGGTGCCGGCGAGACCGCTTGCGCGCTCCGTCGAGGACCTCATCCAAGACCTCGGCCACTTCGATGCGCGCGCCCGAGAATCCGCAGCTCGGACCCTCGGCAAGCTGGGTGATCGCGCGCGGCCCGCCGTCGACGCGCTGGCCAGCGCGCTCGCCGACGAGGATCACGGGGTTCGTCACGAGGCAGCGCGCGCGCTGCGTGTGTTGGCGCCGGAGATTGGTCCGGCGATTCCGGCCCTCGTCCGGGCCCTCGACGATCGCTTCTCGGACGTCCAGATCGAGGCGGCATACGCGTTGGGGGCCATCGGCCCCGGCGCTCGCGACGCGGTGCCGGCTCTGATCCGCGCCCTCGGCGATCGCCACGCGCGGATGGCGGCAGCGTGGGCCCTCGGCAACGTCGGCCCCGGGGCACGCGATGCGCTGGTGCCGCTCGAGCGGCTTCGCGACGGCGAGAGCGACCCCGCCAAGCGCACGGAGATCGAGTGGGCCATCGAGCGCGTGCGTTGGCGCAAGCCCGCCCGCGGCGCCGAGTCCGACGAGCCGCATTGAGCGCGACGCCGGTCGCGCCGCACTCACGTGTGCCTAGACAACGGGGATGGGGCGCGATACGTGTGGATGATTCGCGCGACACGATGACGCCGCGCGTGCCAACGGCGATCGGCGCGCGGCGCCGCCGCTCGGCTTTGGATCGGAAGACGAAACCGTCGAGGAGACTGCCAGCATGATTCGCAGCTACGTGAAGGGCTTGGGCGTCTACGTTCCGCCGAAGGTGGTCAAGAACAAGGATCTCGAAGAGCGGGTGACCACCTCGGACGAGTGGATTCGCCAGCGCACCGGCATCGAGGAAAGGCATTACGCCGAGGAAGGCGTGTGGACGAGCGACCTCGGCGTGGAAGCCGCCAAGCGCGCGGTCGCCGATGCGGGTATCACCCTCGCCGACGTCGACTTCATCCTGTTCGCCACCCTCAGCCCGGATCGCCACTTTCCGGGCACGGGCTGCTACCTGCAAGAGAAGCTCGGCATCCCTGGCGTGGCGACCATGGACATCCGCAACCAGTGCACCGGCTTTCTCTACGGCCTCGCCACGGCGGACGCGTTCGTGCGCACCGGGCGTTATCGGAACGTGCTGGTGGTGGGCGCCGAGGTCCATTCCTCGGCTCTCGACTTCTCGATGGCCGGGCGCCACGTGACCGTGCTGTTCGGCGACGGCGCAGGCGCGGCGGTGGTCTCGCCTACGGAAGAGGATCGCGGCTTGCTCACGGCCAACCTGCATGCCGATGGCCGCGGTGCCGAGGATCTCTGCCTGCACATCTGGAACATCTCGCAGAAGCCCTACATGCGCTCCGAGTACCTGGAACAGGGCGAGCAGTGGCCGAAGATGAACGGCCGGGCGGTGTTCAAGGAGGCGACCACCGGTATGAAGGCGGCCATCCTCGAGGCGCTCGCGGATGCCGGAAAGACCATCGAGGACGTCGACTTGCTGGTGCCGCACCAGGCGAACCTGCGCATCAATCAATGGGTGGCGAGCGAGCTCGGGCTGCCGGACGAGAAGGTGGTGAACAACATCCAGCGCTACGGCAACACCACCGCGGCCTCCATTCCCATCGCGCTCAACGAGGCGCGCGAGGACGGGCGGCTCAAGCGCGGCAGCCTGGTGTGCATCGCCGCGTTCGGTGCGGGCTTCACCTGGGGCGCGGCTCTGCTGCGGTGGTGAGGTGGTGAACGGAACCCGATTGCGGCGCGCGGATCGACGGTGCTATCAACGACGAGACCGCGGCGAGTGCACGAGCACGCAGCGACGAGGAGCGCGGACATGACTCGTTGGGATCGCAGCCGGAAGCTTCGAGGCGTCGTGCGAGCGATGCTCGCGGCAGCCGCGCTCACGACGCTCGCGGGGTGCGCCGCCGTCGACGTGGTCGACCCGTGGCGTACGGATTACGTGCCGCGACTTCACCTCAACGACCGCTTCTACGAGCTCTCGATGCGGGTCGTGGACGACTGCAACAAGCCGATCGACGGCATGCTGGTGCGGCTGCGCGGCATCCGCCATCTCAACCGCTTTCGCGACGACCCCGAGACCGAGTTCTACCTCTTCGGGATGAGCGGCGACGGTGGCCAGCCGGGCACGCTCCACTTCCGCTTTCCGGCTCCACGCGATCCCGAATCGTTCGATCTCTACGCCGTCTTGTACGAGCGCGATCGCGACGTGCATTCGACCCACTTCATTCCCGGGAAGTACTGGTACTTGAAGTGGGCGCACCACGAGCTCGACCTCGGCGGCGATCGGCACGCGTATCTGACGCTCTCGCCCGACGCCTGATTCGCAGCGGGTGGGCTCGCCCGCGTGTCGGCGGCTGCAGACCGTCGCCGATTTCCCCGGGGAGCGCGCGCTGAGGGTGCTTCAGCGACTCTCGGGCGCATCGGGCGCCGCGCCGTTCGTGGCAGCGGCTTCCCTCGAGCTCCCGACGGGGGTCAGCACGCCCTTGCGGATGGCGTGGATCACGCCCGGCTTCACGTCGTCGGGTACTCGCTGCAGCACGACGTGTGGATCCTCGATGATCATCACGCCATTCGGGATCACGCGACCGGGCGCGAGCGAGATTCGCCCCCAGAGCTGCGCACCGTGGCCGACGCAGGTGCCGAGCCCCGAGGTGCCGGTGGCCATCACCCGACCCTTGTGCGCGATCGTGACGGGTCCCTTGAGATTGAGATCGTAGGCGCGGACTTCGCCGCCGAACGACGCGTTTCTCCCCAGCAAGCTCGCTTGTACAAGACTGATGCGACAGCCCGGGTAGCACACCGCGGCGTTGAACGCCGGCCGGTGGATCAAGTGCGTGCCTTCGCCCACCACCGAGTTGCGAACCTCGCCGCAGGCGTCGATGGAGACGCCTTTGCCGAGGACGCTCAACGCCACGATCGAGTAAGGCCCCACCTCGACGTCGTCGCCGAGCTCGCTGGCGATCACCACCGCCGTGGGATGCACGCGACAGCGCTTGCCGCGCACCACCAGGTGCCGCCCGACGTGCTCGAGGAGCGAAGCACCGCCGATCGTCACGGGAACGCCGCCGATCGCCCGCGCGAGCTGGACCGGCAGGTAGCTCACCAGCGACCACAAGAGCTTGATCAGCAGCCAGACGGCGCGGCGCGGCTGGAACGCCTGGCGTGCCGCCCACACCGGTCCGGCGAGCACGTTGGCGCACCAGATGTGGTACCAGCTCTCGATCACGATCGCCTGGTGAAACGTGACCGGCAGAAACTGCTTCGGCCGGCCGGGCACGTCCTGGGCCTTCCACACCGGCAAATTCCAGGCGCGCGCGTGGGTGACGAGTGGCCGCGCGGTGGCAGGATCGACGTCGCCGCCCGCTGTGCGATCCACCCGCACGAGCGGGTAGATCCAGATTCGGTCGTCGCCCTCGCCCTGGCTACGCAGCTCCTGGAGTGGCGTGCTGAAGCGCGTGAACGGGGACTCCGTGAGCGCCAGCGCAACGGTGCCCGATTCCTTGGCGGCGGACTTCAGGAACTCGTAGAGCAACGCACCGGTGACGTAGAGATTGTCCGGCAGCAGCAGGTAGCGCTCGCCGCTCGCCTGCGCCGGATCGGTGATGCGCACCGGCTCGAGCCTGAGCCGGGTGAGGAGCTGCATCATGTTGGCTTCGAGCGTCTGGTTCAGGATCCGCGACTCGGACGCTGGGTCGCCGAGGGGCTCGATGACGGTACCGCTGGGGTAGATGAAGGCTTTCATGCGCTCGCTTTCGGCCCCGCGAGCTCACGGGGCGAGCGGATATACGCCAGTCGGGCGCTTGCCATCAATCGGGACAGCACCTAAATCCGAGCCCGCCTCGGTCGCTGGTCGTCGGCGCCTCCGGCGGCGCGTGCATCACCGACGACGGCACGAGGAGAGCCATGATCGTCCACCGCGGGCTGCGCTTGGCTGTGATCGCGTGGCTCGGTGTGCGCGTGGTCGCGAGCTACGCGCTCGCATGGCTGCGCGCACCGTCGCTCGGCTCCGACGCACGCGGGCCGTACTGGGATGCGGTGCATCGCGCCAACACCGAGCGCATCTATCGCACCAGCGTCGCGCTGCGCGGGGCCTTCCTGAAGGTCGGCCAATTCGTGAGCACACGGATCGATCTGGTGCCGCCGGCCTACGTCGAGGTCCTGGCACGGCTCCAAGACCAGGTGCCACCGCTCCCGTACACCGTGATCGCCGCACAGATCCGCCACGAGCTCGGTAAGGGGCCGGACGAAGCGTTCGCGTGGTTCGACCACCAGCCGGTGGCCGCAGCATCGCTGGGCCAGGTTCACGAGGCGCGCACCCACGAGGGTGCACGGGTGGCGGTGAAGGTCCAGTTCCCGCACATGGAGCCGATCGTCCTCGGTGATCTCGAGAACCTGCGGCTCGTCGCGCGCCTGGCGCAGCGCTTCGTCGAGCACGTGGACGTGGTGGCGATCGCCAACGAGCTGGTGCGTTACGTGGGCGAGGAAGTGGATTACGTCCAAGAGGGGCGGAACGCCGAGCGCTTCCACGAGGCCTTCAAGAACCGCGAGAACGTGGTGATCCCGCGCATCCACTGGGACACCACGACCCGCCGGCTCATCACGATGGATTTCATCGAGGGCCGCAGGATCACCCTCGATCTGGACGACGCGCAGCGCGCCGGCGACCCCGGGCGCGAGCGCATCGACCGGGTGTGCTCGGCGCTCGTGGATGCGTTCTGCAAGCAGACCCTCGAGGACGGCTTCTTCCATGCCGATCCGCATCCAGGGAACTTCCTGGTGACACCCGACGGGCGGCTGGGCCTGGTGGATTTCGGCTGCGCCAAGCCGATCGCCATCGAAACGCGCATGGAATACGTGAAGCTCGCTCAGGCGTTGGTGCAGAAGGATGCCGACACCGTCGCGCGCTCGTTCACCGCCCTCGGCTTTCGCACCCACGACGGCGATCCCGCGCCGCTCGTGCAGCTCGGCACCACCTACATGGCGGTATTCCTCGCGGAGCGCGCGTCCGATTTTCGCGGCCTCGACTTCGACCGGCTGTGGCGCGACATGATGGGCTCGATCCGCTCGAACCCGGTGACGGTGCCGCAGGATTTCGTGCTGCTCGGGCGCGTGTTCGTGGCGCTCACCGCCATCACGCTTCAGTTCCGGCCCAACGTCAGCTACTTCCGAATCCTCGCGCCTTATCTGCTCAACGTGCTGATGGCCGCGCGCCCGTCGCCGGCCTGATGGCCGTGCGCCCGTCGCCGGCCTGATGGCCGGCGCTGCGCCGCCCGCAGTCACGTCGCGAACGTGACGGCTGCGCCCGTGGCGTGAAGCTCGCGACTGGTTCCAGGAGCGAAAGGGGCGCTCGCTCGGCGAAGGGTGGTGGGTGCTGTGTCCACCCGTGTCGAGGTCTCGGCTCCCACGGCCACTCGCGCCAGACGCCGCAACCGCTTGAACACCGACTCCTGGACGTACGGCACGCCGTGGCGCGCGCAGATCTCCTTCACCCGTGGTTGGGCCCGCTGGTACTGGCGTGGGGTCCACGACGGCCACAGGTGGTGCTCGATCTGGTAGTTGAGGAAGCCGTGTAGGAAATCGTTCCAGTCGCCGCCGCAGCGGTAGTTCACGGAACCGAGGATCTGGCGGAGCTGGAACTCGGCCTTGCTGGTGGCGGGTGCGTCGAACGAATAGAGGTCGCCGCCAGCGTGGTTCGGGACGATCACCACGAAGCTGTGGAGATTCGCGTAGAGCTCGGCCAGCACCAGATTCACGGCCAGCGAGAACGCTGCCCACGGGCTCCACGTCCAGAGGAGAGCGGGCAGCGCCACGAAGCGCAGCCCGCCGTAGACGAGCCAGCTCTGCACGACGAGGTCTCGGCCACGCGGATACCACGGCAGCCACAGGTCGCGTCGCCGGATCGAGCTGCCGGCGACACTCGTCTGGCGCGCGCGCCGTTCGCGCGCCGAATGCAGCGCATGGATCGTGGTGGCGGCGTAGTAGCTCACCCGCCAGGTGAGCGCCAGCGGCACCAGCAGCACGTAGCGAAGCCACACGGGAAGTGCGCTCGAGCGTAGCCATCCGATGTTGTGCTCGACCATGTCGGGGTCGGTGGTCTCGCCGAGGTTGTAGTGGTGATCGAAGTCGTGTTCCTGATGCCAGGCCTCGGGCAGCAACCAGTCGAACCAGTCGATGAATCGCCGCCAGCCGCGCCCGAAACGCCGGCTGTCGAGGTGTGCGGGCGCGCCTGCCATCTTGTCGAAGGCACCGTGGCAGACGTGGTGTCCGACGATCGCCCAGCGCGCGAACACTGCCAGCCCGAGGGCGATCGCAGAAAGCGGATTGGGCGCGATCCAGCCGGTGGCGAAGCCAAACGCGGCGAGCAGTCGCTGCCAGCGCATCATCTTGCGCAGGTGGGCGAGGTCGGCGGCGCTGCTCTCGGCGTCCAACTCGTCCTTGAGTGCCGCGAGATCGGCAGCCAGGGCGTTCGCGTCGATGCCTCGCACGCGCTCGACGGCAGGCGATGTCGGTCGGATGGGTTCGGTCATGGTGCGCGCTCCACTGTCTCGGACTGAGCGACTGCGCGGATGTGCCGGTTACCCGGCGCCCTCCCGTACCGCGGCCGTCGTGCAATCACCCGTCGCGTGCAGCCGACGGCGTGGGCGGCATGCGCACCAGCCCCTGCACGATGGGACGAATGAGATCGATCGACTCGTGCTCGTTTCGCTTCAATTCGGCAACGAGCGGCGTTCGGCATTTGCGACCCTCGCGCCGAGCGGCGCAGGCAATCGCACTGCGGCGAGGGCGGCCTGATCCTCGGCGGGTGCCGCGCGATTCAGCGTGTGCCAGAAGAGCACCGTCTTCCCGCGGAAGCTCGGCTGCGCGACGTGCGCGAGCATGCCGGCCATCGCCTTCGCGGTGTAGGTGGTGTCGAGCTGGATGTCCTCGATCGCGGCGAGGCGTTGCGCTGCTTCGGCACCTTCGGGAGTGGCATGCCCGTAGCCGCGCCCCAGTGCGCCGAAACGCAGGCTGAACCGCTCGAAGCCGGCGCCGATGCGTCGTACGTCGGGTGACGCCTCGATGAGCCGGTTGCGCACCCGTCGCACCATCCGCCCGGCGCGATCGGTGGTGACGCTGGGTGGCCCCAGCACCGCGACGCCCACCACCCAGGTTTCGAGTCGCGCCAGCGCGAAACCCACCACCAGGCCCGCCAGCGTGCCCAGGCTGCCTGCGGGAACGAACACGTAGTCGGGACGTGGCATCTGGCCAGCGCGCACTTGCTCCGCGAGCTCGAGCGCCGCGGACACGTACCCGAGATTGCCGAGTGGCGACGAGCCGCCGGGCGGGATCAGGTACGGGCGATTGATGGGACCGACGAAGGTGCCGCCGATCGCACCCGCCACCGCCGGGAGGTGAGCCCAGTCGAGGTAGAGCGTGCGCGTGGCGTGCAAGCACGTCCGGCGCAGGTTCTCGATGGCGTGGGGGTGAAGCGGTCCGTTCACCAGCACCGCGGTGGTGTCGACCCCGATGGCGCGAGCGTGAATCGCCGTTGCGAGCGCGTGGTGGCTACCCACCACGCCGAACGTGACCACCGCGCGGGCGCCGCGCCGGAGCACGTCGCCGAGCAGGAACTCGAGCTTGCGCGGTTTGTTGCCGCCGTAGAGCGGGCTGGTCAGGTCGTCGCGCTTGATCCAGATCGCCGGGCCGTCCACCTCGCGGCTCAGCCGTTCGAGCGGCTGAACGGGCGTGGGCCCGGCGAGGATGGGATGGT
>CAYUSL010000039.1:20869-23581 GCA_964447125.1 uncultured bacterium | reverse complement strand
TCGACGGCGCCGGAGTCGCACTCTGCGCCGCCGTCACCGTTGCCATCGATGGGCCGCGCCTCGCCGCGTTGATCCGTGGCGGGGCAGCTCGCGGCGAGCGCTGCATCGATCGCAGGGCTCGCTCCCAGAAGCCCATGGATGGCGGTGCCGTTCACGCTCGTGCCCAGCGGCGCGAGACCCAGCTCGGCCAGGCCGACCTGATCGCTGGGCTGGCTGAGCCCGCAGGTATCGCCGGCGCCTTCGACGTTGCCGCCGCTCGACACCACGTTCGGTGCCTCACCCGCCTCGAGCGCCACGCAGCGTCCCGCGATCACCGACCCCGCGAGGCGCAGCTCGCCGCTCGCGGAAGCCAAGAGCGCGACCTCGGTTGGTGCGGAGGCCACCACCGTTGCGTGCCGCAGCTCCAGGACTTCGCGGCTCAGCGCTTGCGCCGCGCTCTGTGGATCGAGGCTCGTGCCGTTTCCCGAGAGTGTCACGTTCTCCGCGGTGACGACGTCGTCCACGAGGCTCGCCCCGCGCGCGCGCTGGTCGAGGCCGAGACCACCGTTTTGGACCAGCGCGCTCTGGCGAAGGGTGGTGAGGCCGCCGAAGCTCACGAGCCCCGTGCCGGGATTGGTAGCGATGCTCGTGCCTACGATCGTCAGCGTGCCGCCCGACTCGGGTGCCAACGGCGGCCAGCCGGGGAAGCCGTTGGCGACGGCGCCGCTGGTCGAATCGGCGACGTTGTGCACGACGGTGGAGTCGATCACCTCCATCGACGCGCTGGCCGAAGCGATGAAGAGGCCGCCGCCGATGACGGCCGCGTTGGCATCGACGACGCATCCCTCGACGTGTGTGTTGCCGGCGCTCGCGACACCGCCCCCGGCGCCGGGAATGCTGCCCACCGTCACCGCGGTGTTTTCCAGGAGGGTGCTGCCGCGCACGGTGAGCTGGCCGTAGTCGAGTGCACCGCCGCCCAGCATCGCCACGTTGTGCTGAAGGGTCGAGGTCTCCACGAGCGCCGTGCCTTCGTTGAAGATCCCGCCGCCGAGTGGCGCGGCGTTCGACTCGATGAGGCTCGCGGTGACCGTCAGCGTCCCCGAGCTCGAGATGCCGCCGGAGGCGTCGTAGGGCAGGGCGTACGGCGCGCCGCCGCCGTTGTCGCGCACCCGACTCGCGACCACCGTCAGCACGCCGTCGTTGCGAATGCCGCCCAGGCTGTTCTGGATGGTGAGCGATTGGAGGGTGACGTTTGCGCCGGGAGCGACGTCGACGAGTACCGGGCTGAGATCGTTCGGCACGCCATCGACGAGCAAGCCGCCGTCGAGGATGGTGGACTCGGCATCGGCGCCCACCAGCGTCGCGTCGTCGGTGAGCGTCAGGATGGGCCCCGGCGCAGTGAGGCCAGGATCCACGATCGTGTTGCCGAGCGCGTAGGTGCCCGCCGGGATCTGGATCGTATCCGCGCCGGGATTCGCGTTGGCTTCCGCGACCGCGTCGCGCACCGAGCAATGTGCGTCGCAAAGCCCGTCGTCGCTGGCGTCGCTCACCGTGACCACGAACGTGGCCGCGGCGGCGGGCGGGGTGGAATGGAGGGCGAGGGCCACCCCCGCCATCGCAAGCCACAGCACCACCGGCTGCGGAATCACGCCGGAGCGTGGAGATGGAAACGCGCGCTGCATGTCGTGGAGAGGTGGGGCGGTCGCGAACGGCGCCGTATCCTCGCACATCCGCGGTCCCGTGCCAGCGCACGGCGAAACGCATTCGCGGTGATCGTTGCGGCGCGCCGCGGCGCTCGGCTAAAAGGGGGCTTCGCGTTGCGTGACTGAAAGGGACACCATGGATTCCGCGGAGTTTCGTAGCTTCGTCGAGCGCCTTGGCAAGGCGCTCGATGCCGACGTCGTCGACGAAAAGGGCGAGCTTGGTCTCAGCTTGGCGCTCGACAGCGGACGGCACCAGCAGGTGTTCCTGGGGCTCGTCTTGGATGCCCTCGACCGGCCACTCTTGGCCGCTTATGCGCACATCGGTGACATCGAGGACATCGATCCGATGGCCGCGCTCGAGCTCAACGCCACCACGCCGTACGGAGCCGTGGCGCTCCTCGGCCGGCGGATCATCATGCGGCGCACCGAGCGCCTCTCCGGGCTCGATCCCGCGTCACTCGCCGAATCGATCCAGCTTCTGGCGCTCAACGCCGACCTGATCGAGCAGACGCTCTACGGACGGCGGGATCGGTACTGAGTTGTTTGCGGGGGGCTTTTCAAGCCCCCCGAGGCGCTGCGCTCGCGACTCGCCTCACGGCTCGCGGAGAGATCGACGGCGAGCGGGGAGTCATATGCGCAGATCGGCTGGAGGGCCGTCGGTCCCTGGACGGCCGGACGATCGAATTGCGCACGTGGGGGCGTTTCATGCTGATCTTGGCTCGGAACTGGCCGCTGGGGACGGAAGAGATCGACATCTCGTCCGGCACGCGAAGTTTGTGACGAAGACTCACGGCGGCCGAGGGACCGGCCGCCCTCCAGCCAGGGCAGTAGACGTATGGAGGTGCGCGTCCCTCGACGCGCTCGTCGTCGCTTGGGAATCGCGCGACGGTTTGCGTGTGAGTGCCGAGTCGCCGCTGCGTGGTGGCGCGCAGGCGCTCCAACCGATCTTGCGCGCCCGCAATGCCGCGCGCGCTCGGGGCGTTTCATGCTGATCTTGGCTCGGAACTGGCCGCTGGGGACGGAAGAGATC
>CAYUSL010000039.1:0-20769 GCA_964447125.1 uncultured bacterium | reverse complement strand
CACGCGAAGTTTGTGACGAAGACTCACGGCGGCCGAGGGACCGGCCGCCCTCCAGTCAGGGCCGTCGAGGTATGGCGGCGCGGGCGCCTCGGCGGGCCCGTCGGCGCTTGGGAATCGCGCGACGGCGCACGGGTGCTCGGCAGGATCTTGCACGCCCGCTATGGCGCGGCGCGGCAAAATCTCTCTATGCTGGTGGGACGTGCACACATCCGCGATGAGCGTCCCCCAACCCACCCCCATCTCGAGCTTGCCGAACGAGCCGCCGCCGAGCGTGCCCGATCGGGCGATGCGCCCGGTTCCGGCGCAGCTCGTCGATGCTGAGGGCCATCCCAACACTGGCGCCTTTCGCGGGGTCATTCGCGAGCTCAACACCCAAGATCTGCGCGGGCCCTTCCGCGCGGGTCCGTGGCAGTGGCTGCGCGAGAAGCGCTGGAATCAGCTCCACGTGGTGTCGCCCGACGTCGCGGCGAGCGTCTCCATCCTCGACCTCAAGTACCTGGCCAGTGCTTTCTGTTACGTCCTCGACCGGCGCACCAACCGCCTTCACGAGTTCGCGCGGCTCGCGCCGTTCGGCCTCGGGCTCACCTTCCGTGGCAACCCGCTCACGGGGCTGGTGCGGTTCCGCTCGCGCGGCGTGCGCGTGGAGTTCGAGCACGATTGCGCCCGCGGCATGCGCAAGCTCTCGCTCACCTCGCGGACCTATCGCGGCGCCATCGACCTGAGCTTCAAGATCGCCGACGACGGTCGCGCGACGATTCCGATCAACTCGGTCCAGGGCCTACCGCCCTACGGTCTCGTCTACAGCCACCGCAGCGGTCCGCTTCCAGCTTCGGGCCAAGCACTCGTGGACGGCCGCTCGTGCAGCGTCCGCGACGGCCAATCGTTCGCGCTCTTCAACTGGCAATGGGCGCTCCATCCCCGTGACGCACGCTGGACCTGGATGAGCGGCGCCGGCCGCGCCGCCGACGGCCAGCAAGTCGTGGCGTTCAATCTGACGCGCGCCAACGACGGCCTCGGCGAGCCCGAGAACTTCCTGTGGTTCGACGGCCAGCCCGTGCCGGTGGGCCGGGTGAGCTTCGCGATGGACCTGGCACGCAAGGACGGCGAGTGGGCGGTGCGCAGCGAGGACGGCCGCGTGCGCCTCACGTTCCGGCCCGACGTGGTTCGCATGGGCCAGCGCGACGCGATCTGGGCGAAGGTGTATTACCGCCAGCCCATCGGTCGCTTCAGCGGCACGCTGGTGGATGCGAGCGGGCGCACGATCGAGGTGCGTGACCTGCCGGGCTTCGCGACCGACCAGACCGTGCATTGGTGACGGGCGTGAATGCTTGCGCGAGGGGCAGTTCCCGCCCCCCGCCCGTCGCGGCAACCCGCGCGATTTCCTCCGTCCGCCACCTCGAAGCTGGCTCGCTCGGTCCGGCGCTCGCGCCTGACGCGTGCCTGTTCCCGCAGCCGGATAGGCTTGTGCGATGGGCGAGGCCGAGCGCCAGTGGGGATCGGCTCGGTGGGCGCTGCTCGCGGCAGTGGCGCTGACCGCGGGCATTCTCGTCATCACCTTCGCCAAGACTGGCTTCGGCGTCTTCGGCGACGGCGTCGGCTACTACGCGCCGCTGCGCTCGTTGGCGTTCGATCGCGACTGGCGCATCGATGACGAGGTAACGCGCTGGGCGCCCGGTCGCTGGCCGCATCCGATCCCGGCGTACAGCAAGTACCCGATCGGCATGGCGCTGGTGCTGGCGCCGTTCTTCGCCCTCGGTCATCTGCTGGCGCTGGGGCTTGCGGCCGCAGGCGTCGACGTGACGGTCGACGGTTACTCGTGGCCGTACGAGCTCGCGTACTGCGTGGGCAGTGCGCTCCTCGGTGTGGGTGGGTTGCTCGCGGCTGCCTCCGTCGCACGGGAGCTCGCCGGCCGCGGCGCGGCGCTGGTCGCCGTCCTCGGCGTGTGGCTCGCGTCGCCGCTTTTCTACTACCTCGCCTTCGAACCCTCGATGGCGCACGCGGTTTCTGAGGCGTGGGTATCCCTGGCGCTCTGTCTGGCGCTGACGGGGAAGTGGCGGAGCGAGCCACGCCTGGCCGTGGCGCTGGGCGTGGCTCTGGGACTCGCCGCGCTGACGCGGCCGCAAGAGGTGCTCTTCGTCCTGACGATCGGGTACTGGGCGATTTGGCCGCCGCGATCATTCGACGGACCCGACGGAGCGCGTCCCTCCAGCCGTTCGACGGCGGCGATGCTCGCCATCGCCGCCGTTTCGGCGCTGCTCGTGGCCTCGCTTCAGATCGCGGTCTACGTGGGGACGTTCGGCTCGCTCGCCGCCGTGCCGTACTTCCACGAGGCCGCGGCGGCGGAGCGCGGCCCCACGTTCGCTTGGCTCCATCCGCGGATCGCCGAGGTGCTGTGCTCGCCGCTCCATGGACTCTTCGCGTGGCATCCGCTCACGCTGGTCGCGGTCGCCGGCCTGGTGGTGCTGGCGCGTCGCGACCGAGCGCTCGCCGTGGGGCTCGGGATCGGCTGGCTGGCACAGGTCTGGCTCGTGGGTGCCTGGCACGATTGGTGGCAAGGAGCGGCGATGGGTGGCCGGATGTTCGCGAGCTCGAGTTTCGCGTTCGTGATCGGCCTCGCGGCACTCTGGCGCGAGCTCTCGTCGAGGCTCGTGCGAGCGCTGATGGGGGCGGCGGTTGCATTTGCCGCGCTCTGGAATCTCGGGCTCGCCGCGCAGTTTCGCGTTGGGTTGCTCCCCGCGGAGTCGCCCGTGTCGCTGGCGCAGATGGCCCACGGTCAGGTCGAGCTGCTCGCGCACGTGCTGGCCAAGCTCAGCGGGTCGTGAGCCGGCGGGCCTTTCGGCACGTTGCGAAATCGCCTTTCACGATGCTGCGTGAGCCCGCGTACGGGCCTTCACGCCCGCCCCTGCGAACCACCCGTGTCGAGTCGTGATTGACCGTTTGGCGGGCTTCTGAAACAGGCACGCGCCAGCGGCGCGCCGACGAGCGTAGCGAGTCGACTCGGGGGTGGGGCCCCGCAAAAACCGCGCTTTTTGCGGGGCGGGGGGCTTGAAAAGCCCCCCGAGGGAGCATCGACAGACTCGAACAACTCGCTCCGGCGAGTTTTTCGAGCCTGCTAGGATTGCGAGCTGTGAATCCGGGACGCTGGGCTGAGGGGATCGAGGTCGCGAGCCCGGGGCGCGTGACGCCACGTTTCGTCGAGCTGGTCGAGCGCTATCTCGAACCGGTGGTGCGAGCCTGCCACCGTCCCACGCTCGAAGGCACGGAGCACCTGCCCGAGGACCGGCCTTATCTCTTGGTGGCAAATCATTCGGCGGGCCTCGGCATCGCCGAGATCCTGAGCTTCCTCGCGCTCTACTTGAAGCAGATGGGCGCCGAGCGCCCACTGGCCGGCTTCGCGCTGCCGCTCGGGTTCCATCTCGCACCGCTCTCGACGCTGCTGCGTGGCATCGGCGCGATCCCGTCGACCTACGCCGCCGCCGAGCAAACCCTCGCCAGCGGAGTTCCAATCCTCGTGTTCCCCGGTGGCGACCACGAAACGCTGCGTCCGGTGTGGCAGGCGCATCGCGTGGATTTCGGTGGCCGCCGCGGATTCTTGCGAATCGCCAAGCAAGCGGGCGTGCCCATCGTGCCGATGGGCATTCGCGGATCGCATTTCACGGCGCCGATCCTGATGCGCTCCAAGCTGCTCGCACTGGCGTTGGTACTGCCGCGGCTCATGGGCCAGAAGCGCTGGGGCATCTCGCTCCTCGGCGTCTTGGGCTCGGCGGCGATCGTGACCCTCGTGCCCGCCGCGTGGCCGGTGCGTGCGGCGCTGGTGTGGCTCTGGCTCGGCTCGCCGTTCACGTTCTTCGCGTGGGTGCCGTGGACGATTCGCATGCGCATCGGAGCGCCCATCGAAGCCGCGGCACTCTTTCCCGCGGGAGCGGCGGCCCCCGACGACGGCGACCTCGAGGGTGCCCTCGTACACGTGCAAGCCGCCGTGCAAGCACTCGTCGCGCGCTGAGCCGCGGCTCTTGCCGCCTGCGGCCTACGGCTTCGCTGGCGGCGTGAAGTCGACGCGCTCGATCCAGCCGCCGCCGTTCTGGGTGAGGCGCCGCTCCACCGAGATCGACCCAACACTCGGGATCCAGCGCAAGAGCCCCACGACCCGATCCGAGAGCGCGCGCACCTGTTCGGGCGCCGCTGGCCCCTCGGCACGCTCCCAGCGCGGCGCTTCGGCGCGCACTGCGCCGAGGTCCACACGCGCCCAACGCACGCGTTCGGCGCTGCGACGCGCTGCCGGCGCGGCCGCGAGCGCCGTGGCGCTCGGCCCGATCCACACCAGCTCACCGACTCGCCGGATCGCGACCAGCGGCAGATCGGCGCCAGCTCGGATCTCCCGCGCGTCACCCACGCTCGCCACGTCGATGCGTCCCGCGCGGCGCGCCGCCGTAGCGCGTGCGAGCGCCACCAGCTCGTCGTCGCGCGCTGCCGGCCACGGGACGCCCAGCAGGCGCGATCCGTCGCGTGCGAGCACGAACGCGAAGCCCGCCACCGGATTTCGCGCCAGCCACTCGCGCCACTCGGCCAGCTCGCCCTCGTCGGTGGACGGCAAACCGGCAGGGACGATCGGACGCAGGAAGCTCACGAGGTAGCGGTCGTCGCTCTTCTCCACCGTGGCCGCGGGCAAGACACCCAGCGACACCTGGGGCAGATCCGCGGGGTTGGGCACCGGCTCGAGCACGCCTCGACGCAACGTCGGCCACAAGAGCGAGCCGTCGGCCTCCCAGCCGGCGGCGATGGCCCGGGCGGGATCGAACTCGTAGCCGACAGCGCGAGGCTCGTGGCTGCCTTCGCGGACCTCGACGAAACCGCGTCCCTCTTGGCGGAGCGCAGCGCGCACGCGACCGGTCTCGGGGCCTGGCGGGAACAAGAACTCACGCTTGAAGTAGCGATCCGCCCGCAAGCGATCGAGATCGAGCTCCATGCTCACCAGGCCGGAAAGCGGTGCCGCGAAGCCGCGCCCGGCCGCGAGCTCGTCGAGCGCCGCGATCAGCGCGCGCTCGGAGGTCGCGATCAAGAGCCACTCGCCAGCACGGGCCCACACGAGCCCCATTCGCCGTTCACCGTCCTCGGTGGCGGCACCCGCGCCAGCGTTCGCCCCAGTTGCGCCCGCGTCCCCTGCACCTGCGGCGACGAGCTGGTAGGTGATCGCGCCGTGGGTTCGTGCAGTACCCTTGGCGAGAGGCGTCGGCAGCGCTGCGAGGGGCGTGGAGATGGCGAGCACCGTCTCGAGGTGGCCGACGTCGAGGAGCGCGAGCCCCAGCCGGCGCGCACCGAGAGCGGTGATCTGCTCCCACGTCCACGGCAGATCCGCTTCGAGCTTCTGCCACTGGGCGATGAGCTTGGCGCCCACCTGCGTTTGGCGCCACGCAGCGTAGGCGGGATCGTCGTCCGGGAGGTTCCCGGTGAGCGCCGCGCGGAACGAGCCTCCCAGCGCTGCATCGAAAGCACCGACGTCGGCGATCACCAGGCGCAGCGGAGCGTCGGGCAGCGGTGGCCCGTCGGCAGCGTGTGTGATCGTGGCCCAGCTCAACGCGAAGACCACGACACACACGTGCGCATGCCATGTACGTCCACGTCCGCTGCTCGATCGACCGAGGATCATCGGGCCTCCCCTGCAGCGTTCGAAGCGGATTCCGCCGCGCGGCGCGCCGCGGCTCGTACGAGCGTCCAGTCGAGATCACGCGGACGATAGGGACGCGGCGATCCGGTCGCGAACCGGTAGGGACGCAGCGGCTCGCTACGCGTCAGGATCGAATCGACCACGTGGCGCAGCACCGTGCCCGCTGTGGCACTTCGTTCCTCGGCGACCTGCACCACCAGCTCGGTGGCCGCGGCGTCGTCATCCAGCGCATGCAGCCGCCCCAGATCCGCGAGGCTCGCGTCGATGTCCGTGTTGCGCATGCGCCGGCGCGTGAAGTCGATCACCACCTGGCGGGGATCGACGTAGGTCAGCACCGAATCGGCGGCGCGCCACGAGCTGGGCAATAGCGCGCGCATGGCGCGAATCCGCAGCAAGTCGGTGTCCGTGCCGGCGGTGTCGAACGATTGCATGGTGCGGTCGCGCAGCGTGACGGTGGCGCGGGCCGCGCTGTCCGCAGCGAGCGGCGTCACGATGCGCAACGCCGCGCGCGCCGCGAGGATGTCGAAGGGGTGCGCCGCGAGATGCCGCGCCAGATCGTCGCCCACCTTGCTCGCAGGCTCGTTCCAGAACGTCGCCGCCGCGGTCCAGCTCTTGGGCACGCGCGCGGCTGGTGGCGGCGGGCACGCGCCGGTCTTGCGGTCGCAAGTTTTCTCGGCGGGCAAGCGGCGCCACGCGTCGAAGGCACGCACCTCGTCCGCTGCCGACCACGAACCACGTGCGCGCGCCGCGGTGAGCAGCTCGTCGGCGCGCGCGCGGTCACCGAGCCGCGCGACGAGGCTCGCGCGCTCGACCGCTTGGGCCTGATCGAGAGCGAGCGGCCAGCGCGCCAGCCAGCGCGGCGCTTCCTCCGGCGCCACACGCGCCACCGCGGCCACCACCGCACCGAGCTGGTGGGCGGGCAGGTCGCCGCGAATCCACGCGCGCTCGAGGCGCGCGAGCACTGCTGCCGGCCCCTCGGGCGCGTGTGCCAGCTCGAGCGCGAGCGGCCAGTCGGCGATCGTCCCTGCATCGCGCGCTTCGCGGTCGAGGAGCATCGCCAGTGTGCGGCGTTCGGCATCGTCGACGGCATTCGCGCCGCCGACGCGCTTGGCGTCGCGGAAGGCATCGAGCCAGCGCCGTAGTCGCTGAATCGTGGCGTCGTCGCTGGCCACGCTCGAATCCGCGGTGCTCGCGTACGCCTCTTCTTCGCTCGACTCTTCGTATTCGCCCTCGTCGCCGCCTTCCGATTCGTCGCCCTCGGACTCCTCGTACTCGTCGCTCGAGTCGGCGTCGCTCACGACGTTCGACGCGACGCTGGGCGCCGCATTGCCGACGGCGGCGTCGTGAAGCACGCCGTCGAAGAGTGCTAGCGCCGCAGCGCCATCGTTCCGCGCGAGCGCCACCCGCGCCAGGAAGAGCCGCGTGGTTTCGTCGCGCTGGCCCGGGTCCTTGGGAAGCAGCGTCTGGAGAGGAGCGGCGTCAGCCGGCAAGGCACGCACGGCGGCCAGCGCCGCGGCGCGGTGCGCTTCGCTCTGGCTCGCGAGCCAATCGGCTGCCGCTGGCCACAGCCCGCCGAGCTTCGCGAGCCCTTCGCGCGGAAGCGACGCGGTACCGGACACCCACAACCGATCGAGCCAGAGCTCCACCGCTTCCCTGGGGAGCTGACCGTCGCGATCGCGCCAGCGGGCGGTGAGCGCGCTGCGGAAATCGACGACGTCCACCGGTTTGAGACGGCCTGCCGCCGTGAGGTCGATGGCATCCACCAGGTACGCGAGCAGCGACGCGTTGACCGGCTGCGCCGGATCGAATGCCGTCGCGGGGTCGTCGAGGTTCAGGTCCGCCGCGAGCCGTCGCAGAACGCGGAAGCTTTCGGGGGTGAGCTTCGACGGCTGCTTGGTGACCGCGCTTCGCAAGGTCGTCGCCGCTTCGTCGCGGCGACCGGCGGCGACCAGCGTCCTGAGCCGCCACACCAGATCCGAGGCATTCGGCGGCGCGGCGCGATGTGCGGCGTCGACGTCGAGCGCGAGCGCCGGATCGCCAGTACCGAGGGCCAGCTCGCGGGCGGTGCGATCCCGCTCGCTCTCGCCGCCGCGATCGGGGACTTCGAGCGGCACGCGCCAATCGCTGGCATCGCGCGCGCCGAGGCGCACCAGAGACTCGAGCGCGTACCACGCTTCGCCCGGGCGATCGCCCCACAGATCGCGCGGGAAGCGCACGGTGTCGCGGCGGGCGGGCACACCCGGGCTCGTTTCGACCGCCACCACTTCCGGCCACACGAAGCGTGGGTCGTCACCGATCGCGTCACCCACGGTACGCGGGCCGCTGAGGCGCGTCAGGATCGGATCGGTGGCGCTTCCCGGCGCCGCCGTCACGAGGTTGCCGAGTGCTTTGGCGACCGCTTCGCGGGTGGCGGGCGAGACCTGGTTGGGCACGCCGTCCGTGGTCCAGTCGGAACCGTAGGCGCCGGTGACGCGGAACCAGGTGTCGCGCACCTCCGGGGAGAGCAATGCCAGCAACCTCGGATGCGACCAATGCTTGGCTCCGAGATCCAGAAAGCGCGACCAGCGCTGGACGTCGGTGAACGCGTCCTCGACCTCGTGGGCGAGATCGGGACGCTCGGCGAGGCCACGGCACCAGGTGTCGAACGCCGTCGCGCCTTCCAGCCAGCGCGTCCACTCGAGTGGCCGATCGCTGGTGATGGGCGCGCCTGTCGTGCGTACGCGCGTCATCAGCTCGCGGATTCGCGGCGCCATCCGCTCGGCGAGCGCCACGGGCTGATCACGGTTCACGAGGTCCTCGATCCAGCTCGCTTCCAGATCGGGGAGGATGATCCAGGGCACGGTTTCGCTCCGCACCAGGATGTGCTCGGCGACGGTCTGCACGAACGAGAACGGCGTCGCCGTCTGCCACGGCCCCGGGGACGCGGCGATCTGCTTCCGCGCCAAGCTGAGGCGAAGCTCGTCCTCCAGCCCCGCGTCGCGCGCGAACGACCACCACTTGACGAGCGTCGCTTCCGAGGCGCCAGCCACCCGACCGTTTTCGATCGTCATGCGCTTGGCGAGGATCGCCGCGAAGATCTCTTCTTTCTGTTCGGGCCTGGCACTCGACGCGATCACTTGCGCCGCGGTCTGGCGCACCTCGTCGTCGACGTTCGGATCGGCGAGGTATTGCACGAGCTTGCCAGCGCGCAGCGCCAGCTCGGCCTGCTCGGTGACCGCGAGGCCGCTCCTCCGAACGCTCGTCACCTTGTCGGCGGGGCCAGCGAGAAACGCCCACGCCTCGCGCGGGTAACCGAATTCGATCAGCCGCCGCACGGCGCGCGCTTCGCGGCGCGTGAGCTCGGCGCGACGCTCGTCGTCGAGCGGTTGCTGGCGCTTGAACGCCGTGAGCGCCGCGCGCTCGAGCGTCACGAGCCGCTGCCCGGCGGCGGTGATCGCCGCTGGTGTAGCCGTGACGTTTGCGGCGCGCGCGTAGAGCACGTCGCGACGGCGCACCACGTCCTCGTTGCCGGGCTCGATCGCATCGCGCCCACCGAGGTAGTCGCCTGCGTCCTGCGCCCGCCCAGCACGCTCGATCAGATCCGCGGTCTCGAGCCACAGGTCGCGGTTTTCCGGCCGCACCTGGACCGCGGCTTTGGAAGCCGCGATGGCGCCTTCGAGATCGCCCTTGGCGAGCCTGAGCTCGCGCACCACCACGGCCCAGCGCACGTCGCGCGAGCTGCGGCTCTGTTGCCGTTCGAAGAAGGCGAGCAGCTTGTCGGAAGCGCTGGCGCGCTCGGCGGCGCGCATGGCTTCGCGGATCCAAGCGCGCTCGGTACGCCGATTGAGCGCCTCGATCCAGAGCGTGACGCTCGTGGCGCCCGCGTGCTCGCCGTCGGCGGCACGGGCGGCCTCGGCGTAGAGATCGGCGAGGGACTCGGGAACGAAGCGCTTCGCGTTCTCGGTCACCAACGCCAAGCCGTCGGTGTTGGGCGCGGACGCGAAGCGCGCCCGTGCCAGCGTCCGGAACGCTTGTTGTCGCCGCCACGCATCGAGCAACAGCCACTCGCTCTCGACGATGCGCCGGGCGGAGCTCTCGGCGCAGGCGAGATCGCGCGCCTCGAGGCAACTGCTGGCGAGCCGTTCCAGGAGCGCCTCGCGATGGCCGAGCGCCGCGCGCTCGGCTGCGCTCGCGAGCACACCGCGCGCCTCGACCGCCTGCTCGGTGCGGTTCAAGAAAGCGATGCGATCGTCGAGAACACCCAAGCTCCACGGATAGCGTGCGCCGATCTCCGCCCAGGAGCGCGTCGCCGCTTCCTTGCCGAGGGTCTTCTCGACGTAGTCGGCGTGGGCGATCCAGGCGCGAATCGGTGCGCCACCCTCGGGCAGCGCGTCGATGCGCGGCAGCAGCTCCGCCCACACCTGATCGGCCTTGTCGCGCTGGTCCTGATCGAGAAGCGCCGTGGCGCGTTCGATCTCACGGTTCACGCGCTCCACGTCCGTGGTCGCGAGCGCCGCACGCCGCGCCGCGAGCGCGTCGTCGAAGGCCACGTCCCGGGCGCCCGCCCAGCGCGTGTCCAAGAGCCGGTCGCGCCAGCGCTTGAGCGTGTCCAGGAACTCGGTGGAGGTGGCGTCGCCGGCGAGCTCGAGCGCCTTGCCGAGGATGGCACCGCTCACCTCGACCGCTCCCGCACGCTCCGCGGGACGGCGGGCTTCACGCTGCGCTTCCTTTTCCGCGCGACCGACCGGGTCGTGGGGCATCTCTTCGCGATCGACGAGCCAGTCGAGGAACTCGCGATCTTCCGCCGACTCGTAGGGCGGCGCGACGTCGAGCAGCGGCAGGAACGCGACCAGCGTCTCCTCGTCGAGCTTCTCGCCAGCGCGCAGCCGCGCCAGCGCCGCGAGCACGGCGGCGCGCGGCCTGGCACGGCCGAGCAGCGTACCGAGACGGCGCACCGCGCGCTCGTCGGAGACCGTGGAGTACGGGAAGCGATCGGCCATCTCGGCGTCGCGCACGTCGAGCGCCGCCAGGTACTCGCGCACCGCTCCGTCGAGATCGCGCAGCTCTTCGCGCAGCACGCCGGCCTCGAACGCCAAGAGCCGCGGACGTTCGAGACGCTTGCGTCCGTCCTCGACGATCTCCAACGCCTCTGCCATGTGCTCGTAATCCCAGAAGAGCGTCGCCAGCTCCTCCACGCGCTTGGGATCGCGCGGATCGAGCTCGAGGATTCGCCGCCAAACCAGCGCCGCGGCATGCGGGCGACCGCGCTCCTCTTCCATCTCGCCGAGCTCGGTCAGGAGGGCGCTCGCGTCGCTCACCGCAGCGAGGCTCTTCTCCACCACGGCGCTCGCCCGTTCCGGGTGACCCGGTTCGAGGGCCTGCAACGATCGATGGAGAGAAAGCGCGCGGTGCGCCGCCGTGGAGTCCGACGGATACGCCGCCGCGACCCGATCGGCTGGCGCCGCGGCGCGCTCGAAGTGGGAGAGGCGCGCCCAGCCCTCGGCCAGGATCTGGTCTTCGACGGGAGTTCGGCTCGTCTTCTTCTCGAGCGCTTCGAGCCGCACGCCGAGATTGCCGGCGCGCATGGCATCGCCGAACCACGACTCGCGGCGGGTGGGGTCGACGAAGAAGAGCGCCCACTCGCGCTCGTCCATGAGCGAGTCGGCAACGACGACGGGTGCCGTGCCGTTCGGATCCGGCGCCGGGTCCGGCGCCGGATCCGCGGCCGGATTGCTGGCGAGCCTGAGCCGTGCGCGCGCCTCGCCCACCACCCGCGGGCTGTGCGGGAAGCGTTCGAGCGCGCGCAACCGCACCCAGTCCGCCCAGCGCACCAGACGAATGCGACTGCCCCAGCGCGGCTGTTCCGGGATCTCGAGGGCGATGAGCCCCGAACCGCCGGCGTTCAGGTCGGCGCGCGCGAAGATGCCGGCGCCGCGGAACTGGTTCACGAGCTCGTCGGCGAGCGTTCGCAAGTCCTGGTGGCGAGAACGTCGCGCGTACCAGCGGGCGAGGCGCGACCACCAGCCCGGCCCTCGGAAGCGCTGCAGCGCGCGCTCGTAGCGTGGGCCGAGGTCGTCGTCGAGATTCCAAGTATCGAGACGCTTCACCAGCGAAAGCCAGAGATCTTCGGCGTCGGGCAATCGATCCAGCTCGCCGAGAAGCAAGGCAACGCTGGTGCGGTGGCTCGCGTCGCGGTCGTCGAGGCGCGCGATCGCTTCATCGAGCAGCTTGCGGTAGCTCTCGGGCTGGGGATTCATCGAGCGCCGGCCCCAGGTGGCGATCTCCACCTGGCTCTCGTCCACCTCCGGATCCTCGGGTGGGACCAGCTCGCCGTCGCGATACGTGTTGTCGTTCCCGTCATCGAGAGCGGGGCGCGAACCGTCCGGCGCAAGCGCGCGCAAGCGCTCGCGGTAAAGCCGCGTTTCCTCGGCGAGCGGCGACGGAACCTGCCGCATGGCGAGGAGTGCCACACGCCGCGCCGCGTCCGCGACCGCAGGCGGTGCGGTGGCTTCGAGGCGCGCGAAGATGGCCAGCGCAGCCTTGCCGTCGCCGCGCTCGACGTGACGCTGCATGATCGCCACTTGCAGCTCCGGTAACTCGGAGTGCGCCGGTGCACGTCGCGTCAGCTCGTCGACCAGCGCCCGTGCGGTGGCGAAGGTGCGCTCGCCGATCGACTGACCTTCGAGGTTGGCGAGCGCTTCTTTCCAGTCGCCGCCGGTGAGCAGGAACGACACGCCACCGGTGAGGAAGCCGGGCGTGGTGTCGAGGCGCGCGACCCAGCGATAAGGCTCGTCGTTGTAGACGCCCCACGGCAGCGGCCGCGAGCCGGCGTCGAGTGCCAGCCGCGTGAGCGCCGCGAGATCGCCGAGCTGCTCGTCGGGCGTGCCGAGGCGGGCAGCGGAGAGCCGCGCACGGAAGGCTTCGGGGACGGCGTCGATCTCGGATTCGAGGCGCGCGAGCAAGAGCCAGTCGGCGCGCGTGAAGCGCTCGGCGTGGCGGCGCTCGACCTGACGCAGAAGCTCGGCGGTATCGAGGCCGCGGCCGGCACCCTGGAAATACGTGGCGAGGCGCACCAGCGCGTGGGGATCGAGGCGCGTGTCGAGCGTAGTGCGCCACGCTTCCGGCAGCTCCGGACGCGCGAGCGTGGTTTTCTCGCTGAAGTGGCGGCGGAACGTGAACGACCAGCCGTCGGCCTCCACCGCGCCGTCGAGGATCTCGAATGCGTGGCGTTCGTCGTGATGGGCGACCGCCAAATCGGCACGCACGATCAAGAGCCGCTCGGGTGTGAGCGCCTGGCTCGCGGCGAGCGCGCGATCCGCTTCGTCCAAGCGCCCGGCGTTTTCCAGCGCGCGAATCCACGATTCCAGGGCGCGACCGTCGGCGGGAAAGAGCTCGGCGCGGGCGCGGCGCATGGCGATCGGATCGGCCAGCTCGGGATGGGCGTCGGCCCACACCACGCGCAGGTCGGCGAGGCGCTTCTGGGCATCAGGCGCGATGCACGGGATCGCGCGCGTGGCGGCATCGAGTGCCAGCGCCAGCTCGCGATGCTCGGCGGCCCATTCGGCGACGTCGGCCCAGGCCCACGCGCCACGCGCCGTACCCCAGCGGCGGATCGCCTCGATGGCGCCGGCACGATCGCCCAGCGCCAGTCGCGCGTCTGCGAGGTGGCGCAGTGCATCGGGCTCGGTCTGCACCGCGAGCTGAGCAGCGAGCTCAGCGGTCGGCGTTGGGTAGTGGACGCGATGGCCTTCGACGTCGGCGAAGCGGGTGGTGACGCCGTAGATCCAGTCGGCCTCGGTTTGATCCACCCACGGGATCGCGCCCTCGACGCGTCCTTGGCCCGGGTCGCAAACCGGCGCGGGCTCGCCCTTGGGTTCTGGTGCCGCACTCGCGCCGCCAGCGATCGCAATGAGCGCCACCGCAACCACCGCGGCGTGGAGGGACGCGCTCCGTCGCGTCCGGTTGCGAGCGTCTGGCCCACCGAGGGACCGGTGGGCCTCCAGCACGAGATTGCAGTCGTGACGCCCGGCGCTCATGGCAGCACCTCGACGGACGCCCGTGCGAAGCCGCGGTTCTTGGCGCCGTCCACGGCCTCGAAGAAAAGCGGCGTCTTTCCGCGAGCACCTGTCGGCACCAGCAGTTCGCCCACCGAGGCCTTCGCCGACCCATCCCAGCGCAGCGGCACGGGTGCTGCGTCGCCGAGGCGCGCCGTGAGGAAGACCACATCGGCATCGGTGCGCGCGGCGATCCGCAACCGCTCGCCTGCGCGCGCCTCGCTCACGGCCTCGGGTGCGATCACCGGCGCGGTGCCGTCGAGAACGAAGTGCTTTTGCTCGGTCACGCGCGCGCCACTCGCATCGGTGAGCACGATGCGGATCGCGTAGCGGCCGTCGACGAGCGCCTCGGGGACCAGGAAGCGGCCTTCCCAGAGGTTCGATTCGGGACGATGCACCAGCGGCAGGCGCTCGCCGAAGGGCAAGAACGCCGTGGCTGCCACCGTGCTCTCGTCACATTCCACGCGCAGCACCGGATCGCCGGGCTGGATGCGCCGCGGCCGGAGCAACGACCGTGGCGCCGCCAGGAACGCCGTGTACGGCGTGATGAATTTGTAGCGCTTCGAGAGTGCGATGATCTCCTCGACCCATTCGCGGCGCTCGCCCTCGCGCTCGATCAGATCGAGGAGGAAATCGACACGGGCGCGCGCCCAACGGCGCGGCAGGTCGCGGGCGTCGAGCGCCCGCTCGGGCAAGTCGGCGACCACCGCGCGCGAAGCCGCGGGCAGAAGCGGCGAATCGACGCGGAACGTGAGGCGGGTGGCGGGCTTCGCGTAGCGGCCGACCCAGCCCGAGAGGCTGCCGGGCTCAGGCGGCTGGATGAGCACTGGATAAACGTCGTGAAACGCGGGGTCCCCGCCCGCGATCACGAACGGCTCCGCCGAGTCCGCGGCGGGCTCACGCTCGGCGCGCTGGGTCTCGATCGGCTCCACGACGTGCCGGAAGAAAAGCTCGGCTTCGAGGTCGGCGGCGCCACCGATCAGGTAGCCGAGCGCCGCGCTTCGATACGCCTCGGGCGCTTCGACGCCGGTGAGATCGGCGAAGAGCGGCACCGCGCCGAGCGCCGTGCGCAGCTCTTTCGAGCTCGGCTCGAGCGGCCCATCGGAGATGAGGAGCACGCGTCCCGAAGCAGCACCGTTGAGCACCCGTGCCGCCGCCCCGAGGGCCGCGGGCACGTCCGAGCCGAAACCGAGCGCCCGCTCGCGAAGCGACGTGAGCGCCGTCTCCACCGCCGCCGGCGTCGCCGCCACCAGCGCGGCACCGGATTGGGGCTCGGCATCGAACGGCACGAGGGCGAAGCGATCGTCGGGGCCGAGGGCTCGTAACACGCGCACCAGGTGCGCGTAACCGCGCTCCAGCCCCGACCAGCGATGGCTGAACGAGGTGTCGAACGCGATCGCCACCGACACCGGGGGGCGGCGTGCGGCTGCGACCGCGGCTGCTGCTGGCGTGGCCTCATCCCCATCCGCTGCCGGCGGCAGCATCTCGAACAAGAAAAAGCCGTCCTTTTCGGGCGGGATGTCGTCAAGCCGCTCCCACGGCGCCAGCGCCACACCATCGGGGAGCGTCCCCTCGGGATTGCGAAAGGCGCTCACGCGCAGCGGCGCGCCCGGCGCCGGCCGAATGCCGATCGCCAGATCACGATCGAGGCGCACGCTGCGCCCGCTGAAGACCAGTGACGCAGGCTGCGCGCCGGCCGTGAGCGGCAGCGCCGTCGGCAGCGCCGCGAGCGCGACCGCGGCAGGATCTCCGCTCACGTGCACCTCGAACGATCCCGCGATGAGCGGCTCGCCGTCGGGCGGCGCGAGGCCGATGTGAAGCTCGCCCTCGCTCTCGGTGAACGGCACCTCTTGCTGAAACGCGAGCTCCAGACGCTTGGTGGCGCGCGGCGGAATCGGCGCCACGGTCACGGAGAAAAGCGCGCCACCCGACGGCCGCCGCGAGCCGCTCGGCGCTCCTTCCTCGGGCTCGCCTTCCTCTTCTTCCTCGCCTTGCTGCAGGAGCCCGGGATCGATTCGCTGAGTAGTGAGATCACGGTAGATCGCCCGCGCGCGGCGCTTCTCCAGGATCACGCCAGGGATCCGCACCACACCGTCCCAGATCGCGAAGTCGCCGATCGCAGCCGACGGCGGCAACGCGAAGCGATAGGTGCCTTCCTGCACCGAGCCGGTGTGGTTCTCGAAGATCTGCACCACGTTCACGCGGGCGTAGCCGCGCGCGATGCCCACGTCGATGCGCATCTCGCGCAGCGACAGCACCTTCGGATCCTGCGTGTTGGTGCTGGTGGGCACCAGCAAGCCCGCTTGCGCCGACGCACGGCCGGCAGAGCTCAGGGTGAGCACGAGCGCGCCGAGAACGGCTGCGACGGCGGCGGAGCAGGAGCTCCGCCCTCCAAACGAAACATTGGAGGGACCGGCTCCCGCCGGTCCGCGCCGCTCGAACGCCTTGCAGAGGCCACGCCAGCGACTCATTCGACCTCCGCTACGAGCACTGCGATTCCCTGATCCGTGCCGATGTAGAGCGCTTCCGGGGTCGCGGTCAATGCCGTCACGCGCGCCGACGGCAGCGTGACCGCGACGCGCTCGAAGCGGCTCAAGTCTCGCGCCAATCGAAAGAGCCCCTGACCGTCGGTGCCGGCGTAGCACCGGCCGTTCCACACGGCCATCGCACCGGGGTTCACCTTCCAGCTCGCGGTTTCCGCGAACGGCTCGAGGGGCGGCAACGTGCTGCCGCTGGTCGCCGCCACCCAGTCGCCCAGCGTGCGACGCGCGATGCCCCCGCCGTAGGTGCCGACGAAGAGTGTGTGCTCGTGAATCACGAGTGCCGTCACCCACGGATTCGGCAGACGCTCGTCGCCGGTGGTCATGCGCCAGCGCACTTTGCCGTCGCGGATGGCGCCCAATCCGCTCGGCGTGCCGACGAAGAGTGTCGGCCCGTCGCTCACGAGCGCGAGTGCCTGATTGCCCGGCAAACCGTGAAAAGCCGAGAGCAACTTGCCGGTGGCCAGACGCACCCCCTGCGCGTAGCCGATCGCCGTTCCGTCCGTAGTCTCGGCGAACGAGAAGGCGGCGCCCGGGCCTTCCAGCGCCGTGAGCTCGCCAGCCACCAAGCGCGCGGCGCCACGCAGGCTCGCCACGTAGGTGGCGCCGCCCGTCACGAGCAGCGCGTTGACACCCCACGCGTGAGCGCTCGGAATCGAGCGCCAGGCCGCATCGGGTCCCGCGTCGCCGGTGCGTGCGCGCTCGATCAGCCCGCCGTCGAACACCCCTGCGAGCACGTTCTCGGGTGACGCCGCGAGCGCGGTGATGTGTGCCGAGCGCGCCGGCAGCGCGGCCGGCCAGCGGAAGGGAACCGGCTTCCACTCCGAGCGGCCATCGGTCCACCACGCGCCATCGTCCGTGCTGGCGAGCAGCGCCTCGTGCGTGGCGATCAGACGTCGCGGACGAGCTTCGAGGCGGTCGCTTCGCGATTGGCCGTCGACCTCGAACCAGCGCACCGCACCGCGCGCGCTGGTGCCGCCGAGCTCCGCAGCGACGTCCTCGACTCCCACGAATCGCCCGCGAAATGCGGTGCCCGAGACCACGCGTTCGCCGCCGGGCACGGCCACGAGCGGCCCATCGACCGGTCCGCGCACCAGGCCGGTGGCCGTCACGACCCACGCTTCGACGCCGGAGCGCGCCGCGTTGGCGAGGAGCGTCGCGCTCTCGATCCACGGGTCCGGCGTCTCGACCCGCGTGACCCGCCCGGGATCGATCCGCTCCAATCCCTCCTCGCCGCCCGCGAGCACGAACCCGTCCCCCGCGGCGAACGCGCGCACCGGCTGGCGGCTGAGCCGCTCCATCTGGCGCGCACCGAATGGCAGTCGAAAGAGCCCCTGCCTGGCACCCACCAGCAGCTCGCCGCCGGCAGTCTCGGCGAGTGCCCGCACTTCGAGCGTTCCCCAGCCGGACGCGATCTCGCGCCAGCCGCTCGCCTCCAGCACGAAGATTCCGCCGGCGCGCAGCCCTACGACCGGCCGCTCGCGCCACGAGGTGAGCGCCTCGATCGCGAGCGCGGGCAAAGGCGGCGCAGCTTCGCGCACCGCCGGCAGAGCATCGCTCGTCTCGCTGCGACGATCCGTGCGAACCAGCCCGAACCCACCAGCAAGCCAAGCGCCGTCGCTCGTCACGTCGCTCAGCTCGGCGCCGCCCCACGCCGTGAGCGCGGGTCCAGGAAGGATGAGCTCGCGGTACTCGACCGGACGCACGTCGCGCACCGGTTCCGCGACGGCGTCGCGGACCTCGTGGCGGACGCGAGACACCAGCGCCACCACGAGTCCAGCACCGACGATGAGACCGAGCGCCGTCGCGCGGACCAGGAATCGTCGATTCATCGAGATCACGAAGAGCGGCGGCACCACGTGGCGGCAATCACGCAAGAACGACGCCGCGCGCAGCGGCGAGCTCGTGCCCGCGATTCCGCGCGATTTCGCGCCGCGCCGTACCCGCCGAGTGTGGATCGCAAGCCACGCGCGTGTCTCGCGGGCCTCGATTATGCTCGCGCCTCCCGCGCGCCGAGCGCGGGTGGACCCTACCCCGAATGGGGAAATGCGGGAGCCCGATGCGCTCACTCGATGACTTGATCGCCAACAACCGGCGCTGGGCCGCGGAGATGCTCGCGGTCGACCCGCAGTACTTCGCGCGGCTCGTCGCCCAGCAGAAGCCGCGCTACCTGTGGATCGGCTGCAGTGACAGCCGCGTGCCCGCGAACGTCATCGTGGGGCTGCCTCCGGGCGAGCTCTTCGTTCACCGCAACGTCGCCAACGTGGTGGTGCACACCGACTTCAATTGCCTGTCGGTGCTGGAGTTCTCGATCGACGTGCTGGGCGTGCGCGACATCATCGTATGCGGCCATTACGGCTGCGGCGGCGTGCGCGCGGCGCTCGGCTCGGCGCAGCTCGGGCTCTGCGACAACTGGCTCCGTCACATCCGCGACGTGCACCAGAAGCACGAAGAGGCGCTGCGCGCCATCACCGAGCCGGATCGCCGTCTCGATCGGCTCTGCGAGCTGAACGTGATCGAGCAGGTCGCCAACGTCTGTCATACGACGCTGGTGCAATCGGCCTGGAAGCGCGGCCAGTCGCTCTCCATCCACGGCTGGATCTACGGCATCCAGGACGGGTTGGTTCGGGATCTCGGCACCACGATGTCGGGCCCCGACGACATCTCGTCCGTGTATCGCGTGGCCGTGGAAGGCCAGTGAGCGTGACCGGGACGATGGGCGTGACGCTCGTTGGGCGAGGGCGCCGCGCCCCGGCACTGATCCTCGGCGCGACGCTCCTCGCCGCCGGTTGCTCCGGCAGCGAGGAATGGCCGGTGCTAGGCGATTTCCCTCCGGAGCCGCGGGTGTCCGGCTGCGTGGCGCCAGTCGATCCGAGCCTGGGCGCCGCAGGCGGGACGCTCACCGTCGCCGGCACGGTGATCGAGCAGGGCGGGGGCGACCCGCCCGACGAATGCTTCCGCGGCGCGGGTGTGGTCGGGCGCACGCTCGCAGCCGGCCCCGACACCGACGGTGCCCACTGGTACCGGATCGCGCGCGACGACGGCAGCGTGCTGGTCGTCGGCCTCGAAGTCGAGGAATCGAAGGCGCTTCCACTCGCTGTCGGCGATCCGGCGAGCGTGGCGCTCGTCTATTCGTACGATGCACTCGCCCGCGCCTCGCTCACGCTGCGCGGTCGCGACGACGAAGTGCAAGCCTGGATCTCGGCCAGTGCCCCGTCACTCGGCCTCGAACCCAAGATCGAGGTGGCGGCGGCGAGACAGGTGGGCAGCGAGCCGCAGGGCTGTGGTTCCACCGATCTCTACGACGCGCTGGTGCACTTCGACACCTTGCGCGCCATCATCCCGTACCACTGGGTGGGAACCGTCGGTCAGATGCGTGTGGTGAACGCCGAGTTCAGCGTCCCGAACTACCCGTCGCCCGATTGTGCAGCACCGCCCGGCACCGTCGAAACGTTTCTCGTCGGCGCCACCCGCATGCCGCCGAAGCGGTGACGTCCGGCGCGGCGCGGGGATTGCGTGCGCGCGACGATCGCGGCATCGTGCGCTCGATGGCGGCACTTCGACGGTGTGACGAGCGCGCGGCGACGAGGCTTCGAGCTCCGCTCGTGTCGTTCGCGATTGGGATCGCGAACCTGATCGGTTGCGCGGATGACGGTGGCGTGTCGTTGCCGGGGCGTGACGCATTCCCGGCCACGCCGCGCATCACCGCGTGCGCGATGCCTGTCGAAGCCGAGAATCCCTATCAGGGAACGTTCTCGTTCTCCGGTCTCGTCACCGAGACCGGAATCGGCGACGCACCCGACGATTGCTTCCGCCGCAGCGACGCGTACGTCGGCCGCGGCATTCCCGATCCCGCCACGGCGGCAGGCGCGTTCTGGCTCCGCGGCGTCGACGACCGCGGGAAAGCCTTCACCGTCGGCCTCGTAGTCGACGGCTTCACACCACCGGCGTTCACCGCCGGCGACCGTGTGACGGCCGTCGTTCGGCGCACCGAAGTCGTGTTCGCAGGTCGCTTCGACGACTTCGAGCTGCGCGGACCTGCGGGCGAGCTACTGGCGTGGGTGTCGGCCTCGGTCCCCGATCTCTCGGGCACGCCGCCCGTTCACATCGAGCGCGGCGCGCTCGTCGGCCGTGAGCCGTCCGGGGGATGCGAGTACGCCGACCTCTTCGATTCGACCGTGACGATCGGCGCGACGACTGCGGAGGTCCCGCTCTACGCCGCGACCACCATCGCCGGCTTCCACGTCGTGAGCGGCGGATACGCCAATCCGGTCTGGCCGAGGGGTTGCCCGCCCCCGCCCGACGGCGCCGGCCACGAGGGATTTCTGCTCGGGCTCACCGCGGAGTGAGCCGTTGCCGGCGGCGAATCACGCTCCACGACGGCGCGGCAGTCAGTGCCGAGGATCCGAGCAGATGGTCGGAGGGCGGAGCTCCTGCTCCGCCGCACCGTGGCGCCCCGGCCTCATGACGCGACGGCTGTGAGCTCCTTGCCCATGCAAATGCTCGTCTCCGGCGAGAGGCAGTACTCGCC
>CAYUSL010000038.1:14610-23595 GCA_964447125.1 uncultured bacterium | reverse complement strand
GTGGTGCAGTTGCCGAAGAAGATCTCGGCGAACGACTCGCCGACGAGCGCCTGGATGCCCCAGCGCTGCAGCGACTGCGGCGCGTGCTCGCGTGAGCTGCCGCAGCCGAAGTTGCGGTCCACGACCAGCACGCGGGCGCCCTGGTAGCGCGGGTCGTCGAAGGGATGGCCGAGCGACTGGCCGTCGGGGTCGACGCGCACATCCTCGAAAACGTGGTTTTCGAGGCCCTCGAACGTGATCCCCTTCATGAAGCGCGCGGGGATGATTCGGTCGGTGTCGATGTCGTCCCCATCGACGGGTACCGCGCGTCCGCTGACGCGCTCGACCTTCGCGAGATCCGATCCGGTGGCCTGGCTCATCACAGCATCTCCCGCACGTCGGCCACCTTACCCGCCACCGCCGCCGCCGCGACCATCGCCGGGCTCATGAGCAACGTGCGACCGGCGGGGCTTCCCTGCCGACCTTTGAAGTTCCGGTTCGAGGAAGACGCGCACATCTCGCGTCCCACGAGCTTGTCTGGGTTCATGGCGAGACACATCGAGCAGCCAGGCTCGCGCCAGTCGAAGCCGGCGGCTCGGAACACCTCGTGCAGGCCCTCGGCCTCGGCTTCTAGCTTCACCGCTTGCGATCCCGGCACCACCAGCGCGCGCACCCCCGCAGCGACGTGCCGGCCCTGTGCCACGCGCGCTGCCTCGCGCAGATCCGAGATGCGGCTGTTGGTGCACGAGCCGATGAAGGCCACGTCGATGGGCGTTCCGGCGATGGGTTTGCCGGGCTCGAGGCTCATGAACTCGTACGCCTCGCGGGCCGTGGAGCGCTCACCGTCGGGCAGCTCCTCGGGCCGCGGCAGTTTCTCGTCTACGCCCAGCGCCTGGCCCGGATTGATGCCCCACGTGACGGTGGGCGCGATCTCGCTGCCAGGAAGCTCGACATCGTGGTCGTAGCTGGCATCGGCGTCGCTGGCGATCGATTTCCACCACGCCACCGCCTTTTCCCAGCCATCGCCCTGCGGCGAGTAACGCCGGCCGCGCAGGTACGCAAAGGTCTTCTCGTCGGGGTTCACGTAGCCGACGCGCGCGCCGCCCTCGATGGCCATGTTGCAGAGCGTGAGGCGCTCTTCCATCGTGAAGGCGTCGATGACGTCTCCCGCGTACTCGTACGCGTAGCCGACGCCGCCGTTCACGCCGAGGCGGCGGATCACGTGCAACGTGACGTCCTTGGCGTAGACGCCGCCGCCGAGCTTGCCGGTGACGCGGACGCGCCGCACCTTCGGCCGTCCCAGCGCCAGCGTCTGGGTGGCGAGGACGTCGCGCACCTGGCTGGTGCCGATGCCGAAGGCGATGGCGCCGAAGGCTCCGTGGGTGGAGGTGTGGCTGTCGCCGCACGCGATGGTCATGCCGGGCTGCGTGAGCCCCAGCTCGGGGCCGATCACGTGAACTATGCCCTGGTGCGCATCGCCGATGCCGAAGAACGGAATTCCCCGCTCGCGGGTGTTGCGATCGAGCGCCGCCAGCATCTGCTCGGCGAGATCGTCGGCGAGCGGCCGCGACACGTCGTCGGTGGGCACGATGTGATCCACCGTCGCGAAAGTGCGATCCGGATAGAGCACGTCCAGGCCCGCCTCGCGCAGCATCTGGAACGCTTGCGGGCTGGTCACCTCGTGAACCAGATGCAGCCCGATGAAGAGCTGGGTCTGCCCGCTGGGCAGCTCGCGGACCGTGTGCAGATCCCAGACCTTGTTGAAGAGACTTCGACCCATGACGCGCACCTTTGTCGAGGGTTGCGGGAAGTCTCGCGCGTGCCCGAGCGGCAATCGCGAGACGGGACGCACGAAGGGCGGCGATCGGGCGCGCGGGGCGCGCTTCGAGGCCGCGTCGCGACGGCGTTCGTGCGCCGCGTAAGGTACGGCGCGCGCCCCAGCCCGGCAAATGCGCTCGCCGCAGCGGGACCGCCGCCCTCAGTCGGGCGCGAGGCGGTAGATCCTGCCGGCGCCGAGGCTCGCTACGTAGATCTCGCCGCACCCGTCCACGCCGAACGAGGACAGGTTCGAGCCGGAGGTGCCGAGCTCGCCTGTGCGCTCGCGCAGCTCCGCTGCGCGGCCGGCCTGGAATCGGAACGACCACACCTTCCCCGAGCAGTAATCGCCGAAGAAGTACGTCCCTGCGAGACCGGGCAGGCGTCGCCCGCGATAGACGTAGCCTCCCACCACCGAGCAGCCCTGGTCGTGGCCGTAGTCGAAAACCGGTCGCGTGAGTCCGCTCTCGTCGCAGTCCTGCGCGGGCTCGTAGCAGGCGTTGCCTTCCATCGTGTTCCAGCCGTAGTTGGTGCCCGGCGCATCGGCGGCGGCGGTCGCGTCCAGCTCTTCGCGACTGTTCTGGCCGACGTCGCCGACGTAGAGATCACCGCTCGCGCTGTCGAAGCTGAAGCGCCACGGATTGCGTAAGCCGTAGACGAAGATCTCGCCGCGTGCGCGGTCCGCGCCGACGAACGGATTGTCCGGTGGTACGGCGTAGGGCGCCGCGCCGTTCACGTCGATGCGCAGAATCTTGCCGAGGAGCGTGTCGAGACGCTGGCCATTGCCCTGGGGATCGCCGCCGGCGCCGCCGTCGCCGAGGCCGACGTAAAGCATGCCGTCGGTGCCGAACACGAGCTGACCGCCGTTGTGATTGGCGAACGGTTGCGCGACCTCGAGCAGCACACGCTCACTGGCGGGATCGGCCGTGTCCGAAGCCGGGTCCGCGTGGAATTCGGAGACGTGGGTGTCGCCGGCGAGATTGGTGTAGTCGAGGAAGAACCGGCCGTTCCGCGCGAAGTCGGGATGGAAGGCGATGCCGAGCAGGCCGCGCTCGCCGCCGCTGGTGATGCGATCGCTCACGTCGAGGTAGTCGGCATCGAGGAGTCGGCCGTCGCGGATCACGCGCACGTGGCCACTCTGGGTGATGACGAAGAGGCGCTGAAGGTCGCCTGGTGGCGCGGCGATGCCGACCGGTTCGTCGACGTTCTCGGTGACCAGCTCGAGGGCGAGGCCGGGTGTGCCGTCCTGGATGGGAAACGCGTCGCAGCTCGTGGCCTCTCCACCCCCACCACCGCCTCCACCCCCACCACCGCCTCCACCCCCGCCGCCACCGCCTCCATCATCGGGGGGCGGGTTGGAGCCGCCGCCCCCGCCGCCACTGCAAGCCGCCGCCATCACCACGGCTGCGAGCACCGGGATCACCCAAGACCGTGCGCTTCCGGCGCGCGTCCATCGGCCAGCATCTCGTCGTGATTGCATCGTGCCTCCCGGGAGCTCGGCTCGGCTGTCGTCGCCATCGTCTGGCACAGGCGACACGAGAAGAACAGGGCACCTCGGCTATCCTCGCCGCCGTGGATGCGCATCGGCCGCTTTCGCCCGTCGACATCGTCGACCGCAGCGTGGCGCTCTATCGCGCCCAGTTCCGGCTCTTGTTCGTGATCGCGCTGATCGCCGGCGCCATCACGTTCGCGCTGCAAGCGCTGTCGATGGTGGCGAGCCCGGCACTCTACGCGCCGCCGGCGCCGGATCAGGACGTAGCCCAGACCGTCGCCGCGGCGCTCTCTGGCTACGGCGCGAGCTCGGCGATCGGCGTCGTGTCGTGGTTCCTGAACCTCTGGACCACGTGTGCGCTGGTGTACGCGATTTCGCGTTGCCACGTGGGACTCGAAGTCGGTGTCGGAGATGCCTTCCGCCACACCGTCGGGCGAGTGCCGTATCTCTTCGTCACCTCGTTGGTGCTGATGGTGGTGTCGTTCGTGGCCGTGTTCGGGGTGGCGTTGCTCTTCGGTGGGATGTTCGGGGCCGTGGGCACCCTGCTGGATGCCGAGCTGCGTTGGCCCGCGCTCATCATGGGGCTGATGGCACTGGCCGGGGTCGGGCTCTTGCTGTTTGGTCTCGTATGGGTGCTGCGATTCTGGCTCCATCCGGCGACGGTGGTCGTGGAGGGGCTCGGCATCGGTGCGGCGCTGACGCGCAGCTCGGAGCTGATGCGTCAGGCGGGGCGGGTGTCGTTTCGTGATCGGAACGACGTGCGGCTCACGATCGTGCTCACGGTGCTGCCGATCCTCGGCGCCGCGGTCACCTCGCTCGCGCTGTTGCCGGTGGGCCTCCTCGGTTGGGCGAGCTTCGTGTTGCACTGGATCGATTTCACCAAGCCCGACGAGATCGTGCGGGTCCTCATGTTGCCGATCGCAGGTGTCCAACTCGCCATCGGCGCCTTGGTCACGCCGCTCTCGATCGCGGTGACGGTGCTCTTCTATTACGACCTGCGCTACCGCAACGAAGGACTCGATCTCGAGATGCGGGCGTTCGCGCTGCGCAAGCCGCGTCCCGCGCGGGCGGCGAGCAGCGCGTCGTGAGTCGCAGCTCGCGTGTGGCGTGGGTCGCGGCCGGAGTCGTGGTCGCCGTGCTCGGCGCTGTGCCGCGCGCCCGAGCGGTGCAGCCGGTCGCGCGAGTCGAGCTGGCGCGCGGGCTGCACGCGCTGGCCGATCGTCTCGATCGGGATCTCCCGGCCCAGGCCGCGAACGACTCGGTTCCCGCCGGTCTCGATCCCCGCGAGCTACGCCGCCGCCTCGCCACGGCACAGCGTGAGCTGGCCGGCCTCGGTGGCTCGGATCGCTGGCTGGATCCCTTCTTCGAGCGCCAGGACGACGCCAAGGACGACGTCGCGCGGGCTGCGCTCGCGCGCGATGCAGCGGCGTCGCTGCGCGTGATCGGGGACGAGGTGGAAGCGGCGCTCGCGGCGCGAGCGTCTAGCGCCGAACGCGCCCAGCACGACACCGAAGCGCGCGCGGCGCTGGATCGGGTGCTGGCGGAGGCCGAGTTCCGCCGCTTTCCCCGTGACGTCCAGACCTCGGGTGCGTTCGACCGTGCATTCACGCGATTGCTCGATTGGTGGCGGCACTGGAACGCGCCGGGCCTTCCCGCGGCGATGCGCTTCTTCGCCGACTGGAGCAGTGCCCTCGTGTTCGCGCTCACGCTCGCGTTGCTGGCGTGGCTTCTCTACGGCGTGGTGGCGCGCGCTCGCCGCGCCCGTGCTCTCGCCGAGCGCGTGGACGCCGCCAGTTCCGCGCAGCGTTCGACCCTGGCAGAGCTCGACGCGCAGGTCCGCGAAGGGCTCGCGAGCGGCGCCTTTCGGGACGCGTTGCGGGCCGCCCACCTCGCGACGCTGGGTCGCTTGCGCGCCGCTGGCGCAGTCGCTTCGGCGCAGGGGCTCACCCATTGGGACCACCTCGCCGGCTTGCGAGGCGCGCACGCCCCCGGCGCGGCACTCGAGCGCCTTGCTGCGCTCAATCGTGAGTTCGACGAAGCGTGGTACGGGCAGGCGTCGATCGATCACGATCGCTTCGAGCGTTTCCGTTCCACGACCCGGATCTTCCTCGAGGAGATGCGCCGATTCGCTCCCGGACCTTCCATCCCGGCACCCTGATCGCGGCATTGGCGGTGGTGATCGCGGTGGCGTCGCTCGTCGAGCGACGCGAGCCGTCGCCGTCGCGATCGACGCTCAACGCCGATCCCGCGGGAACGCAGGCGCTCTTCCGGGTGCTGCGGGATCTCGGAGTCGACGCGCGACGGTGGCGCGCGGCGCACGAATCCCTCGGCAACGAGCACGGTCTCTTGGTGATCGTCGCGCCGTTCGAGCAGATGCTCGAATCCGCCGCGGCGAAATCGATCGTGGCGTGGGTGGAGCGCGGCAACGCGCTGCTCTTGCTCACCGACGCCGGTGAGCCGCTCGCGTCGAAGACCGTGCCGTGGAGCGACGAGGCGTTGCTCGCCGAGCTGGGCTGGAAGCGTGGCGGGCTGCCGTCGGGCAACGCCGCAAACGACTCGGACCTGTCGGCGATTTGGATCGGCACGGAGGCCGCCAACGACGCCACGCTCGCGATTCCGTCGCCGTTGCTCGGCACCGGCCAGCGGGTGCGCGGAGGCAGCGGCATCCGCATGGCGGCGCCGGAGGGCGGCTGGGCGCCGCTTCTCGGTGGCGACGTCGGGACGCGCGGCTGGCTGCGTCGCCTGGGGCGCGGTGAGGTGGCGGTGATCGCGACGCCCAGCATCGCCGAGAATCGTTGGATCGACCGTGAGGCCAATCTTGGATTCTTGCTCGCTCTCGTCGCCCGCCTGCGCCGAGATCGCCCGGTGCTCTTCGACGAGACCGTCCACGGTCACCGCGAGCTGCCGCCCGCGGCGAAGCTCGACGTCGGCGCGCGCCGCATGCTGGCGGCGCAGGTGCTGCTCGCGGGAGTGGTGTACGTGCTGGCGCGTGGCCGGCGGCTGGGGCCGGCGCTCGCACCCGCCGCGGCGCGCTCCCGCTCGGTGGTCGAGCTCGCCGAGTCGATGGGGATGCTCTACCGTCGCGCCGCGGTGAGCCGCGAGGTGCTCGCGAGCCTCGCCCGCGACGCGCGTGCCGCGGGGACGGTGCCGCCGGAGCTCGAAGCCGCCCTCGAACGCGTGCTGCGTGCGCGTCGCGTGCGGCGCCGCGATCTGCTACGCCTCGACCGCTGGATCACCCGCACCACGAATCCGGAGAACATCGCGTGAACGCATCGATTGCCGAGGTCGGCCGTCGTCTCGCCGAGGCCGTGGAGCGCGTGGTGGTCGGACAGCGTGACGCGGTCTTCGAGCTGACCGTGGGCTGGCTGGCGGGAGGCCACGTGCTCCTCGAAGGGGTGCCGGGTCTCGCCAAGACGTTGCTCGGCCGCGCCTTCGCGCAAGCGCTCGGGCTCGGCTATCGGCGCATCCAATTCACGCCCGACCTCATGCCCGCGGACGTGATCGGCACCCAAGTGCTCGATCCGCGCAGTGGCACTTTCCATCTGGTGCGCGGTCCGGTGTTCACGGATTTCTTGCTCGCGGACGAGATCAATCGCACGCCGCCCAAGACCCAGGCGGCGCTTCTGGAGGCGATGGAGGAGCGGCAGGTCACGCTCGACGGCGAGCGCCACGCGCTCTCCGATGCGTTCTTCGTGGTCGCGACCCAGAATCCTGTCGAGCTGGAAGGCACGTATCCCTTGCCCGAGGCACAGGTCGACCGCTTCCTGATCCAGATCGTCCTCGGCTATCCGAGCCTCGACGAAGAGGTGGCGATGCTCACCAGCCGCCGTTCGTCGAGCGCCCCCACCGACTTCGCGGCCCTCGGCATCCTGCCGGTGTTGGAGCGCAGTGCCATCGCCGAGCTTCATCGCGAGGTCTCGGCGGTGCGCTGCGAGCCGGACGTGGTGGAGTACGTGGCGCGATTGGCACGCGCGACGCGGGGTACCAAACGGGTGGCGCTGGGTGCCAGCCCTCGGGCGGCGATCGCGCTCTTGTGGTGCGCACGCGCGGTGGCGGCGCTCGCCGAGCGTGCCTACGTGATCCCCGACGACGTGAAGCGCATGGCCGAGCCCGTGCTGCGCCACCGATTGGTTCTCGATCCCGCGGCGGAGATCGAAGGGGTCACGGTCACGGCGGTGATCCGCGAGCTGCTCGACTCGGTTCCGATCCCGCGATGACTCCCACGCCGCGGCTCGCGCTGCTGGTGGCACTGGCGCTGGTGCCCGCGGCGGCCACGCTCGCGACGCCGGACGCGTATCCGGTCGCAGGAGCCGTGGATCTAGCGCTGGCGGTGTGCGTCGCAGTGGCGCTGGTCGCGCGATTGCCACCGGATCCGCTGCGCATCGACCGCTCGATCGAAGCCGTGCAATTCGTGCGCGGCGAAGCGCAGGTTCGGTTGGTGGTGGAAAATCGCACCGCGCGTTGGCTGCGTGCCGAGATCCGTGACGGCGTGCCGCCGCACGTGGACGGCGATGCGATGCCGATGATCGTGAAGCTCGCGCCTGCGGAGCGCATCGACCTCGCGTATCGCGTGTCGTTCCCGCGTCGCGGCCGTCATCGCTTCGGCGAGTGCTGGTATCGCGCCACCGATCGATTGGGGCTTCTGGCCTTCGACTCGCGAGCGGCGATCGAGACCGAGCTACGCGTCTACCCTGCACCGCTCGCGTCCGGCGGCGGCGCGCTCGCGGTCACTCAGCTCACACGCGAAGCGCACGGCGCAGGCGCCAGTCGGCTCGCCAGCGAAGGAGCGGATTTTGCGGGGCTCAAGCCGTTCGTGAGCGGCGATGATCCGCGCCTCATCGACTGGAAAGCCTCGGCGCGCCGCGGTCGCGTGATCGTGCGCGAGATGCGCCCGGAGCGCAACCAGCGGCTGGTGCTGATGATCGATCTGGGACGAGCGCTCCATTCGCGGGTGGGCACCGGCACCAAGCTCGATCGCGTGCTGGAGGCGGCGCACGAGCTGGCGGTCCTCGCGCTCGAAGCGGGTGACGAGGTCGGGTTGCTGGCGTTCGGTGCCCAGGTCCGAGCCGCGCTGCCGCTGGCGCGCACCCGCGGCCACCGGCGCCGGCTCCTCGACACCATGCTCGACCTCGAGTCCGAGCCCGTCGAGCCGCTCTATCCCGAAGCGTTCGCGACCTTGGCGTCGCTGGTCGCGCGCCGCGCGCTGGTGGTGCTCTTCACCGACGTGATCGCGCCCGATTCGTCTTCGTTGGTTCTCAACGGCCTGGCGCGGCTTCGGCCGCGGCATCTGCCGATGTGCGTGACGGTCGCCGATGCCGAGCTTCGCCACGCCGCCCAGGCGCCGAGCCGCGAGGTCGGGGACGTGTACACGAAGGTGGCCGCGCGTGCGCTGCTCGCCGATCAGCGCCACGCCCTCGATCTCCTCGAAGCCCGGAGCGTGCTCACGGTACACGTGCCTGCCGATCGTCTCGCCGCCGCCACCCTCGAACGCTATCTGCACGTGAAGTACCGCGCGTTGCTGTGAGGCCCACGTGCGGGGCGGGCGTAGCCCGTAGCCGTGGCCGATCTGCGGGACGATGCTTCGCGGGCGCGCTCGTGTCGAGCGACGCACGACCGGGAGGAGGCCCGAGATGCGCGATGTGGTGATCGTGGCGGCGCAGCGAACGGCGGTGGGTAGCTTCCTCGGGGCGCTGGCGTCG
>CAYUSL010000038.1:0-14510 GCA_964447125.1 uncultured bacterium | reverse complement strand
CCCGCGCTGCGTGGCGGCGGCAAGATGGGGCACACGCAGGCCGTCGACTCGATGATCCAGGACGGGCTCTGGGACGTTTACAGCCAGACCCACATGGGGCAGTGCGCCGAGATCTGTGCGCGCGAGAAGAAGATCGGACGCGCCGAGCAGGACGCGTTCGCCGCCGAGAGCTACCGGCGTGCGCTCGCCGCTCAGCAGGCGGGTGAGTTTCGCGACGAGATCGCGCCGGTGACCATCCGCGGGCGGAAGGGCGACACCGTGGTGGATCAGGACGAGGAGCCGGGCCGTGGCAACGTCGCCAAGCTCGCCGAGCTGCGCCCGGCCTTCGACAAGAACGGCACCGTGACCGCGGGTAACGCGTCGTCGATCAACGATGGCGGTGCAGCGCTGGTGCTGATGTCGAAGGATGAAGCTGCGCGGCGTGGCGCGCCGGTGCTGGCGCGAATCGTGGCGTACGGCAATCACGCGCAAGCGCCGGAATGGTTCACCACAGCGCCGATCGGCTCGATCGAGAACGCGTGCCGGCGGGCGGGCTGGGATCCCAAGGTGGTGGATCTGTGGGAGATCAACGAGGCGTTCTCGGTGGTGGCTCTGGCGAACGTCGGCGGGCTCGGGCTCGACGCCACGCGAGTGAACGTGAACGGCGGTGCCGTGGCGCTCGGTCATCCCATCGGCGCCTCGGGCGCGCGCATCCTGGTGACGCTGCTCCACGCCATGGCGCGGCGCGGGGCGCGTACCGGCGGGGCGTCGCTCTGCATCGGCGGCGGCGAGGCGATCTCGCTTCTCGTCGAGCGCGCGTGAACGTTGCCGCGGTCGCTGGGAGCCCGGCTCGATGCGAAGCGAGCGCGCAACCGGCTCCGAGCGCCATGCTTTCGCGAACGCGGTGTCGAGACACCACGAATCGCTGCATCCACACCTTGGAGTGTCGTAAGCGGCCGTGAGGGGTGCCGGCGACAGCGCGCAGGCCCCGTGCCCACCATCCATTCGAGCGCGCAAGCAGGATGGAGGGCCGCGCTCCGTCGCGGCCGCAGGTTCCCAATCCTGGATGTTGCGGGCTGCGCGCCGGATCGGCCGAGCGCGGCGCGATTTGCACATCGACGACGGTGCGGCGAATCCGATCGGCCTTCGGCTTGCGTAGGAGCACGAGAGAGCGTACGTGTGAGCTCGTATCCCATGACCCGCTTCGCGATTTTCGTCGTATGGCTCGCCCTCGCGTCGAGCTTGGGCGCCGGCAGGGTGTTGGCGGCGAATGCGTGTGATCCCGCCACCGGCAGCGCGCCTGCCGAGGTCTACCTCGGGCCTCGTGGCGAGCAGTTCTATCCCGAGAACGATTCCTGCCCCGATCACATCGTCGCACCGAGCTGCGGCGGCGGGCGCCGCCTCGTCTATCGCGACGAGCGCGATCCTCACGGGCTGGTGCGCTACGCGTGCGTCAGCACCAGCGACTCCACGCGGGCGTTGCCGCTCTTGGTCTTTCTTCATCCTTCGCGGATCGATTCGGTGGACTACGTGTTCGGCGGCGCCAAGGGGCGCCCGCCGGCTACGGACCTCCTTGCGCAGGCGGCCACTGCCACCCTCGGTCGCGGGCGTGGCTACGTGCTGCTCGCGCCACAGGGACGGTGCCTGAAGGCGCCTGCCGAGTCTTCGGGCGATGGCACGCGCTTCGACGTCTTCTACAAGGACCGCGACGACAATCTCGACATCCGCGCCATCCGTGCCTTCATTCAGCAGGTGCGTGCTCGCCGCACCGAGGACGAGCAGGGGCGCACCGTCAGCCTCGAGTCGGCGTTACCGCCCATCGACCCGAAGCGCGTTTATCTGATGGATTGGTCGAACGGCGGCTACATGGCCCATCTGCTGGCACTCCTGTGGCCGAAGGAGTTTGCCGCCGTCGTGTCGTTTGCCGGTGCGGATCCTTTCGCGCGGCCGCCGTGCCCGGTGCCCTACCCCAAGGTGGATCGCAAACCGCCGATCGGGGTGATCCACGCCGAGTGCGATCCCGTGCTGGCGTGCAGCGAGGTCGAGGATTGGCTGGGTGCCCTGCGCGGGCAGGGCTGGCCGAGCGACTCGCTCCTCGACGTGGTCACCGATACCAGCCACGTCCAGCGTGTGCGCGAATGCCGCGCGTCGTCGCCGAGCCTTCAGCGGCAATGTCCCGCGGCGGCCCACTTCCTGTTCGCGAATCCGCAATTGCCCACGATGTTCGAGTTCCTGCGAAAGGCGCACCTGTGAGGCCGCGCAGCTTCCTCGCGATCGTGGCGCTCGCGCTCGCCGCCGGCTGTGGAGCGGGGAGCGATGGCGGTGCGTTCGACGCCGTTGCGCGAGGCGAGCTCGTGGATGGCGCCGTCCTGAGCGGGGGCCGCGTGGTGGGCGTGGGTCACGAACGCCTCGACGGCGATGCCCACGCCCTGGCGCTGGTGCTCGATGCGGACGGCAGAGTGATGTGGAGCTCGGGACTGCCGTCTGCGACCGTCGAGCGCGGCGGGCATTTCGAGGCCGTCGCCGTGCGCACCGGCGACGAAGCGGACTCGATCTACGCCGCAGGTCGCGCACTCCGGGTCCCGGATCGTCAGGAGCGTGGGGTGGTCGTGGCGTTTCGCGACGACGGCACGGTGCTCTGGGAGAGCACGCCGTGGCCGGACGGCGCCAGCGACATCGAGGCAATTCGTATGGTGGGTGACGATCTCTACGTCACCGGCTTCGCCGAGATCGCGAGCGACGGCGCACCTCCGAGTCGCGGCATGTTGGTGGCGCGGCTCGCGAGCGCCACGGGTGCCGTCGAGTGGGCTGACGTCCTCGAGGCGCACCGCGATCCGCTCGGCTTCACCGCCGGCGTCTCGCTCGACGTGAGTGCGAGCGGCTTCGTCGGCGCCGTGGGGTTCGCGGCGCCGGGAGGCGGGCGTACGGGCTGGTTGGTCGGCATGTGGAACGACGCCGGCGAGCGGCTCTGGGAATCGCTGCGTACCGCACCCGACGGCGCGGACCTAGGCTGGGAGGGCGGCGACCTGAACCTCGCGCACGAGGGTCACTTCGACGGTCACGACGAGCTGCTGGTGATCGGGAACGTGTTCAGCGGGCGCGACGGATCCGACGCGTCGTTGGTGCGCTACGCGCCGGACACCGGCGCGATCGCTTTCGAGATCGCTCGTGACGCGGCGCTCACGTCCGGCGCACCGAGCTTCGACGAAGGCACGGCACTCGTGACGCGCGGCGAACGTGCGTGGCTGGGCGAGACCGTCGCCACGCAAGATTCGGGAGTCCTGCTCTGGGAGGCCTTCGTCGTGCAGATCGACACGGTCACGGGCGAAGCGCTCTGGGAGGTCCCGTTCGGCGGAATCGGCGCTTCGGGTGAGAGCGTCCTGGACTTGGCGCTCGACGAAGCCGGTCATGCTCTGGGCGCAGGGACCACCTCGGATGATGGCGGCGTCGGCAAGCATTTCACCGTGGCGAAGTGGGATCCGGATGGTGGCCACGAGTGGACCACCGAGATCGATGTGCCCGGCAGCGACGACGCCGACGATGATGAAGCCACGCGCGTGCTCGTCGCGCCTTCCGGCGACGTGTGGGCGCTCGGCCGGCTCGACGTCGGCGACGGCGTCGAAGTGCCCGCGATCTGCCGTCTGGATGCCGACGGGCGCCTCGTCTGGTCGTACCCGGCCGGCGCGCGTGCCCGCTGATCGAGGCGTTTCAGCGCGCTAGCCGAGCGCGGTGACGGCGGCAGCGACGGCGTCGTGCGTCCCGGCGATCGCGAGAACGTCGCCGGCCTGCAGGACCTCGTGAGCCGTCGGGAGCGTGATGCCGGCTTCACCGCGGGTGATCGCGAGCACCGTGGCGCCGGTGCGGCCCCTGAGGTCGAGGCTCGCGAGCGTTTGGCCGACGGCGGCGCTGGTGCTGCCGAGCTCGACCGTGCGTAGCGCGCCGAGCCCCGGAACCAGATCGCGGACCCGATCCAGGGCATGCTCGGTCGCGGGACGTGCGCCGGCGCGCGCTTGGGCGGCGAGCGCCTCCACGATCACCTGCGCACCGGCGCGGACGTGCCCCTGTAGGTTGGTCGCGCTTCGCCAGAACGCCAGTGCCAACGCCATGAGGATGGCGATCATCAGTGCCGCGCCCTCGAAGCCACCGAGGAACGGTTGGGTGATCGCGAGCATCGGTGCGCCCACGATCAGAAGCATGGCGAGCTGGATGGTGACCACCAGCGCTCGTCGGGGGGCTGCGGCGAGATCGAGCCGCCCAGGCTCCTCGGGCGTGAGCGCCAGCGCCGCCAGCTCGTGGCCGAGCCGCGCCACGATGCGAAAGAGCCCGACGCAAAACGGTGCCGCGAGCGCCGTTGCGCCGCCGAGCACCAGCGCATACGCGAACGGGTCCCGGATTCCGAGGCGTTCCACCAGGAACGCCACGTCGGCGTCGAGGGTGGTGGCCGTCGCGACCACCAACAGCCCCAGGAGTGTCGAGTCGACGAACAGCAGCTTCACCAGCCGCTCGATCACTGCGCGAGCGGCGCTCGCGTGGCGTCGCGAGCCGAGCTGCTCCACCCAGCTCGCATAGAGCGCGGCGAAGGTCTGGATCGGGCGAGGCAGCCTGCGATCGATCCACAGCGTCGCGGGGCCGGAGGCGCGGATCATCCAAGGCGTGGTGAGGGTCGTGAGCGCCGAGACGGCGATCGCGACCGGGTAGAGGAACGCGCCGGTGGCACCGAGGCTGACGCCGAGCCCCGCCAGGATGAACGAAAACTCGCCGATCTGTGCCTGGCTCATGCCGGCCTGGAGCGAGGTGCGCGTGCCGTTGCCGGTCAGGAAGGCGCCCACCGTCACACCGATCGTCTTGCCCACGAGCACGATCGTGACGAGAACGAGCACGGCGCGCCAATGCTGCACGATCACCGTCGGGTCGATCTGCATTCCGATCGAAACGAAGAAGATCGCCGCGAAGACGTCGCGGACGGGCTGCACGAGATGCTCGATGCGCCGTTCCTCGCCCGACTCCGCGACCAGTGAGCCGGCGATGAAGGCACCCAGCGCCACCGAGTAGCCGAGCTCCATCGCCGCCAGCGCGCACGCGAAGCAGATGCCGATGCTCGCGACCACGGTGGTCTCGACGCGGTCGAGTCGCACGATCGCTCGAATCGTGCGTGGTACCACGATCATTCCCAGCGAGATCAGCACCACCAGAAACGCCCCCAGCCGGCCGCTCGATCGTGCCAGCGTGGCGGCCGTGAGCTCCGCGCCTGTCGCCAGCGCCGTGAGCATCGTCACGAGCACGATCGCGATCAGGTCCTCGACCACCAGCACGCCCACCACCAGCTCGCGCAAACGACCGCGGACATGCTGCTCGGCGAACGCCTTGGCGATGATGGTGGTGCTCGAGATGGCGACGATCGCCCCCGTGAACACGGCTTCGCGTGCACCGAAGCCGAGCGCCCGCGCGGCGACGTGCCCCAGCCACAGCATCAGGCTGCACTCGACGAGCGCCGTGAGCATCGCCGCGGCGCCGACCCGCGCCAGCTTGCGCATGCTCAGCTCCAGGCCGAGCGAGAACATGAGCAGGATCACTCCCAGCTCGGAGAGCATCCGCACCACGGCTGGGTCCGCAACCAGCGGGATCGGGACGTGCGGCCCGACGATCAAGCCCGCCAGGATGTAGCCGAGCACCACCGGCTGGTGCAGGCGTTGGAAGATTACGGTGGTGACGCCGGCCGCGCACAGGACGAGCGTCAGCGCCTCGAGGAAATCGTGCGCGTTCATGTCCTCCGCGCGTGAGCAGGCTGCTGAAAAACTCGCGAAGGCGAGTTCTTCGCGCCTGCAGATGCTTCCTCGAGGGTCTGTTCCAGACCCCCGCCCCACGAAAAGCGCGGTTTTCGTGGGGCCCCATCCCCGAGGCGACTCGCGGTGCTCGTCGACGTGCCTCTGGCGTGCACCCCTGTCAGCGGCCTGCGAGCGGAAGTCACGAGCGCCCGATCGCGCGCCGTGCCGCCCACCGCCAGCCAGAGCCAGAGCACCAGCCCCAAGCTGGTGCCGAGCACCAGCTTCGCCAGCGGCGGGTAGTCGGGCGAAGGGGAAATGAACCCCTCCACGAGCCCCGCGAGCACGAGCGTCGGGACGAGCCCGATCACGATCCGCGCAGCATCGGCGCCGTTTTCGGCCAGCGCCGCTCGGCGCGTTCTGTAGCCCGGCGCCATCAGCGCGTCGCCGAGAAGCAGGCCCGCGCCGCCGGCGAGACACACGGCACTCAGCTCGACCACGCCGTGCGCGACCACGAACGTGCCGAGACGCTCGGCGAGCCCGTAGTGCTGGTAGAAGGCGAAGATGATCCCGAGCTGGATGCCGTTGAAGACCAACAGCACGATCGAGCCGAGACCGAACACGAGGCCACTGGCGAAGGTGGTGAAGACCACCGCGATGTTGTTGGTGGCGATGCGACTCGTGAGCCAGCTCGACGGCGCGACCGACAGGATCTCGTCGGTGTGGACCTTGCCGGACTCGGCCGCTTCCACGATCTCGCTCGGCACCAGCGCCCGCGCGAGCTCGGGGCGAGCGAGCCCCACGGCATACGCGATCAGCGCCGGCCCGAAGAGGAAGGCGCTCGCCACGACGACGTGACGAAGGCGGGCCCGTACCGTGCGCGGCACGTCGCCCACCAGCGTGCGCCGCACGTCGCGCCAGCTTCGCACCTGGCCGCGATAGACCACGTTGTGGAGCCGGGCCACTTCGCGCTCCAGGTCGGCGAGCAGCTGGCTCTCGGGGAAGCGTGCCTGTGCCAGCGCCAGATCCGAGATCATGCGCCGGTAGCCGAGCGCCAGCTCGTCGAGGCTCGCCTTGTCGAGCTCGCGGAATCGGGTCTTCTCGGCGCGTGTGGCGAGCGCCTGCACGCGGGCCCAATCGGCGGCGCGCTCCGCCAAGAATCGCTGCGCGTTCACGAGCGTCGCAGCTCCCTCAGCTCGTGGCGACGCGCTCCAAGAACGCGTCTTGGCGATCGAGGTTGAGCTGAGAGAGGAGCGCTTTGCGCTGCTCCGGCGTCGGCACGCGATCGAGCACGGTCTCGAGAATCTCGGCGCGAACCCGCACGCGGGCGTCGGCGAAGAGCTGGTCGCGGCGCGCGAGGTAGTCGAGGATCAGCTCGCGGGTGGCCTCGTCGAGGGTGAGACCGAGGATCGCATCCCCCCAAGCGTCGTTCGCCGTCGCGGACGCGAACGGCTTGCGTACCCAGGCCACCGGTGCGCTGCGCTCGCGCACCACCAGCGTGCGCGCGACGAGATCGCCCAGGCGGCGTCGCTCCGGCTCACAGAATGCCGACACGATCCCGATGCCGTAGGCCATCGGCAGCCAGTCGATCACCCGCAGCAGATTGCGTATGAGCACGGCGAGGAAGGTGACCGGATAGCCGCCTGCGCGCACGACTCGGATTCCCACCAGCCGCTTCCCCGGCGTTTGCCCGTTCCACGCGAGCTCGAAGAACACGAAGTAGAACCAGTGGATCGCGAACACGCCGACGATCCACACCGCGGGGCCGATGTCGAGGAGGTCGCGCACCGCGTAGGTGAGCGCCACGAATCCGAGCCCCAGAACGACGTACTGGACCAGCGTGTCGACGGTCAGCGCCAACGCGCGTGCACCGACCTCCGCCAGCTCGTAACGGAAACGAACGCTCTCCGGCGTCTCGATGGCGAGTCGCGCCGGGGAGCTCATGCGAGGTTCAGCGGCTGCGCGGCGCGCGGGTGGCGCGCAGCGCGCAGCGTGGGATCATTCGCGGGTCACGGTCAGCATGCTGTTGAGCGAACGCGCTCGTTCACGTGATTGGGAAAGCAGCCCGAGCAGTTGGTACGGGTGGTTCGCCCACATCGAGCCGAAGCTGCCGTTGGCGATGTAGAGCGGCTCGAACTGCGAGTAATCGAGGAAGTCGCGGACGATGCTCTGCGCGAGCGACGTGGCGTTGCGCTCGGCAAGCACGGGCGCGAAGTCGCGCAGCACCGCTTCCATGATCTCGTGGTACCCGAAGGCGACTCCCTGCGCGTAGTAGAACTGGTCGTCGATCTCGCTCCACGGCACCTCGGCTTGCATCAGGTGGCTGCTCTGACCGGCCGGGTTGGGAGTGCTCGCGGCACCCGACATCTCCTCGGAGATGCGCGTGGTGAAGTTGCCGACGCAATTGTAGAGCCGTGTGTTGGCGCCACCCAGCAGCGAGTTGAACTGACTGATCATCTCCATGAGGTTGTCGGCGCGCGGATAGAAGTGCGCCTGCCCGGACGCGAGGCGAGCGCGATAACGCCGCAGCGCCTCGGCGCCCGCTTTGTAGCGCGCCTCGGCCGAGGGGAAGAACCAATCGTTGGGCGGGTTCGAGAAGCGCGTGTACGCCTCGTCGACGTCGGGATCGATCAGGTCCGTGGTGCGCAGGCGAGTCAGGTTGTTGCGCAACACCAGCACGCCGTAGCGAACCGCCTCCAGCAGCCCCATCTGGAAGTTCTGGGGGTTGTCGAGGAGCACGGTCGGCCACACGCGGTCGTTCACCAGCCAGGGGCGCATGCCGTCGTCGTAGAGATGAAGCAGCGCGTCGACGTATCCGACGCCTGGCGTCTTCTGCTCCTCCGCGACGACCTGCGGATCTTTCTGGGTCGCGAAGTCGGGGAAGCTGTAGTTCCGGACCATCTCGATCGCGACGAACGCGAGCAAGACACCGAGCACCACCACCACGATGCTGCGTCCCTCGCCACGATGGTGAGAGCCGTGAACCGAAGCGCCAGCGGATGCGGGATCCATGGACGGTGCTCCTCCTGGTCGCGGCGCCACCGCGACGATGGGGCGAACCTAATCGACTTCGCGCGGTGCCATCGGAATCGCGCCCGGAAAACTTCTGGAGCCGGCGGTCGGAATTGAACCGACGACCTGCTGATTACGAATCAGCTGCTCTGCCCCTGAGCTACGCCGGCCGGGAACGCCGCGCCGCTCCTCACCCGAGGAATGACGCGCAAGACCGGGGAAGCTATCGTTCGCGGAATTCGGGCGTCAAGCGAAACCCGGCACGATTCGCGGAGGTTCGGAGCGATGAACGAGCGATGCGATCGATCGGCGGCGCCGGTGCGCGCTCGCGTGCGAATCGTCGGGCGGATGCTCGCGGTCGCCGCCGCGGCGCTCGTGAGCGCGCGCTGCGGGGACTCGGGCGGCGGCGGCTCGTCCACCGGAGCGCCGCCCGTGGCGCGGGTTCGCGTGCCCGCTTACGCGTCTCCCGGTGTGGCGATCAGTGTCGATGCGTTCGCGTCGAGTGGCACCATCGAGCGGCTGGTGCTCGACTTCGACGATGGCACCCGACTCGTGAATCCGTCTCGCGGCTTCGCGCTGCACCGCTTCGCGAGCCCCGGCGAGTACACCGTGCGCGCCACGCTCTCGGGAGCAGGTGCAACGTCCACTGCGGAAGCTACCGTGCACGTGGTCGCCGAGGCTGGGCCCACGACGCGCTTCGATCTGCCTGCCGACAAAGAGCGGCCGAGCTGGGGTGAGATTCCGTGGCCCAGCGATCTCTTTCGTGACGCCACTGGCCACGTCGCCATCGACGGGGTGAACGTCGCCAACGGCATCGCCAAGACGGTGCTGGAAGCCGGCCTGCGTCAGCTCGACGGCTTCGGCACGACTACCGCCGCGTACGTGTGGCTCGACGCCGACCTCGATCCTGCGTCCTTGCCGGCGAGCGCTGCTGCGACCGTCGCGTACGGCAGCCCGATCGTCCTCATGGACGTCGATCCCGTCTCGCCCGCGTACCGGACGCGTTACCCAGTCCTCGCCTCGTTCGACGCCCTCGATCGCCGCCTGTCGGTGCTGCCCGAGCCCGGAGTCCCACTTCGTCCCAAGACCCGCTACGCACTGATCGTGCGCACCGATCTGTGGGGTACGCGCGGCGGCGCGCCGGCGGGCAGCCTGCGGCCGCCGGACACGCTCGCCGCGCTCGTCGCTGGCGCGACACCCACGACTCCTTACGGAGCGGAGGCCCGTGCTCAGGCCGAGCTGCTCGCGGCGGCGCTCGCTTCCGAGCCGGACTTCGCGGGCGGCGATCTGAGCGGAGTCGCTGCCGCCACGGTCTTCACCACCCAGCACATCGAGGACGATCTGCTGGCGATCCGTAACGCCCTCGAACGCGGCGACTCGGGAGTGCCCGATCCTTCGCCGCGCTTCGATCCCCAGTGGATCTTCGGCGACGGCGGGCGTGCCAGCCTGGACGCGCTCGTGGGAGAGCAGCCCGACTCGGCGCCTGGGCTTCGCCCGAAGGCGCACCAGCAGGTGGCGACGATCGTGACCAAGGCGTGGTTTCGAAGCCCGATCTACCTATCGCCGGACCCGCATTTCCTCGATCCCTACGGCGGAACCTTCGTGGTCGAGAACGGCCAGCCCGTGGTGCAACGGGTGATCGATCTGCCCTTCAGTCTCGCGTTACCCCGGACTGCGCCACCGCCCAACGGCTATCCGGTGGTGATCGCGCAACACGGGCTCGGCGGTGAGCGCTCCAGCGAGCTCCTGGTGATCGCCAACACGCTCTGTGCCGAAGGATTCGCCATCGCGGCGATCGACGCCGTGCAGCACGGCGATCGCTACGACCTGTCGAGCTTCTCGCCGGCGTTGCGCCAGGTCCTGGATCCGATCCTGAAATCGATCGGCTTCGATCTGCCGGAGGCCGCCAAGGACGAGGCACCCAACTATTCGCAGAGCACGCTCGAAGGACCGGATGGCTGGGCTGATCCCAACGGCGACGGCGCCACCATCGGATTGGTGGACGCGCTCATCAACCTGGCCGGCTTCCGCGACAATTTCCGCCAGAACGTGGTGGATCACATGTCGCTGGCGCGGATGCTGCGCCGCTTCGACGGTGAGATCCCAGGCGTGGGGCGGGTGCGATTCGATCCCGAGCAGCTCTATTACTCGGGCACGAGCCTCGGTGGGATCCTGGGCGCCAATTTCGTGTCCTACGAGCCCACGGTCCGCGCCGCCAATCTCCACAACGCCGGCGGCGGGCTGGGCGTGAATCTGCTGGTGAACTCGCCGGGGATCGGTGGCCTCTTCGGACCGCTGCTCGGGGTCGCGTTCGGCATCGGCGACGATGGCTTCGCCGATCCCGCGAGCCCGTTGGTGAATCTCGCCCAGACCGTGATCGACGGCGGCGATCCACTCAACGTGGCGCGCCACGCGATTCGCGAGCCGCTCACCTACGCCTCCGGTCCCGCGGCGCCGCGCTCGGTGCTGCTCCTCGAGGCGATGTGGGATTACCTGGTGCCCAACGTGGCCAACGAAGCGCTGGCGCGGACGTTCGGGTTGTCGCTGCTCGAGCCGTCCTATCGGCCCGTGGAGGGCGTCGCCTCGGGTGGCACGCGCATCGAGGGCAACGTCAACGGCAAGACCGGTGCCCTCGCCCAGTACTCACCTGCCGAGCACGGCACGCTCTACGCTTACTCGCCGGGTGGCGTGTACTACGAGATCGGCTTTCCGTTCCCGACCGGCGAGCGCTTCCGCGCGCTCGAGCACGACTTCGGCGTACGTCAACCGGTGGAGGCCGCGATCACCCAAATCCGCGATTTCTTCCTGAGCGTCCGCGACGGCGGGCCGGGCACGGTCGAGATGAAGGACGGCTACGCGCCGACCCACGATTACGACGACGACGGTGTCCTCGACGACGACGAGACCGCCGCCGGCACCAATCTCAGCGATCCCACCTCGCACCCGTGAAGGAACGATCGGTAGCAGCGCGTCAGGAGTGACGAGCTGTGCGAGGCGGCTCGTCGCCGGCGGCGATCGCTGATGCAGCCCCCGAATCGGGTAGCTCGATCGCGAATGCTCCGGCGCCGGAAGCCACGTAGGCCGTGTGGCCGTCGCGGGAGAACGTGACTCCGCGGGCACGCGGTCCCACCTCGATGCGCTTCACCACCTGCATCCGGTCGGGGTCGACCACGAAAAGCTCGCCGTGCAGGAAGTCGGCAGCCACCAGCCAGCGTCCGTCCGGGCTTTCGCGGAGGAACCTGAGCGCCCGCGCCAAGAACGTGCTGCTGACCTGCGCCCCCGTCGTGAGGTCGAGCTCGAGGACCTCGCCGTTCTCGTAGGTCGTCGCGAACAGACGCCCGCGTCCGGAGTCCACCACCACGCTGCCTCGGTCGGCGATTTTGGGCAGCGGCCAGCGCGCCACCTGCCGGAGCCGGCCCGCCTCGGCATCGACTTCGAAGACCTGCACGTCGTGGCGGATGACGTACACCCGGCCGTTCGCGTATGCGAAGTACTTGCCGGTGTTCTCGATGACGTCGCGCTCACTGCCATCGGCGACGTCGAGCCAGTGGAGCGCATAGCGATCCGTGGAAACCAAGAGCCCGCCGCGATCCGGGACGAGGGCGAGCTGAAGCGGCATGGGGGTCGACAGCGGCATGCGTGCCATCTGCGTGGCCCACTCGCCGGCGAGGTCGAACTGGACGATCTGGGCGTCGTTGGCGTCGCCGGCGTAGAGGCGTCCGGCCTCGCAGTCGAGCTGGGTGTTGTCGGCGGCGCTGAACTCGCCGATCCAGCGCCCGTCTCCGGTCGCCTGGTGATACTCGAAGATGCCCGACTGGCCCCAGCGCGCCGTGAGATAGAGCACGCCGGCGCGGCAGCCGGGAGTGACGCCATAGATCTGCGCGTGACCGAGATCGCGTGCCGATCCCTCGTGCGAGGCGAACGGGATGAGTGGCCGGACTCCAGGCTGCATCCCGATTCGCGCCATCGCCGGGGTCTCGTCGCGCAGATAGAAGACCGCCACGGGAGTGGCGAGCAGCGCGGCCGCCACCGACAGGCTGGCGTGCCACGGGCGCAAGTGATCGAGTCCGTCCGGCCGCGCAGCTCCCGCGACGATCATCACCGCGGCGACGACCGCGACCTCGGCGGGTAGCGCCGCTCGCCCGGTGGTCGCGAGGGCGTAATCCACCAGCACCACCATAGCCGCCAGCACCCAGCGGGCACCGCGGCGCTGCTGGATGCTCACCCAGGTTGCGGCGGCGAACGTCACCGCCACCGCGAGCCAAGCGAAGTCCACCACGCCCCAGTAGGCCTGGATCCAGCAGGTGAACCCGAAGCTGAAGATTGCCAGATAGAGCGCGACGCCGAGCGTGTGCAGGCGCGAGTGGGCGTGACCGCGTGCAGCCGCGATTTCGGCGCCGACCATCGCGGCGATGCCGAGCACAACCACGGGGCCGCCGTGAAGCGTCAGGAAAAGCGCGAATGCGTAGTGCAGCCGGCTCGCGGCGGCGAGAAGCCATCGTCCGCGAACGGCACCCTTGGTGATCGGCCACCGCGCCGGCGAGGTGACGGGCGCGAACGTGGCCTCGCCGCCGAGGCCAGGCGGGAGCACGCTGGGTTGCGGTAGGGCGATGGCCGTCGCCAGCGCTCGGTTCCGCGCCAGCGGCGTTCGACGTAGGCGACCGGGCGTGGCCGCACCGAGCTCGAGTGCGAGTGGAGCTGGACGACTGCGATTGGAGAAACGCATCGGATCCGGACGGTGACGCAGTGGGGGAAGCGTCTCCGTCGCAAGCGCCACACCACACCGACGATCACGGAATCACGACGGTTTTCGGCCCGCGCATGCACCGGTGCCGAGGTGGATTGCAAGACGGGTTGCACGATGCGCGCGCGCAATTTGCGGCTCGCGACTGGCGATCTGCGTCGCGCCGACGCGCCCGCGTCGGCGCGACGCGCGAGAGGCGAGCTCAGCGCGCGGCGACGTGCTGCGCGGTCAGCGCCTTGCCGTCAGGGGACGACGAGGCGGTCGTAGCGGTGGAGCGGCTGGTTCAGGCCTTCGCTGAGGGTGAAGTACGCGGAGGCGTCGGCGTTGAAGCCCAGCGATTCGCCCTGGAGCTCCGCGCCGAGCCACAGCGAGCAGGGCGGTCCAGCGAGCGTCGCTGCCACCGTGGCGCCCGGCTCGAAGCACCACGCGAAGGCGCTGGTGTAGGTGCGAATCGCGATGAACTCGCGTAGCGGGTCGATGTCGCCGCCGGTGGGTTGCGCGCCGCCGGGCAGCGGATCGACTCCGAAGACCAGTGAAGCGATCTCGGCGAGAGTGGTGGTCGAGTCGGCGTCGAGGGGTGCCGCGGCTTGGAACACTTGAGACGCGGCACCGGCCGCGCTCGGCTTGGTGACGATGTAGAGGTCGCCGTTCTCGGGGTCGAGGAAGAGCGTCTCGGCGTTGTGGGGACGATCGGGGTACTGCAGCCGGATCTCCTCGACGTCGCCCACGGGGAAGGTGCCCGGGATCGAGCCCACGGCGGGCTCCGGGGCGCGATAGACACGGATCGACGAACGGCTCTCGCCGTTGTCGCCGATGTCGCCTGCGTAGAGGTAGGGCACGCCCGCGATGGGACCGGGACCGATCGCGATGTCCTCCCAATCGGTGGCGCTGGCACCGTCGAAGGTGAACGTGCCGCGCCAGGTGCCCGTGGTGTCGATGGCGATCACGCGCGCCGAGTCGCCCGAGTCGTTGTGGATCCACAGTAGCGACGGATCGAGGCGGCCGCCCACGAT
>CAYUSL010000037.1:0-23682 GCA_964447125.1 uncultured bacterium | reverse complement strand
CGTCCTTCTCCACGACCGCGTCGTCTTCGCCGGCGAAATCCACGGCTTCCTCGGTGCCGTAGTCGAAGTTGAGCAACAGGCTGACCTTCTCACCGATGCTTTGCGCGACGATCACGTCGATTAGACCGCGCTTGTCACCCTGGCCCGCCTGCTCGGCGCCGTAGGTGCCGCCGACGTTGATCGTCGTTCCCTCCCACGGCGTGACGTCGACCTGCCCGAGGAACGTCTTGCCGTCGTTGGAGTCGTTGACGTTGTCCCAGCCGTTGGCGACTCCGAGGTCGACGTTCACCTTTCCTTCGACGACCGGAATGCTCGCGTACGCACCGGTATGAGTGAAAGGAATGGCCCATCCGAACAGGATCGAGCGGCTGATGTTCGGATTCTTCGGCGCTTCGATCACCTCCGCGCCGTAAAGGGTCACGAACTTACCGGCTGTGACCATGACTCCGCCGTTGAACGACGGGAGAAAATGGTAGTGCACGTACGCTTCCTCGAGCTCGAAGTCGTCGGCACCACCCAAACCGCTCGTTCCAGCACCTAGAATCTTGGCCGTCTCGCCGTAGGAGAGCGTCACCGTGGCGCCGAGATCCTCCGTGATCGCCTTCGATACCTTGAGCTGGGCCAGATCCAAGTTGAACTTGTTGGACTCCGGATCGAACACGTGAATTGCATTCACGTTTCCGGCAGGGCCGTTGAAATTGTAGTTGTACGAGGCATCGACGATGCCGGCGATTTGAAAACCAGCGAGCCATTCCATCGCCGCCTTGAGCGCATCCGGCATCTCGGGCTGCTTCGCTTCGACCGCCGCCGTGGGCGTATCTTCGGCTGATGCCAACATCGGCAACGCCAGCGCGCCAGCCAACGCAATCCAACCGAGCCGGTGCGCCCTCGGTAGTCGCAACTTCGTCGAACGTTTCATTGATCGTTCCCCCTCCGTCCCTCGGGTTTTGAGTTCTGCTCCTGCATGGAAAGTCGCGAGCAAGCGACGAGCTTCGATCCGAGCCTCGACAGCCCGTGTTCACGTTCAAGGCAAAAGTCATGCCTCGCCGACGGGTCGTCACGCATCGATTTCTGCCAATGAACACGCGAGGCGTCAGCGCATCACTCGACATTCCCTCGGAACCGAGCGGCCCCATGGCGCCACTCGCGGCTCTCCGGCGCCACGACTCAGCCACCGCGGACGCCGAGGCGAACCATGCGCTTGCGCAGCGTGGAGCGATTCACGGCCAGCATTCGCGCCGTTCGGCTGACGTTGCCCTGCGTTTCGTCGAGCGCACGCTCGATGAGCAGTCGCTCGGCGGCGTCGAGCACACTCTGCGAACCACCCGCTTCGACGATCGCCGTCAACAGCTCGCGCGACAGAACCTCGAGCCGATCGCCGCGCCGCTCTTGCGCCGGCGGCTCGTGCGCGGTGGCCACGTCCTGAGCCGTGAGGCGCGCATTGCGCGTGAGAATGACCGCGCGCTTGATCGTGTTTTCGAGCTCGCGAACGTTGCCGGGCCAGCCCTGGGCGCTCAGCGCTTCCGCCGCACCCGGCGCGAGACCAGCGACTTCCTTGCGGAACAACACGGCGTAGCGGCGCGCGAAGTGCTCGGCCAGGCGCACCACGTCACTGCCACGCTCGCGCAGTGGCGGTAGGTGGATGCGCACCACGTTCAGCCGATAGAAGAGATCCTCGCGGAACTGGCCCGCCGCGACCTCGCGCGCCAGGTCGCGGTTGGTGGCGGCGATCACCCGTACGTCGAGACGCACGGGCGCCATCCCTCCCACACGCTCGATCTCGCCTGTCTCCAGCACCCGGAGCAGCTTCGCCTGCGCGCCGAGGCCGAGCTCGCCCACCTCGTCGAGGAAGAGCGTTCCCGTGTCCGCGCGCTCGAAGCGCCCGACCGTGCGACTCGTGGCGCCGGTGAAGGCACCGCGCTCGTGACCGAAGAGCTCGGTATCGAGCAGCGTCTCGGGCACCGCCGCGCAGTTGAGCGCCACGAACGGCCTCCCTGCGCGACGGCTGTGGCGGTGGATCGCAGAAGCCACCAGCTCCTTCCCGGTACCGCTCTCGCCCGTGATGAGCACCGCCACGTCGCGTCCCGCCACCTGACCGATCGACTTGTACACGTCGTGCATGGCGGCCGAGGCGCCGATCAGCTCTTCACCGTCCTCGGCGACGACGGCGCGCTCCTCGCGAGCGGTCGCGGTCTCGCCGCGCCCGACCTCCAGCGCGTGGTCGATGACCGAGAGCAACTGCTCCACGTCGAAAGGCTTGCGGATCGAGTCGAAAGCACCTTCCCGCATCGACGTGATGGTGACGTCGGTGCTGGCGTGCGCCGTCATGATGACGACGGGCATGCGCGGATGCTCGGCTTTGATGCGTTTGAGCAGCTCGACGCCGCTCATCCCAGGCATGCGCACGTCGACCAACGCGGCGGTGGGAACGTCTCGCGCCATCACCTTGAGCGCTTCCTCGGCGCTGCGCGCTTCGAGCAGCTCGACGCGCCGCCCCGTCAGCAAGCGTCGGAACGAGTAGTGGACGTCGGGTTCGTCGTCGACGACCAACAACTGCGGAATGCGCTCAGCCGCCATGCGCGGGCACCTCGATCGCGAAAGTCGAGCCCTTGCCGAGCTTGGAGCGCACGCGCAGGGCTCCGCCGTGAGAGGACACGATCCGATGCACGACGGAGAGCCCCAATCCGGTGCCGCCGTCTCGTGTCGTGAAGAACGGCTCGAGGATGCGTACGCGGGTGGCGGGATCGATGCCGTTGCCGCTGTCGGCGACGGAAAGCACCACCATCGCCGCACCGTCCTTGGGACGACGTCCGTGGACGCGCACCGAAAGCCTCCCACCCGCCGGCATCGCCTGCTCGGCGTTGAGCAGCAGGTTGAGCAGCGCCTGCTCGATCTCGGCGCGCACCACGCGCGCCGGCGGCACGTCGTCGGCGACTTCCACCGTCACGCGGATTCCGTGGCGCTCGAGGCGCGGACGCACGAATTCCACCACCCCTTCGGCGAGATCGCCCATCGAGTGCACCGTCATCTCGGTGGGGCGCGAGCGCGCCATGCCGAGGATCCGCCCGGTGAGCTGATCGAGGTGCGCGATCTTCTCCTTCAGAACCCGGACGTCCTCGATGCGCGGATCGCCGTCGGCGAGCGAGGCCCGCAAGCTGTGCACCAGCAGGCTCATCACCGACAGCGGATTGCGCACTTCGTGGGCGACCTCGGCAGCGAGCACCCCCAACAGCACCAGCCGCTCCTGCCGACTACGTTCCTCCTGAGCGCGAAGCCGCCCCTCGTGCATGTGCGCGGCGCGGATCGCGATCGCAGCCTGGGTGGCGAGCGCTGCGAGCAGGCTCTGATCCTCGTCCTCGAATCCGCGCTCGCGCTCGGTGTAGACCGCGAGCACGCCCAGCACGCGCTCGCGATCGCGCACCGGCACCGCCAGCAACGAGACCAAGCCCGCCTGGCGGGCCTCGACCTTGGCGCGAAAGAGCGCGTCTTCCGCGACGTTGCGCACCCGCACGGGCTCGCTGCTCTGCGCCACCTCGCCGAGGCGGCTTCCAGCGACGGGCACGGGCTGCTCGTGGGCGTGCCAGCGGGGTCCGTCGGACGAGGCGTGAGTGAGCGCAACGCCGGCGTCGTCGAGCAAGTAGAGGCTCGCGAGCCTGGCGTCGAGCAGCTCGCGCGCGGCCACCGAGATGCGATGGAACACGTCGCGCGGCTCGAGGGTCTCGACCAAGCTGCGTCCCACCGCTGCGATCTGCTCGAGCGCGTGGGTGCGCGCCTCGAGCGTGCCGATGAGCCGCGCCACGCGCAGCACGCCCGCGGCTTGCGTGGCGACGGCCTCGAGCATCTCCAGATCGCGCTGATCGAAGGCGCCCACGCGGGTGTGATCGACGTTGATGACTCCCAAGACCTTCTCGCCGTCGCGGATCGGCACCGCGAGCTCGCTACGGATGCGCCCGTCGATGCGCACGTAGCGGCGCTCGGAGCGCACGTCGGGCACCAGCGCGGCGCGCCCTTCGAGCGCCACCCAGCCGGTGATGCCCTCGCCGGGATGAAGCACACAGCGCTCGATCTTGCGGCTCGCGAAGCCGCGATGGACGTGGACCTCGAGATCGCCAGTCTGAGAATCGATCAGCGCGATCGACCCACTGGTGGCCCCCGTCGCCGTCATCACCTCGTCGAGGATCGCCTGCAGCGCCTCGTCGGGCGCGGGCACCTGCGTGACCACCCGAGTGACGTTGTAGAGCACGCCCAGGCGGCGAAGCTGGCTGCGCAGCTTCTCCGTGCGTTCCGCATTGGCGGAAAGCAGTTGATCGGTGGAGGCGGGGTCGTCTGCGGGTGCCATGGGCGCAGCTCGCGCGTCGGCCCGTGCGCCGGCACGCAACCTTCGATCCGCCAATTAGCAAGGGCCGTACCTGCGGCGGTGCACGAATCCGAACGCGTGCGTGCGGAGAGCTCGGCGAGCGGTGCGGCCGGCCTCACGAGCCGCGGCGCGGCGCGGCCCACACGGCCCATCTCGGCGCCGCGACTGGATCTTTCGCGTCAACGCGATGCTTCGGGCAGTGCCGGCGCGGTTGACACGTGAACGCTCGGGTCCTAGAACCCAAGCACCCGCGCACTCTCAGCGGTGGCGAGGCATGCACCACGCGAGACGGCCGCCGCGCGTGGCGAGCCCAATCTCGCAGCAGCGCCTGCCCAAGAAGGAGGCACGACCATGGCAGAAGGTCTGACCGGTATTCCGCGAATCGGCGACAAGGCGCCCGACTTCCAAGCCAACACCACACACGGCCCGATCAAGTTCTCGGAGTGGCAAGACGGCAAATGGGTGGTGATGTTCTCGCATCCGGCCGACTTCACACCCGTGTGCACCACCGAGCTGAGCGAGTTCGCACGCCGCCAGAAGGAGTTCGACGAGCGCGGGGTGAAGCTGATCGGCCTTTCGATCGACTCGATCCACAGCCATCTGGCCTGGCTGGAGAGCATCCGCGACAAGCTCGGCGTCGAGATCACCTACCCGATGATCGCCGACCTCGACACCAAGGTCGCCCAGCTCTTCGGCATGATCCATCCGGGCGAAAGCGCCACGGTGACGGTGCGCGCGGTGTTCGTGATCGATCCCGATCGCACGGTGCGTGCGCTCATCTACTACCCGCTCGCCAACGGGCGGAACGTGGACGAGATCATCCGGCTGGTGGACAGCCTCCAGACCGCGACCTCGAAGGGCGTGGCCACGCCCGTCAACTGGAGGAAGGGCGAGAAGGTCATCGTCCCGCCCACGACAACCGTGCAGGATCGCGCCAAGCGGCAGCAGGAGAAGCTCGAGCACGTGACGCCGTACCTGGCGTTCAAGCAGGTCTGATCGCAACGGCCGAGCGGGCATCCGATCTCGACCCGACCATGGGCAGGTATCCACGAAAGGTCGTCGCGAGCACGCACCTCGCCGCCGAAACCCCGCGCGACGTACGAATCGTCGCGTGGGGTTTCGTGCTCCTCGGGATGCTGGGCGCGGCGCTGGGGTGTGATTCCACACGCCGCGAGCCTGCAAGCCCGATCGAACCGCTGCCGGCGCTCGCTGCGGGCTTCCACGTGGGCTACGGGGAAGAGCGCATCCCGTTTCCGGTGGGCGTGGGGCTCGCGGGATACGCCGGGCGATACGAGGGCTTCGTCGGCGCGATCTCGGGAGGTGCCCCGTCGCCGCCCGAAGGCGACAAGCGGCCACGCCCGTACTCGTTCCTGATCCCGCCCTCGATCGGCATCCACACTCCGCCGCTGGCACGCACCATCGCGCTCACCCGCGCGAGCGCCGACGGCGAGGAGTCGATCGTGCTGGCGCGGATCGACATGATCGCGCCACCCAACGTGCTCAGCGAAGAAGTGCTGCGCTTGGTGCGCGCGCGCACCGGTCTCGATCTGAACGGCCGCTTCTTCCTTTCGGCGAGCCACACCCACGCGTCGGGCGGCCGCTTCTGGGACAACCTCATCTTCCAGAGCTTCGGCGGGCTCGATTCGTTCAATCCCGAGATCTTCACGCGCATCACCCGCGCCATCGCGTCTTCGGTGGTGGCCGCGCTGCGCGATCGCGAGCCGGCCACCATGGGCATCGGCTTCGATCTCGACTTCGACCGCGCCGACTTCATGTTCCACGACCGTCGCTTCGAGAACGACGACAACGACTTGGTGGACAACGCGGATCCGAGCCGCGCCGATCCCGCGACCGGCGATCTCGTACCGGACGGCAAACCAGACGGCCGCATCAAGGACCATCGCCTGATCGTGATGCGCTTCGATCGCGCCGACGGGACACCCAAGCTGGCGCTGGTCAACTTCCCGATCCACGGCACCGCACTCACCCAGAAGAACCTCTTCTACTCGACCGACGTCATCGGCATGGTCGAGACCAAGACCCGCGAGCGGCTCGGGGTCCCGGTGGTGCACGTGCAGGGCTCGACCGGCGACATCCAGCCTGCCGAAGCGCTCATCGGCTTCGAGGCGACACGCCAGAACAAGAACTTCCAGGGGATGGAGACGATCGCCAACGCAGCCGCGCCGGTGATCGAGAAGCTCTACCGCTCGATCCACACCACCGGTGCACCGAGCCGCATCCGTTCCGCCGTGTTCACGTTCCGCGAGGATCGCCAGCTCGTGGGCTACGACTCGGCCAGCCATCCCTATCCCGAGTTCGATGCGCCGTTCGGAGCGATCGGCTGCGGGATCATCTCCGACCTCACCAACGTGATCCCGGGGATCCCGCCCATCCCGGGCGTGCTCACGCCGTTCCAATGCTTGTCCCGGCCCGCGACCTACGGCGTGAAGCTCCTTCAGAACACCCTCGCCGGGCTGCTCTTCGGACTGCTCACCGACGATTTCCAGGCCAACGCCTCCACCGACGATTTGCTCCGCGACATCGTCGTCGGCATCAACCCAGAACAGGGCCCGTACACCGAGCCGGGTTTCCTCTTCTACGCCAAAGCCGGCGTGTTCACGCTCGAGGGCGTGCCGGTGACGGTGGAAGGCGCAGGCAGCGCGGCCACGCGCGACCTGGTGCTCCTCGGCGCGCCGGGCGAGCCGACCACCCCGTGGAGCTTCGAAACCCGCCGCAAGCTCGCCATCGCGCTGCCGGGTGTCACCTTCGACGACGCGATCGTGCTCGGCTACACGACCGATCACAACGGCTACATCCTCAATCAAGAGGACTGGGTGCTCGGCGGCTCGCGCGAGATCCAGATCAACCCGTGGGGCCCGCTGTGGGGCGAGTACGTGCGCGGGCAAGAGCTCACGCTCGCGAAGCTGGTGTGGAACGATCAGCCCGTCGACCCAGGCCCGGCCATCCCCACCACGGATCCGGTGCCCTACGTGCCACCGCAGCCCACGCGGTCGGCGGCGGTGCGGATCGTCGCCCAGCCGAGCGATACGGCCCGCTTCGGAACGGTGGTGATTCGATTCCTCGGCGGCGATCCGATCGTCGACACGCCGCACGTCGTGATCGAGCACCGCGCCGAGGATGGAACGTGGGAGCCGCTGCACCTACCCGGCGGACGGATCCTCGACGAGAGCGGCTACGAAACCATCCTCGTCTACGACTACGACGAAACCGACCCCGCCAACCGTCACCTGTGGTCGCTGCATTGGGAGATCACCGAGCACGATGCCACGGGGACGTTCCGGGTCCGCGTCCAGGGCAACAACTACGACGGCACGCCGCCCAATGCCGACGTGCCCTATTGGAATGGCACGCCGTACGAGCTCACCAGCGAGCCGTTCCAGGTGCACGCCACCGACGCCATCACCATCGCCAGCGTGGCGCTGACGACGAGAAGCTTGAGCGTCGCGACGCGCTATCCGCAGGTTCCACTCGCTCCGAGCCCGAACCGCGCCGAGGCGTTCCGCGCCGTGCCCGAGCGTCCGTCGGCACTGGGCTTCCGAGCCACGTTCACCGACGCGAGCGGCGCCGCGCGGACCGTCACGGGCACGCTTGACTCCGACGGGAACGGAGCCCTACCCTCGCCGCTCGATGCTGGCCCCTACGACGTGGCCCTCGACGTCGAAGACGATTTCGGGAACTCGGGTACCGCGTTGTTTCGCGCGGTGAGCATCGAGCCATGACGCGGCTGCGAGCGCGTCCGTGAATGGGCCCGCGTGGCCACGAGGCGTTGCGTGACGCGTATCCGTCGAGGCTTCCGCATCGGTAGTTCACTCGCATCGGCCCTGATCGGCGTGGTGAGCGTCGCCGCCGACGCTCGTGCGGTCGAGCCTGAGTTTCAGATGACCGGCTGGTGGCGCGGGCGCTACCACTACTACGACGGGGTCCCGATCGATCGAATGCCCGGCGGGCAGACGTTCGAGTACTTCGACCAGCGCATGGTGATCGATCCGCAGATCACGCTAGGCGACTGGATCACGCTCAAGGGGCGCGTCGATTTCCTCCAGGACGTGCTCTTCGGCAACAACGAAGCCGGCGCTTCGATCCTGACCGGACTGGCCAGGGGAACGTCGAGCTTCTCGATCGGCGATGCCGTGAGCGTCGACGAGGCCGACGACGTCCAGGTCCAGCGGCTGTGGGCGGAGATCGCGACTCCGGTCGGATTGCTACGCCTGGGACGTCAACCCTCCAATTGGGGGCTCGGCATCCTCGCCAACTCGGCCACCGATCTCGAGTTCGGCATCGAGGGCAACGGTGCCAATGCCGGTGGCGACACCGTCGACCGCGCGCAATTCGTGACCGATCTCGGCAAATCGCTCGGCTGGGAGAACGACCACTGGATCGTCTCCGTGGCCGCCGACCAGGCGAGCGAGAACTCGGTCGACCGCGCCACCGACGACGTGCGTCAGTTCGTGCTCGCGACACTGCTCACCGACGGCAGCCTGACGCCGCGCCGAATCGTGGGTGACCGCGAAATCGGCACCTACACGGTGTGGGTCACGGGCGGCCAGTGGGACGGCGACGCCGTGATCTTCGACGGCTACGCGCACTTCGCCTCCGGCCCGTTCTTCGTGGAAGGGGAAGGCGTCTTCGGGGTCGGCAAGGTGCAGCGCGGCGGGCTGATCCCAGGCAAAGACAAAGACACACTCGAGGACGATCTCGTCGAGAGCCTGTCCGAGGACTTCTACGACTCGCTCAATGGCAGTCTGTCACTGGCGGACGCCGAGAACTACGCGCGAAACGGATTCCCCGAGTTCCTGCAGACCTTCGTCGCATCGTCGCTGCTCGACACCGGCTTCTCCAGCGATGCTGCGCTGGCGATCGCTCGCAACGGCGCCAAGGCCGGAATCCCGATCTTCCTGCACGAGAGCATCGACGTGCTGGTCGCGGGTGGTGTCGTGCGTGGAGGCTACCGCGAGTCGGGCCTGACGCTCACGAGCGAGGTCGGCTATTCGTCCCCTCCCGATGCCGGCGACGACTTCGCTGCACCGCGCGTGGGACCGGAAGGCGCCGCCAACTCCGGCCTCAACCAGCAGATCGCCGACGCCGTGGACGACCTCAAGGGCGAGGGCGCCCTCACCCACCACAAATTCCAGGCGTTTCCCTTCGATCAGGAATTCGACGTCGCGGTCGTGCTCTATCAGGTCGCTGGTCCGATCGATCCCGCCAGCGAGCTACCCACCGTCATCAACACCACCTACGGCAAGCTGGCGGCGGCGTACCAGCTCGACGATCACTGGACGATCTACACCAGCGGTGTCGTCGGCTGGCTCAATCGCCCGGTGCGAATCGTCACCAACAAGCTTCACCCGAGCGATCCGCCCGTCTTCGTCCACGACGAGGACGACACCAACGAGATCGTGACGCACCCGGCGTTCCTGGGCCTCGAGATCGACGCCGGCGTGGTGTGGCAGCCCCACCCCAACATCAAGGCCGAGCTCAAGGGCGGCTATCTCTTCACCGGCGACACGTTCGGCCCGTCGCGGGACGACATCTTCGCGATTCGGCCACAGCTCGGCGTGATGTTCTGAGCGGCGCCTGCGGCGCGCGTCACGCGCCGCCCAAATACCGATCGAGCCAGCTCGACAGGTTGTCGATCTCGCCGGATTCGATGGCGAGCACGTTTCCATCTCCCCGAATCAGCACGCTGGTGGGCGTCGACGACACGATGTAGCGATCCATCGCATCACCGGTCGCGTCCACCAGCACCGGGAACTTGAGCGAGTTCGACGAGAGGTAGGTGCGCGTCTCTTGCTCCATGGCGCCGTCCGCGCTGCGCGCCACGGACACCAGCGTGAGGCGATCGGCGTATTTCTTGGCCACCTCGGCGAAGTGCGGCATCTCCTTCGTGCAATGCGGGCAGCGCACCGACCAGAACACCAGCAACACCGCCTTGCCCTTGCCGGCCCACTCCGAGAGCTTCGCCGCACCGGGTGGATCGAGGCGCGGCAGCGCCAGGTCGACGAACGCGCGCCCCACCAGCCGCTGATTCGGCTTGTACACGGGGAGCGCGTCGAGGCTCACGAAGCTCCCGCTGGCGACGCCCGCGCGCAGATACTCGGCAAACGTGGTCGGCCCCTGCACGGGCGCGGCCAACGCTTTGGCGCCCAGCACGCGCAACACGCCGTCGCCGTCGACGAGCACGTAGCTCGGCGCCGAGCCGATACCGACGGCAGTGGCGAACGCAAATCCCGCATCGCGAAACACGGGTAGACCGTTCGCCGCTTCGCCGAGCGCGCTGCGCAGATCGGTGGGGCTCGCGATACCTGCCTTCGGTACGGTGACCACCGCAACCGCGAGCTTGCCGCCCAGCGTGCTCGCGAGCGCGCGGGCGTCCGCGGTCTCGAGATTCGACGGCCAGTGGCCGGGGAGCACGAAGAGCAGGAGGCGCGGCTTGCCTTGCGCCCACGAAGCCAGCGCCGTCGGCTTGAAAGCCGCACCCGCACCGTTCGAAACGTCGAGCAGGTCGAGCGTGACCGGCGGAAGCGGGTCTCCCACCTTGGCCGCCGCCAGCGCTGCGCTCGGTGCCACCACGTTGGTTGCGCAGCACACGGCGGCGAGGACCAGCGCCTTCGCCGCGAACGTCGAACACCACCGGAGAGTCGTCACAGTTCGCATACCGGACACACGGCCTCCCGATCGGCACGCAGCGCGGCCGATCCGTTCACGTGACACTCGGCGCAAAGCTCTCCTGGCGGTAGCTTCCCGTGCGCCGACGCAGTCTGTCGATGCGGATCGTGGCAGCTCACGCAGACGCGTTGAGTCGCCGTGCCGGCGAGCACGGCGCGGATCTCTTTCTGCGCGTGATGATCGCCGTCGGCGGCATTCAGCGCCTTCCAGTCGTAGCGGAACACCTCGCGCAGGTCCGAGCCGGGCTTGAAGCCATCGGGAAAGCTGAGCCCTTCGCGCGTGAGCCCGCCCTGCAGATGGCACGAGCCACACACCGAGGCTGCCAGCTCGGGGCGATTCGGTGGGAACGCGAACGAGTGCTGGCGCTCGGGATCGGCGACGTGGGCCGCCCCCGGCCCGTGACACGCCTCGCAGCCGACCCCGTTCTCGATCGCACGAGGTCGCGGCCCGGTCTGATGGCACCAAGCGCAGGTGTCGGCGAAGACCGGCCCAGGCTCCGTGCCGACCGCATCCCACGATTCCGTGGCGCGGTTCCAGCGACACGGCAGCACGCGGTCGACACCTTCGCCATCGGGCGCGACGAAGCGCACGTGGCGCTTGAGCCCGATCGCGAGCCGAATCGGTCGATCGGCGCACATGAGACTCTCCGCCAGCCGAGTGCGATCGGCTTCCCCCGGCGTGTGGAGCGTGTGCGCGTGGGGCGCGTCCTTCCAGACCTCGAACTCACGCGAATGGCACGGTTGGCAGCGCGCACTACCCACGTAGCCGGAAGCCGTCGCGCTCGCGAGCTGCGAGCCCGGGGCCACATCCGCGGCCATCGCCACGCCGTGCGCGGCCAGGAGCAGCGTCAACGCCCAGCGGGCGAGACGCACGTGGAATGGCGACGAAGGGCGCATCGGACGGGGTTCTAGCACACGCATTCCGACGAACCAGCGCGACGGAAATTCGGGTTCCCGCGAAAGCAGCGCTCGATTATCCTCGCGTCTGGCAGTCGCTGCCCGCACGATGACACGTCATTCGACCTCACCCTCCGCGAGGCATCGGCAGCTCGGCCGAGGCGAGGTGCTCTTTCACGAGGGCGATCACGGCGACGCGATGTTCGTCGTCCAATCCGGCCGAATCCAGATCACCAAGTCGGTCGGCGGCGAAGAGCGTGTGTTGGCCGAGCTCGGCGCCGGTGAGTTCTTCGGCGAGATGGCCATCTTGAACCACGAGCCGCGCAACGCCACCGCTTCGGCACTCGAAGCGTCGCTGCTGCTCGTGTACGACAAGAGCACGTTCGAGGAAATGCTTCTCGGGAATCCGAACGTGGCGGTCCGCATGGTCTACAAGCTTGCAGACCGTTTGCGACGCACGAACGACATGATCCAATGAACACCCACGAGCCAACGGCATCCCCGATCGGCTCACGAGGGCGAGGGACGTGAGCAATACACACCCGGATCAGAAGACCTATCACTTCGACAACACCCGTCCATCTCAGGTGGAGGAGACGCCGCCGTCCTGGCTGCACGCCAAGCTCGTCGTCACGACCGGCGTGCAGAAAGGGCAGGAATTCCCGATCACGCAGGCGCGAACCGTGATCGGTCGCGGCGAAGACTCGACCGTGACCATCAACGATCCGTCGATGTCCCGCCACCACGCCGAGCTGGTCTACGGCGCCGCCGAGTTCCGCGTGCGCGACCTCGAGAGCTCGAACGGCACCTTGCTCAACGGTTCGGTGGTCGAGGAGTACGCGATCCGTAACGGCGACAAGCTCACCATGGGTGAAACGATCCTGCGCTTCCAGGTGGAACGCCTCGAGTCGGCGTGACGGACAGAGCGTAGGCAACCCACTCCCCGCTCTGCTCGCGGAACCTTCAGTCCACGGCGACGCGCTCCTCGCCGTGCACCCAAGCATCCCCTTCGGGCGAAAGCTCCTTCTTCCAGATCGGCACGCGCTCTTTCAGCGTGTCGATCACCCACCGCGCCGCCGCGAACGCCTCGCCGCGATGTGCGGCGCTCGCCGCCACACCCACGCTCGCCTCTCCCAGCATCAGGCGTCCGGTGCGGTGGTGTGCTGCGATCCGCACCCCCGGCCAGCGCGAACGCGCCTCCTCCACGACCACCGCGAGCTCGCGCTCGGCAAGCGGCCCGTGCGCCTCGTACTCCATGGCGGATACCGCCTTGGGGCCAGTGTGGTCTCGCACCGTCCCGAGGAAGAGCACGACCCCTCCGGCAGAAGGGTTGGTTACCGCCGCCAGAAGCTGGCTCGGATCGATGGCACGCTCACTCAGCTCGATCACCCACGACCTCCGCTGACCGGCGGGATCACCGCCACGTCGTCACCGTCCATCAACGCTTCCGTCGCATCCACGAAGGCGTCGTTCCGCGCATAGCGCGCGCTCGCCACGAAGCGCTCGAGGCGCGGCTCGCGCTCGATCAGCGCGGCGAGCGCGTCGCGAACACTCGCGCCGGGCGCCAGCTCGACGTCGATCGCGCTCGCGCCGAGGATCTCTCTGCAAGCCGCGAAGAGCAGCACCCTGACCTTCACGGAGCGCGACTCCAATCTCGGCTCCGATGCGTGCCGACGCCGCCGCGTGGCGATTGCTTGGGGTAGCGCGCGACGCTATGGTTTCGAGTCGCCATGGAGCACCAGATCCGCAACATCATCGACGGCGAAATCCAGCCCGGCCTCGCTGGCGACGGCCTGGGGGTCGAGCTCGTCTCCGTGACCGATGACGGCATCGTCAACGTGCGTTTTCACGGCATCGATCCCGAGGATTATGCGCAGCGTTACGCTCTGCAAGTCAGTATCCTTCAGCGGCTGAAGGAAGACTTGCCCGACCTCAAGAACGTTCTGTCCGACGACTGAAGTGCCGCGCGTGCACCCGCGTTCCGCGGGCGCTGCCAACCGAGACTCAAGTGGTTCGCGCCGGCTCGCTGAGCGTCGGGTTCCGCAGTCGCGCGACGGGTTCGCCGCCGGCCATGTGCCGCTCGCCGATCTCTGGCACATCCTCCGGCTTGACCCCCGTGTACCAGGTCCCCTCCGGGTAGACGACCACCGTCGGGCCATCGAAGCACGGACCGAGGCAGCTCGAGGTCGCGACCGCGACCGTTCCTGCCAACTCCGGACGCTTGTCGAGCTCGGCCACGAGCGCCGCCACGATCGCCGCGGATCCCTGTCCACCGCACGACGGCTTGCCGAACGGCGGTCGCTGCGTGGTGCAAACGAAGAAGTGTCGCCGATAGGCCATGGCTCCCGACTTTCGTTGAGGTTCGTGTCGAACGCGCGGGCCGTTATCCTATGGACCCAGTGAAAAGCACGTCAATCCGCCCCTAGCTACGCACAGCGTCCGCGAGCCACACGTGAGCCCATCCGATTCCCAACCACCTCGGCCCCCACTCGACTCGACGAGCGTCGACGTGCCCGCGCCGTTCACGGCGCCGGTCGGCACGACCGGCGCCGCCGAGTCACCCGCCGTCACCACCTCTCCGGACGCTGCAATCCTCGCCGGGTTCCAGGTCGTGTGCATCTGTCGCGGCATCCGGCGGAAGACGATCGATCAGGCGATCCGGGCGGGTGCGCGGACGATCCCCGAGGTTCGCCGTCGTACCGGTGCAACCACCGGCACCTGCGGCGCCACGCGCTGTACACCGGTGATCAACACGATGCTGATGGCAGCCGGCGGAACCCCGGGGCCGCTGCCGACCGCCGACGCTGGCACCGGAAAGGGTCCGCGAACGGGCGGAAGCGGTCCCTACCGCCCCCGCCGCTGACACGCTGGAAGCTGCAGCCCGCGTGCGCGGCCGCGATCAGTTCAGGCTGACGCCCACCACCTGCGAGATGCCCGGCTTGGGCATCGTGACTCCGTAGAGCCGGTCGGCGACGCCCATCGTCTTCTTGCTGTGGGTGATCACCACCACCTGCGATTCCACCGCCAGCTCGCGCACCAGGTCGTTGAACCGGCCGATGTTGGCCTCGTCGAGAGGCGCATCCACCTCGTCGAGCAAACAGAATGGCGAGGGCTTCACCTTCAGGATCGCGAACATGAGCGCGAGCGCGGCCATGGCCTTCTCGCCACCCGAGAGCAGGTCGATCGACTGAAGCTTCTTGCCCGCGGGGCGCACCACGATCTCGACACCCGCCTCCAACAGATCCGCGCCCTCGGTCAACAGCAGGTCGCCCTGACCACCGGGAAAGAGGCGCGGGAACACCTGCTGGAACGACTCCTTCACCATGTCGAACGCCTCGCGGAAGCGACGGCGCGTGGTCCGATTGATGTTGGTGATCGCCTGGGTCAACTCTTCGAGGCTCTTGGCGAGATCAGCGCGCTGATTGGCGTAGAAATCGCGGCGCTCAAGCACCTGACGATGCTCTTCGACCGCGCCCGGATTCACCTCGCCCATCTGGTGAATGCGCTTGCGTAGCTCGTCGAGTCGTTGCACCCAGCGCTCCGCCTCGGTCTCGGAGGGCGGCACGATGATGCTCGTCTCGTCGAGCCCAACCGCGTAGCGATCCAGGAAGCCCTGTTCCAAGCTCTGGATTCGGATCTCGAGCTCGGCGCGGCGAACCTGCTCTGCTTGAATCGCCGCGTGAACGCTCTCGAGGGCAGCGCGCCGCACACGCGTATCGTGGGTCAGCTCGGCGATCTCGGAGCGCGCTCCGTCGATCCGAGCGCCGAGAGCTCGTTGCTCGACCTCGACTCGCTCGCGCGCCTCGGTCTCGGTGCGGCGCACCGCCTCCGCTTCGTCAGCCGAGCTCACGAGCTCTTCGACGCGGGCTTCGAGCGCCTTCTGCTCGTCGCCGGAGGCAGCGATGCGGGCTTGAGCCTCACGGAGGCGTTCACCGAGCTCCACGAGCTCGCGCTCCGCAGCGCGACGCTCTTGTGCCGTGGAGGCCTCGCGTCGTGCTGCCTCGAGTTGCTCGGCAGCCAGCGCCTCGATGCGCTGCACCAGCTCGTCGCGACGCGCCTTTCCGCTGGCCAGCGCTTCCTGGAGCTGGTCGATCGCGGCGCGGGTCACGTCCAGGCGCTCCAATTGCGCTGCACGCTCGCCTTCGATCGACTCGAGCTCGCGCTTCACTTCCTCGATCTCGAACGCGAACGCCTCCACCACCTCACGCTGCTGGCGGATCGCCTCCTCGGCGGTGCCGAGCGAGCGCACCGCTTCCATGCGGCGGCTCTCGTCACGCTCGAGAGCGCGGCCCAGCTCCTCGAAGCGCGCTTCGAGCTGGATCCGATCCGAGCTGAGCCGGTTGCGCTCGTGCTCGTTCTCCGCCACCGCGGCTCGGAGCGCCGCGACCTCCTGCTCCAGTCGACGGATCTCGTTTCGCTGCGCGATCGGGCCCGACGCCGAGCGCGCAACGCTCCCGCCCTGGACCACGCCCGAGGGCTGCAGGATGTCGCCGTCGAGGCTCACCAACGGCACGCGCACTCCGGACTCCCAGAGCGCGAGCGCGCGCTCCAGCGAGTCGACCAGCCACGCCTCCCCCATCAGCTCGTCGACGAGCGTCGCGAACGCATCGTCGACACGAACCTGATCGCGAAGTCGTCCCAAGACGCCGTCTCTCTCCGCGGGCACGGGAGCGGCAGGAGACTCGGTTCGTGCTGCACCGAGCGGGGCGATACCCGCGCGCCCGGCGTTCTCGCGGTGGAGCAGAGCAACCCAAGGCAGGCTCGCGCGCGGCGAGTCGACCAGCACGTAGTCCAGCGCTGGGCCGAGCCACGCTTCCACGGCCCGTGCGTGAGCATCGTCTGCGTTCACGACGTCGGAGACGGTGCCGCGGATGCCCGAATCGCCGTCACGCGGCTCCGCCAGGATGCGACGTGCGCCCTCGTTCAGCCCTTCACGTCGGCGCAACGACTCTTCGAGCGAAGCACAGCGACTCTCCGATCGCGCGAGCTGCGAGCGCGCGGCGTCCAGCGCGCGAACCGCATTCTCGAGCTCGGCACGCCGCTCGACCGCCCGCTCGCGAACCTCGGCGCGCTCCGCGGCGAGCGCCTCGCGGTGCCGGTTCAGGTGCTCGAGCTCGGTGGACGAGGCCGTGCGCCCCTCACTCAGAATCTCGATCTGCCGCAACGCCGCATTGCGGTCGGCGTCCTTGCGGTCGGCGCGCGCACGAAGCTGTGCCTCGCGCCGCTCCAGGGTCTTGAGCTCGCCCTCGGCCATCGAGCGCGCGTTGAGCAGACCGAAATGCTGGGAACGCTGCTCGTCGAGCTCCGCCTCGGCTGCCGCGTGGCCCTGGCGCTCCGTGCGAAGCGTGTCGTCGACGGAAACGCGATGGGCCGCAGCCAGCTCGTGAGCTGCCTGAGTCTCCTCGTGATGGTGTGCGGCGCCGGTGATGCGCGACTCGAGCTCGGCATGCAGCGTCACCAACGCTTCGCGATCCGATTCGATGCGGGCCCGGCGCTCGGCGATCCGTCCCCGCTCTTGGGCGACGAATGCGAGGCTCTGCTCGGCCTGGTTGAGTCGCATCATGATTGCGTGATGCTCGCCGTCTCGATCCCGGGACGTACGCTCGAGCTCGACCAGCTCCAATCGGCGCTGCTCGAGCTTGGCCTCCGCGCCGCTCACCCCCGCCGTGGCGGCACTCTGCTCGAGCGTGAGCGCCTCGAGCAGCGTCGCCTGCCCGGCGCGCTCCGTCCTCAGCAGTAGGACGTGGCGACCCGTGAGGTCCGCGTCGAGTCGGCGGATCTCGGTGCGGTGTTGCTCGTATCGCTCGGCTTTGCGCGCCTGCCGGGAAAGCGAGCCGACCTGGCGCTCCAGCTCGACGAGGATGGCGTCGACGTGCTGGAGATTCTGCGTCGTTGCCTCGAGCTTGCGCTCCGCCTCCTGACGGCGGCTGCGGTAGCGACTGATCCCCGCGACCTCCTCGATGAAGGCACGACGATCCTGCGGCTTCGCACCGACGAGCTGGCTGACGCGCCCCTGCTCGATCACGGAATAGGTACGACTGCCTACTCCAGTACCGAGAAAGATGTCCGATATGTCCTTGAGGCGACACGGCGTGTCGTTGATCGAGTACTCGCTCTCGCCAGTGCGGTAGATCCGTCGGCCGATGGTGATCGTCGGATAGCCCTTGTAGGGCGCCGGCAGATCGTCGCCGTTGACGCCGAAGGTCAGCTGCACTTCGGCGAGCCCGACCTGCTTCATCGACTCGGAACCGTTGAAGAGCAGATCTTCCATGCTGCGGCCACGCAGCCGCTTGGTGCTTTGCTCGCCGAGCGCCCACATGAGCGCGTCGACGATGTTGGACTTGCCGCATCCGTTGGGGCCGACGATCGCCGTAACCCCGTGGGTGAACTCGAGTCGCGTGCGCTCAGCGAATGACTTGAACCCCACGACTTCCAGCGACTGGATGCGCATCCAAAAACCTCGATCGTGTGAGAAAGCGCCACCAGCGCTCGCGGGCCAGCGCGCGGCCCCGAACATACAAGACCGAGTATGGCTCCGCAAGAGGAACCACTACATTTTGTGGCCGGGTGCCATCCGCCCTTTCGCGAGGAATTCCCAGCGATTGGCCCGCGCGATGCACATCCGGATCGGCGTGCGGCAGCATGCCGCGCGCCATCTGCCGCAGCGACGCGCGACTACGATCTGCAGGCCCGTCCGAACGATGCTTCGGGCTCACGACTGCCACTACCTGGAGCGGGCAACGGGATTCGAACCCGCGACACCGAGCTTGGGAAGCTCGTACTCTACCAACTGAGCTATGCCCGCCAGATCCAAAACGTCACCGACCTCCGGCACAGCGCCGCTCCATCGATCGACGACGTTCTCAGCACCGCGCGACTCTATCGCGCTCACAACTCCTTGAGTAGGTCGGCCAGCTTCTTCTTCACGTTTCGGTAGTCTTCGTCGACCGAGTAGACCTTGCTGAAGTAGTCGTACGCCTCGTCGAACCGCCCCAGGGCCTCGTTGGCCAGGCCGATCTCGTAGAGCAAACCGGTCGTTTTCTCCTGGGTGATGCCTTCCGTCTCGAGGCCCTGCTTCAGGAACGAGATCGCCGTCTCCAGGTCCCCGTTGTCCTCGTGACAGAGCGCGATCATCGTGAGCGCGTCGACGCGCCAGGTCGGATCCTGGGCTGCAGTCTCGAACTCGTGGATGGCGTCGTCGATGAGCGCCATTTCCTTGTAGGCGATCCCCAGGTTGTAGTGAGTGTCGGCGTCCTCGATCCCGATCTGCTGCTCCAGACCCTTCTTGAACTCGCTGAACACACGCTCGAAGCCCGAGCGGGTGAAGATCTCGGCGTTGTTCGGATTGAGCGACTCGGGATCGATCTGACTCGGCATCTTGTCGAGGTAGTCGCGGTCCGACTTGAGGCGAATGCGGTCATCGGCCTCGGTGTCCACTCGCAGCAACGCCGCATCTTCCTCGTCGCCATACGCCGCAGGCGGAAGCGGTTCGGCCTCGTCGAGCCACGAGGCAGACGGCGCCTCTCCGCGTTCGTCGGTATCCGCCCCCGAGTCGTCGGAGAGCGCTCGCGTGAGCACATCCTCTACGCCTTCAGTGAACTCGTGGCTGGACCAACGATCGAGCGGTTCCTCGGGCGCTGGCACGTTCGGGTGGGCCGGCGGCGGTTGATACGAGAACACGTCGTCATTCGCGTCCGGCGACTCCGCGCCGTCGAACGAGCCGCCTCCCGAAAGCGCCGGCTCGGCAGCGCCGGGCGCTGCCCCACCAGCCTCGTCCGACCAGTTGTAGCTCTGGATGAAGTTCTCGATCTCGTCGTCGAGGGTCTTGCGCTCAGGCGCCTGTCGCTTCGGCTCCTTCGCGGGAGGCGTTTGGCGAATCGACATTGCTGGCGCCGGCGGCTCCGCCATGAGCGCTGCCGAGTCGCTCGCTTCGATCCCCCACAGCCGGCGCACCACGGCGACGACGTCACCGGCGCCACCGATCTCGTGGCCCAGCTCCGCCACCATCGACGCTTTCGCTGCAGCGCCCTTTTCCTCGTACAGCTCTTGGATCACCCGCAGCGCGTCACGCTGGCTCTCGTGCGTCGTGAGGAGACGCTCGAGCACGCTCTCGGATCGGTCACGGTCGCCGCGCTCGGCGAGCAGCCCCGCCACCGTGAGCAACTGGTCACTGGCCTCGCGCGCGTACCCCTCACTGACGAAGAGATCGGCGAGCTTGAGCCCGAGCTCGACGCTCTCGTGGCTCAGCTCGCTCATGCGCTTGAGGACGTGCAAGACCTCGTTGCGCTGCTGATTGGCCTGGAAGATGACGATCGCAGCGTGGTACTGGTCGATTGCGTCGCGGATCAATCCCTGGCGCTTATAGAGGTCCGCGAGCTCGAGGATGATCGTGGCATTGTCGGGATTGAGCTTGAGGACCTGCTTGTAGGTCGCAATCGCCTTGAGATTGAACCCGTCTTCCTTGTACGACTTTGCGACGGTGAGAAACTCCTCTTCCGCGCGTTGGTCGTTGCCCTGTTTGGCGTAGAACTCGGCGAGCTTGATGCGGGCTCGGTAGTCGTCCGGGTTCTGTCGGACGATCTCCTCGTACTCGTTGATGAGCTTGTCGTCGCCACGGCGGCGAAACAGGTTCGCCAGGCCGAGTCGCTCGAGCAGCGAGGGCTTGGATCGCTTCCCCTTGGCCAAGACCGACGTCCCCTTCCCCACAGCCGCTCAGTTGCTGGCACCGAATCGCGCTAGAAAACCGCTCGTCACGCGCCCGTCGACGAACTCTGCATCGGCGAAGATCCGCCGGTGCAGCTCGAGATTGGTCGGCAGACCGTCGAGCACCATCTCACGCAGCGCGACTCTCATCTTCGCGATCGCGGCGGGACGGGATTCCGCGTGGACGATCACCTTGGCGAGCAACGGGTCGGAATGGGTGGAAATCGAGTCACCAACCTGCAGAGCACTCTCGACACGTACGCCGCTCCCGCCGGGCGGATGATACCGCGCGACTGTACCATACGACCTTTCGAAGGTCACCGGGTCCTCACCGTAGATTCGCGCTTCGATCGCGTGGCCACGCATCCGCAGATCCTCCTGATGCATGTCCAGCGGTAGGCCGGCGGCGAGGCGAATCTGCTCCTTCACGATGTCCACGCCGGTCACCATCTCGGTCACGGGATGCTCGGCCTGTATGCGTGCGCTCATCTCGATGAAGAAGTAGCGACCTCTGCCGTCTACGAGAAACTCGACGGTGCCGACGGTGCGATAGTTGACGGCGGCAGCAGCTTGAATCGCGGCTTCGCCCATCTCGGCGCGAAGCGCGGGACCGAGGACACCGCATGGCGACTCCTCGAGAACCTTCTCGAAGCGGCGTTGAACGGTGCACTCGCGCTCGCCGAGATGGATCGCTCGGCCTTCCGAGTCGGCGAGGATCTGGAACTCGACGTGTCGCGCATCCGCACAGTACCGCTCCACGATAAGGTGCTCGTCTCCGAAAGCCGCGCGAACGTCCCCCTTGGCTTCTTCGTAGGCTTCGACGAACCGCGATGGCTCGAGGACCAGCTTGAGCCCACGGCCGCCGACGCCGGAGGCGGCCTTGATCAACACGGGGAAGCCGATCCGCTGAGCGGCTCGCAACGCTTCACGCGCGTCCGAGATCTTGCGCGGCACCCCCGGTAGCACCGGAATGCCGGCACGGCTCACGACCTCTCGGGCCTTGCCCTTGTTACCCATGAGCCGCAGGTTGCGCAGCGTAGGCCCGATGAACGTGACCCCACACTTTCCGCAGACCTCGGCGAACGCCGCGCTCTCGGACAACAGGCCGTAGCCTGGGTGTATGGCGTCCGCTCCACTGGTCTCGGCGGCGCCGAGCAACCGCGGGACGTTGAGGTAGCTCTCCGCGATGGGTGGCGGTCCTATGCACACGCTCTCGTCCGCGAGCCGCACGTGTAGCGCGTTTCGGTCGGCGGTCGAGCACACCGCGACCGTGCGGATCCCCATCTCGCGGCAACTGCGAATGATCCGCAGCGCGATCTCTCCGCGCGTCGCGATGAGCACCTTACGAATCATCGACGGGAATCCGGCGCGTCACGGCCGCGGGCGAGCTCAGAGGATGGGCTCGATCAGGAAGAGATGCTGACCGTATTCCACCGGTTCACCGTCTTCCACCAGAATCTTCGCGACGCGGCCCTTCAGGTCGCTCTCGATCTCGTTCATGACCTTCATCGATTCCACGATGCAGAGTGTCGCACCCGATTCGACTACCGAGCCCACGTCCACGAACGCGGGCTTACCCGGCGCGGGGCAACGGAAGAAGGTACCGACGAGTGGCGACGAGATCGCGCGAAGCTGATCGTCCGTCGCCGCCACGTCGCGGCGCACCAGGTCTGGCGCGAGAGACGGCTGCACCTCGGGCGCACGGTACGGTGCGCTCTCCACGGAACCGCGCTCCGCCGCCATGCCCGGCAGCGCCCGCACGATCTCGAGCCGCTCGCCGTCGCGCTCGAGCCGCAGCTCGCGGACGTCGGTCTGCACGAGAAACCGAATCAGCTCGACGATTTCGCGATCCGTCACGACTTACTCCGAGCGCTCGAGAGCCGCTCGACGTACTCGCCAGTCCTGGTATCCACCTTGACCGTGTCGCCTTCGTTCAGAAAGAGCGGGACTTGGATGGTCGCACCCGACTCGAGCGTCGCTGGCTTGGTGCCACCCGTCGCGGTGTCACCGCGAATGCCCGGATCCGTCTTCACGATCGCAAGCTCGACGAAGATCGGTAGCTCGAGCCCGATCGGCCGCCCCTTGTAGACCTGCACCCCGATCGTGATTCCCTCCTTCGTCCACTGGATGTCCGACCCCAGCTCGTCGGCAGTGTACGTGTGCTGCTCGTACGTCGCCGTGTCCATGAGCGTGATGTCCTCGCCCACGCGAAAGAGGTACTGCATCTCGTGCTGCTCGACGTCCGGTACGTCCACCTTGTCGCCCGAGCGGAACGTCTGATCGAGCACCTTGCTCGTGATCAGGCTCTTCAGCTTCGTCCGAACGAACGCGCCCCCCTTACCAGGCTTGACGTGCTGAAAGTCGACGATGATGAACGGCTCCCCGTTCATCTCGATCTTGAGTCCCTTACGAAATTCAGCCGTCGAGATCATCACACCCTCTGAGTCAGCAAGATCAGGCCGCCCGAAGGCGCCCAAGATAAGAGCTCGACAGTCCCGAGCTCAACCCGGACCGACGCGCGTGAGCTCCCGTCGAATTCGCGATAGATAGGCCTCGAGCGCCTGCAGCTCACGTCGCGAGCTCTCGGCGAGCATCGCGGCACGGGGCGGTGGGTTTCGCGGAGCGTCTGCCGCCGGCACGGCTTGTGCGCTACTCGTCAGCAGGCCGCCGAGGCCCGCGAGCTCGGGTGCCTCGGAATGCTCTTTGAGCAAGCGGTCTACAAGCTGTTGCGCATCGGCTCGCTGCCCCTTCGCCACGTAGATCCGCGCCAACAGCGCCTGGCCGGCGAGGTGATCGGGATGAGCCTCGAGTCCTCGCTGACAAACGTGAAGCGCCGTGTCCGCCATTCGCATCCCGAGGTATCGCTCGGCCAGCTTGACGAACGCATCGGGATCCGGCACCGCACGCGGCGATCCGGACACCACCGATCGCTTCTGCGGCGCGGTCGAAGAATCCCCGCCCGCCTTCTCGCGGGGGTGAACGATGGCGACGAACCAAGTCCTAAGCCTCGCCCAGATGCCCACGGCCATGTTCTCCGCG